>DAOUAY010000630.1:0-5259 GCA_034432995.1 Anaerolineae bacterium | reverse complement strand
GTAACGATGCGCGCGATTCGCGGTTCGTGTTTTGGATTTTTCGATCTGTAGACAGGATACTTCATGCGGGAGGGTTTCACATGCCCCAAAGGGGGTATTGAGGGGGTATTTGCGTTGAGGAAGAGGTTTACCACAGAGACACGGAGAGCACAGAGAAAACCAAAAAACTCTGTGATCTCTGTGTCTCTGTGTTTAGGTCAGTCCGCCAGCATCAACGCGAGAAACCGCTCGACGGCGCGGCGGGCGGCGCGGGCGGCGGGGGCGTAGCGCGGCAGGACGAGGTCGAAGGCGTGATCGGTCTGGGGAAATTCGGCGTAGACCGCCGGAACGCCGGCCTCCAACAGCTTGCGGTGCATGGCGCGGGTGGATTCCAACGGCATGTACCAGTCGTGCGTGCCCTGGATGAGCAGGGTGGGCGGGCATTGCGACCCGACGTGCTCGATGGGCGAGGCCAGCGCGTAGATGTCGGGGACTTCATCCGGCGACCCGCCAAGCAGCAGCCCGATCTCCGGGTTGGCGGGGACGTTGTGATACGTGGCGCGCATGTCCACCGCGCCGTAGAACGAGACCACGGCGCGCACGGAGGCGTCGGCGTTGCGCAGGTCATCTGGCGTGAGCGCGGGGTGATGGGGCGTGTAGGCCGTCAGCAGCGCGAGATGCCCGCCCGCCGATCCGCCAGAGATGACGACGCGCGCCGGATCGATGCCCAACCGGTGGGCGTTGGCCTTGAGCCAGACGATGGCGCGCTTCACGTCACCGACCATGCCGAAGAGGTCGGTTTCGGGCCACAGCCGGTAGGCGATGTCCATGACGACGTGGCCCTGCGCCGCCAGGTAGCGGAAGATGGGGCGCGTGCCGATGTCCTTGTTCAGAAAACGCCAACTGCCGCCGTGACAGTAGATCAGCGCCAGCCCGGAAGGTTTGACGCCTTTCGGCGGCTGCCATACGTCGCAGAGGAGCGGGCGGACGGTGTCGGATTGAGGAAGCGGGAGTTTCCAGTAGATGACGTCGCGCGTCCAGCGGGGCTTGGGCGCGGGTGAGATGCCCTGGGGGAGATACCACAGCCACCGCGCGCGGTGGATGCGCGCCGCCTGCGCAGGGGGGATTTTGGCGCGCCAGTGCGGGCCGAACGCTCGCTCGAAGCCGGTGTGCTGCGTCAGCACGCGCCACGTGTAGAGGAGCGCCAGCGCGCCACTCGCGCCGCCCGCTACTTGAGGCGCTCGTCTGCCAGAACCCAAATCACTCAATGCTCGCGCAATCCCGAACAGGGCGACGAGCGGCGACAGCGCCGTAGCGAGCATCTTCGCCACGTAGATGCCTCGGTTCAGCGGCGAGCCGGTCTTGATAAAGAACAGCGCGCCCGTCCCCAGCGTCAGCAGCGTGGAGAGCCATGTGACGAGGTCTTGGCGTTTTTGCGAGTTTACGTTTTGCATGGTTTTTTTCGTCAGCAGATTGAGCAGATTAAGCAGATTTTTGGGATTGGTACACGGATGAACACGGAAAAGACGGATTCTTTATCAAAGAAAAAAATCCGTAGCATCCGTGAAATCCGTGTACGATTTCTCCTACAGCAGCCCAAGTTCTCCGGCGCGGTGGGTGGCCTCGGTGCGGTTGTGAACGTCGAGTTTGCCGTAGATGCTCTTGAGGTGTTGTTTCACCGTCCCCGTGGCGATGAAGAGCTTCGCGGCGATCTCCTTGTTGGAGAAGCCGAGCGCCAGGAAGCGCAGCACCTCAGTTTCGCGTTCGCTGAGCGGTTCGACGAGCGCCGGGAGCGCGGAGAGCGCGGGATTGTGATCCCGCGTAGGCGTCTGACGTGAGGTTTGCTGTGGCCGGTCTCTGACCGCGCCACCCTCGGCGAGCACCTGTTCCACGAACGCTGTTGCAGCGCGTTTCACGTCGGGCAGCAGCGCCAGCACGCGCGCATCCTCGTCGAGGAAGGCGCGGACGTAATCCTGCGGCGCGGCGAGTTTGACGGCGCGCGTGAGCCGTTCCAGCGCGGTGGGACGATAGCCGGCCGCTGCTTCGGTGAGCGCCTGCAGGATATAGACGCTGATCAGCCAGCGTCCCAGGCCGCGCTCCTGCGTGAAGCGTTCCAGGCGGCTGAGCCATTGCCGCGCGTCGGCGATCTGGCCTTGCGCCAGCAGCAGCCGCGCGTAGACCATGTGCTCTTCGATGCGTAGATAGTCCGGCGTAGCCTCGGGCGATAACTGCATCGTCTCTGCCCATTGCGCGACGAAGTCGAGGTCGCCCTGGCGCAGGTGGAGGTCGGCCTCGGTCGCCGCCAGCCAGTGAGCGTCGGTGAGGGCTTCCTCTGAAGCGTAGCGTTGGGCGCGTTGCACGGCGTCGAGCGCGGCTTCAGTTTCGCCGCAGGCGTGCAAAACCGGCGCGGCGATGCCGAGCGAGAACATCAGCAGGCTGCCGATGGCGAGCGGTTCGCTGAGGGCCTGGCCTTTTTCGTGATACTGGCGCGCCTGTTCGAGCTGGTTGGCTTCGTAGTGGAGCAGCGCCATGCGCGTGAAAACGAGGCCCGCTAGCGGTGAAGGCTGCCCCGCCGCATCGGTGTAACGCTCGATGGCCTGGTGGCAGAGGGCGACGGCCTCGCGGCGTTTGCCGTGGCTGTCGAGCGCCGCTGCCAGCGACATTTCCACGACGACGGCGAAGACCTGGTTTGCGGAGGCGAGATCGCCCGCTTTCCCGATCTGTTGCGCTTCGCGCAGGGTGGCGATGGCTTTGGCGATGTCGCCGGTGCGTTCTTGCGCTTCGGCCATGCCCCACAGGCCGAGGATGCGCCAGTGCGCGTGCTCCTTCTTGAGCAGGCGCAGGGCGGCGTCGATGTGCTCGGTGGCGCGGGTGTAGTTGCGGCGGCCCAGGGCGATGTAGCCGCGCAGCAGCCACAGTTTGCCCAGGTCAGCGGTGGGGATTTTGCCCGGACGGGGGCGTTTGTCGGCGACATCGGGGAAGGCGTCGGGGTACGTTGCGCGTAGACAGGCTTCGGCGGCGTCGGCGTAGGCTTCCGCCGGTTCCACGTCGCCGGTCAAGGCGAGGATCCAGCCTTTGGTGGTCGCCAGCGCGCTGTCGGCGCGCACGCGGGCGTCGGGCAGGGCATCCAGCCAACCGCGCACGGCTGCGACGCCGCCGCTGTGCAGGGTGAGGTCGGCGGCCTGGCGGATGAGGCGTTCGGCGTCGTTGAGTAGGCCGTGTGCCACGGCGGGATCGTCTGCGACCGCTGCGCCGGAAAGGGCGTGCTGAATCGCGGTCGGCATCTCGCCCTGGCTTTCGTGCCACAGCGCCGCGTGGTGGCGCAGCCGGGCGGCTTTGTCGGGCGGGAGGGTGGGACGCAACGTCTCGGCGAAGAGGCGGTGATAGCGGTACCACTCGCGCCGGTGGTCGAGGGGGATGAGGAAGAGGTTGGCGGCGTCCAGGCGTTCGAGCATGGCCTGGCTGTCGTCGCGGCCCGTCACTGCATCGCATAACGGGGCCGTGAGCCGGTCGAGGATGACGGTCTGCCGGAGAAAGTCGCGGACGGCGGGCGGTTGGCGTTGGAGCACCTCGGCCACGAGGTAATCGAGCACGTAGCGGTTGTCGCCGCTGAAGGCTGCGATGAAGGTGCGCGTGTCGGCCAGGCTGCCCTGGCGCGTCGCCATATCTTGCAGAGCCAGCGCCGCCAGTTGCAGCCCGGCGATCCAGCCTTCGGTGCGCGCTTCTAACGCTTCCACGATCTGCGGGGAGAGCGTCAGTCGCATCGTCTGGCTGAGGAAGGCGGCGGCTTCCTCGGCGGTGAAGCGCAGGTCGCGCTCGCGCAGTTCGACGATCTGGTTGCGGGCGCGCAGGCGGGGCAGGGGCAGGGGCGGGTCTTCGCGGGTGTTGATGACGGTGTGCATGATCGGCGGCTGATTTTCGAGCAGGAAGCGCGTGATGGCGTGGACGGCGTCGTTGGTGATGAAGTGGTAGTCGTCGAGCACGAGCACGAGCGGCGTCCCGGCGGCGGCGATGTCCGCGATGAGCGGCGCGATCAGCCGGTTGAGCGCCGTCGCGTTGGTCTGGGCGAGGCCGGCCGGTTGCAGGAGCGCCTGGACGGAGCGCCCGATGCGCCCGTCGGCCTGTTGGAGCGCGGCGACGAGATAGGCCAGGAAGTGCAGTGGGGCGTTGTCGCCTTCATCCAGCGAGAGCCAGGCGATTTCGCGCGCGGCGGCGCACACCCATTCGGTGATCAGCGTCGTCTTGCCGAACCCGGCCGGCGCGGAGAGGAGCGCGAGCGGTTTGCCGGCGCGCAGCCCCTCGTCGAGCTGCGCGAGCAGACGCGGGCGCGCCACCACGTTGGGGCGCGACGGCGGGATGTAGAGTTTGGTCACGACCAGGGATGTGAGCATGGGGTAATCTTAGCACAAGTTGGGATTTCTACACAAGTGTGTGGTTACATCAATGCTTCAGGCGTCCCTACGGGACGCATAAGAATGTTTCTTGCTCAGCAGGCGCTAAAGCGCCTGCCGACAGTCAGGCGTCCCTACGGGACGCATAAGAATGCTGCTTGCTCAGCAGGCGCTTTAGCGCCTGCCGATAGTCAGGCATTCCTACGGGACGCAGGACTTGTCCCGTAGGGACATCTGAATGTTGCCCGACGCTTGAGCGTCGGGGGAAAGTAAGCCTTTCCCTTCCGTCCCGTAGGGACGGCTGAACCTGACTCATAACTTGCGCCAACTGTCGTTACCAGATTGTTTTCTCAAATCTCATTAATCCCAGGTTGATGTGGCAACGGCGGATTGTGATCCGCCGGAAGCGGTTAAGAGGGCTATACGTTTTCCTTGTCTACACAACAAAGAACCTTATAATGAAGGCGTTGGAGACAGGAGGGGCGATTATGCCGACTGTGATCGTAAATCATATCCCGGGAGCTCTTTACGAAAAGTTGAAACAAGCGGCTCGCTTGCACCGTCGTAGCATCAGCCGTGAAGTTATCGCTTGCATCGAGCTGGCGATGCGCCAACCGATTGATCTTGAAAAGACGTTGGCGAGGGCGCAAGCGTTGCGGGAGATCACGTTAGCCTATCCCATAAGCGATGACGCCTTTACAGAGGTTAAAATGGCAGGGCGAGCATAATTGTTGGTTCAGGGAAGAGGCAATCTCACCGCATAATGGAGATATGAAGAGGTTCAGGAGCCGAGTATGGCAATCACCGATAGAGTGGCGCGATTGCGACAATATAGCCTGGACGCCGTTCCCACGCTTTCGAGCGAGCGGGCGGAGTTGATGACGGCGTT
>DAOUAY010000629.1:0-4108 GCA_034432995.1 Anaerolineae bacterium | reverse complement strand
CGCTGGCGATCCGCGCCACGTCGGCCACCGTCTGGAGTTGCAGATCGCGCCGCCGCATCAAGGCTTCAGTGCGCTTGCGCTCCGTAATATCACGGCCTATGCCCACCAATCCGACGACTTTCTCTTGATTATCACGCAAAAGCACTTTGGTGGTCAAGGTCCACATAGGTTGGCCAACGGCATCCTGAGTGAATTCTTCGTGAGTGAATAGAGATTGCTCTGACTGCATAAGCGCCTGTTCGTCGGCATGATAGCGCCCTGCCAGGTCTGACGGATAAAAGTCAAAGTCGTTTTTGCCGATCAGTTCGTCCGGCGCGGTTACTCCCATGTGGTGAGCCACGGCTAGATTGGCGAGAGTGAATCGGCTCTTGACATCTTTGGCATAGACGTGATCTGGCAGGTTGTCGATCAGCATGCGCAACAGGTTGCGTTCCTCGGCCAACTGCAACTCTGCGGTTTTACGCTGCGTAACATCCGTCGAAATGCCAAACGTGCCGATGATGTTGCCCTCGCGGTCACGCAGCGGCATTTTCGACGTCGACACCCAGGTATCGGGCCGGTCAGGCCACGTCTCGCGCTCTTCGAGTCCCAAGAGCGGCTCGCCGGTGCGGATGATGCGCTGCTCGTCTTCGTAAGCGGGACGGGCATGATCCTCGGTAAAGAAATCGAAGTCGCTTTTGCCAATGGCGTCCATCGGATGGCTCAACCCAAAACGTTCGGTTTGCGAACGGCTGGCACGGAGGAAGCGACTCTCCCGGTCCTTGAAGTAGATGTGATCCGGGACACTGTCCATCAGGGCGTTCATCAAGTACTGCTCGAATTCCAGGGCTTCATACAGCCGGGCGTTGGTGATGGCATTGGCGACCTGATCGGCCAATGTTTGCAGGACGGTGATGTCTTCGGGACTAAAGGCGCTCTCTTGTGTGCTCTGGATCGTCAACGCGCCGATGACGTCGCCACGGCTGATCAAGGGCAGAGCCAATTCGGAGCGCGTGTCGGGCAGCAGGGGGTGCGGGCGACGCACCGCATCGCGGCCCACGTCCAGCGCGATGCGCGCTTGCCGGTTAGCCACACACCAGCCGATCATCGAAGCGCCGCCCACCTGCAAGCGGTGACCCTGTTCCACCATGCGCTTCCCGGCCTCGCCCGAACCCGACCTCAAGACGGCCCATTGCACGGCGGGGTCAGCCGGATCAGGTTCCACCAGGAACAGGCCAGCGTAATAGAGGTTGAAGCGGTCGCGTACCAGCGTCACGACCTGCCGGATCAGATCATCTGGGTCGAGCACGGCACTCGCGGCGCGGGAGACTTCGGCGGCGGTTTGCAGTTGCAGCGCGCGACCGGCCAGTCGCTCGGTAGCCAACACCCCTTGCAACGCGCTGCTGATTTGCAGACGCAATGTGTCGTAGATGGCGCTTTCGCGCGGGCCAACCTCGAAGCAGACCTGACCGAGGTACTCATCCCTGAAGTGCAAAGGTTCGATCACCAGGCTATAACGCCGATCCGCGGGCAGCACGTCCGGGGGCAGCAGGTCACGTGCGGGATAGCGTTGTTGTTCTCTCTGTTCCCAATCACGGGTACGGTCGAGGGCCAACAGCAACTGCGACATCACCGAGGGCGACGGCGCCTCTTTGGGCGTTTGCAGGTCGGCGTACATCGACAGGTAGAAAGCTGGAATGCCCAACCGGGGCAATCCGGAAACCATGACGTTCAACAAATCATCCAGCGCGCCCGTAGAAACAAATACCTGGCCGATTTCGCGCATGACACCTTCGCGTTGGGCTGCTTGCAGCCGCTGGCGCGCCTGCGCTTGCTGCGCCGCGCCGCCGATCAGGACCCGCGCTGGCTGCACCAGACCTTCGATGCGCTGCGACAGGGTTATGTCACTGGCGCAAGCAAGTGCATGAGAACGCAAAATCGAGAGACTGTTCTGCCAGGCTGTCACATCGCCCTGTTCCAACATCGTCTGGCGCATGAGACCATCGAGTACGCGCAAGAAGACCTCGGCGGAGGCGGCAGCCTCATCCTGCGCTGCGCCAATGAAAGCATCCACCAGACGGATGACACGCGCCATGACCACTGCGCTGGCGTCATCGGATAACGGCTCAACGGTGAGCAGCCTGGCCATGTCAGATAGCATGACTTCACGGCGTGTAGCCATAGCTGCCGGGAAGGCTACGTAGGGTGCGGCGGAAGTCTCTGGCCTCAACCGCGATTGCGCTTGCAGCACGGCAGCATCCAGACAACCACACGATTGGCGCACGATCAACTGTGGACGCAAGCTGACCTGCGGCGAGACGGTTTCCTCTTGCCATTGCGCCAACACCAGTTCCGCCGCCCGGCGACCCTGCTCGTGCAGAGGCTGGCGCACCGTCGTCAGGGCAGGGATGACGTAGCGGCTATCCTCGATATCGTCGAAGCCAACGACCGCCATGTCATCAGGGACTTGAATGCCCCGCGCCTGCAGGATGTCCAATATCCGGAGCGCGATCCCATCATCGTTAGCGATCAGCGCCTCAACATCAATCCGCGGACGCAATTGGCGTTCATCCAACAATAAGCGAATTCCGGATTCGGGCGTGTTGTAATGAACACCGGGGATCACAAGGGTGGGATCAACCGCAATCCCATGTTCAGCCAACACACTGACGTAGGCATTATAGCGCGCATCATTCTCCGGGTGGCCCTCCTGCATGTGGAAGAAGGCAATGCGCCGGTAGCCGTGCACTTCCACGAGATGAAGCATCATCTCACGCATACCATAGTCATTATCCATCAGCACACTGGGGATGCCATCCAACGGTATGGCGATGCTGGCCATAGGCAAAGGCCGGTAACGCTCGCAGAATGTCTGCATTTTCTCCGGGCCGATCGACATCCCCATCGACCCTGCGGCAATGACCAACCCATCGAAACATTCCTTATCAACCAAATCATAGAGTACATTGTTCATCGCATCAGGATGCGGCTCATTGTGTAGCGAAGCGCCGACGAGACAGAGCACATTTACATCCCGCTCGCGCGCCAGGGACTCCACACCCTGCCAGATCGCGTTGTGATACCCCGGTGTGAGGTTGTCGGTTAAGAAACCCAGCGTAAGCCGGCGCTGTGTGGATACAGATGCACCTGCCGATTTTCTGCGGGGCGAACTGTCGCCCGTGCGTCTATTCTGCTTCGCCATGGTTGCCTCCGTCAGGCTGTGGCTGATCGGGCCGTCCGTCATCGGGCCGTCCGGTCTGTGCTGCGTCCTGCGTTTGAGCGCCCCAGCGCACGTAGACGCGCGATCCACCGAGCGTTTTGTTCAACGCCTCGGTGGTGACGCGCACCAGCGCCGATAGATCGGTAGCGCGCTGCATCTGGTCTGAGATTTCACGGATCACGCCTTCGCGGGCGGCGCGGAGTTGTGTCTGCCGGTAAAGGCGCGCGCTTTCCAACGCCTGCCCCATCTGCGCGGCCAGCGCTTCGAGCAGGCTGACTTCTTCCTGAGTCCAGGTGTCGTCCGAGGAGAGACCCGGCGCATCCTGGCTCTTGCTGAAATTCAACACGCCCACTACCTGCTCGCGCACCAGGATAGGGACGGCAAGGGTTGGCATCCCATCGGTATAACCACGCACGCTCTGGTGCGTGCGGCGCGCGGCGCGCATTTCGGGACTCCACTCACCCTGAGCGGGGAAGAGTGCCACCTCTCGCGTATCCGTCACAGCGCGGGCGCCGACGTAGCCTTTCACGGCGCGGGTGCGCGCCACCAGGTCCCAGTCTTGCCGCATTTGCATACCGTAGGCGCGGCGCTCAGCTTCGAGGGATTCCTCAGCCTGCGCCAGCAAGCGCGCATTGTCGATGGCAATCGCTACCTGATCGACCATGGTCTGGAGCACCGTCAAAGTCGCGGCGTCGAAAGCGTCTGGTCGCGTGCTCTGCACGCTCAACGCACCGAGCACCTCACCCCGCGAGCGCAACGGCAGAGCCGCCTCCGAACGGGTATCCGGCAATTCTGGATTGGTCACACGCACCTCGTCGACTTCGGCGTGCGACGCCACGCGGGCTTCCGCATGGGCGACGCTCCACCCTATCATCCCTTCACCGACGCGGATGCGGTGCTGGCGCGCCA
>DAOUAY010000628.1:0-1894 GCA_034432995.1 Anaerolineae bacterium | reverse complement strand
CATAGCCCCAATCGCGTTTGGCATCCAGGTTGCCAAGATAGAGCTTGTCCTGAATGCCTGATTTGATGCGGGCTGCGGCGCGTGTGATTTCCGCGATACGAAGGTCTCGCCTCTGCGCGGCGATTCGTGATTGAAGAGGATCCCGTTGCAGGCGTAAATACCATAGCTTTCACGGTAATTGACGGTCGTCCAATAGGCAAAGTAATTATTTAGCGGGTGTAACTCCGCATGATATAAAGATTATTCACGTCCCTCTGGACAAATCCCTTCCTCTTTGGTATGGTGAGGTGGATGAAACTGTTCGGCCTCACCGCCAGGAAACGCATCGAAGAGCTCCAAGAGCTGGTCGACAGACTGCGATCGGAGATCGAAGAATTTCATCGTCGCCAATCCGAACTGGAAAACGAGAATCGCGATCTTCGTAACGAAAGGGACAGGCTCCGCCGCGAAAGGGATCGGTTGCAACAGGAGCTTGACCTTGCCCGGCGAGCAGCCAAGCGCCAGGCGGCCCCTTTCTCCAAGGGGGAGCCCAAGGAGAATCCCAGGAAGCCTGGTCGCAAGCCGGGAGCCGAATATGGACGCAAGGCCCATCGGGCCGTGCCGCTGCAGGTGGACGAGGAATTGGATGCCTTTCTGCCCGATGCCTGCCCCGACTGTGGCGGGGAGATTGACCACCAACGGGTTGAGGAGCAGTACCAAAGTGAGATTGTCAGGAAGACCCGGGTGACCCGGTTCCGGGTTCATATTGGGACTTGCCTGAATTGCGGAGCCAGGATTCAGGGCCGGCACGAGCGCCAGACCTCGGACGCTCTGGGTGCAGCGGCTTCGCAACTGGGACCGGAAGCGCTGGCGCTGGCGACGGCGCTGAACAAGAGCGTTGGCATTCCCTTCGGCAAGACGGCAGAGGTTCTGGACAGGGCGTTTGGTTTGCGGGTGACGCCGGGTGGACTGAGCCAAGCCATCGCGCGCATGGGCACAAGGTGTGAGCCGACCTATGAAGCGCTCAAGCAGCACATTCGTTCCAGCCTCAGCGTCACGATGGATGAGAGTGGCTGGAAAGTGGCGGCGATCCTGTGGTGGCTGTGGGTGGCGGTCACGGCCGAGGTGACGGTTTACGGGATTCTGCCTGGGCGGGGCTTCCGGGAAGCGGCGGCCTTGATTGGAACGGACTTCGAAGGTTTCTTGATCCATGACGGCTGGAAGATCTACTACCAGTTCCTGCGGGCCTTTCATCAGAGCTGCCAGAGGCACCTGCTCAACCGCTGCGACCGGATGCTCCTGGACGCCACGCCGGGGGGCGCTGTGTTCCCGTCCCGCGTCCAGACGCTGCTGTTGAAGGGATTGGACCTGAGGGATCGCCATGAGGCGGGCACGGTCTCGGATCACGGCCTGCGGGTGGCGACCGGCAGGCTGGAAGCGGAAATGGTGTCTTTGCTGGATCGCACCTACCGACTGCCGGACAATCAAAGGCTGGCCAATCACCTGATCCACGAGTTTGACCACCTGTTTACCTATCTGAAGTGCCCCGGATTGGAGGCGACGAACTACCGAGGCGAACAGGCCGTGCGTCCCGCAGCCGTAATACGCAAGGTCTGGGGCGGCAACCGGACCACGAACGGGGCTCACACCCAGGAAGTCCTGATGAGCATCTTGCGGACCAGCAGGCAGCAGGGGAAGGATCCAGTGCCCATGATGGCCGATCTGCTGTGCCAACGGTCTCCCTCTGTTCTCGATCTTGTTCCATCGCGGGCTTCGCCCAACTGATCGCCCCACCAGCTGCCAGCTAAAGACCCGCTAAATAAATACATAAAGAGCTTTTCGAAATCCCCCCAGATTGTCCAGATGGTTGATGTCGTGAACTGTCAGAATCGTCTTATCCTTCTTAAGGCCCAAC
>DAOUAY010000627.1:0-2158 GCA_034432995.1 Anaerolineae bacterium | reverse complement strand
ACAGCCTGGGCTTGTGTGTTTTTGTCCCCTGGTCGGACGATCAGATCATTGAGATGGTGCGCGCGATCACCGGCTGGAAGGCAAGCAAGTGGGAACTGCTCAAGGTCGGCGAGCGCGGTGTGACGATGGCGCGACTCTTCAACCTGCGCGCCGGGCTGACGCGCGCCGACGACACGCTGCCCGCGCGGATGAGCAACTATCACGTCAGCGGCGCGCTCAACGAGAAACCGGTTATGCCTGAAGTGCTTAACGAGGCCATCACCTTGTTCTACGGGATGATGGGCTGGGATCCGCAAACCGGTGTGCCTACCGACGGCAAGCTGCACGAGTTGGACATCGCCTGGGCGCGGTAGGTCTCAGCGGATTGAGCGGATTGAACGGATGATTTTGCTGATACGCGCCAGGAGGTCGTCCTGGCGCGTACTTTCGGTGGGAGACAGAGACCTTGCTCAATAGGCTTGTGTCGCCAACTCCAATGTCGCCGGAATTACCTCCTCTCCGATTTCATGCAGAAACTCTGGCGCAAAGTCTGCTCCATTAGGCCACTCTATCGTATTCGTATTGTGATTTACGCGTACTTGCCTGAAGATTTTGAGGTTTTTTAGAGGTTCAAATACTTCACCATAGAGTTCCTCTTCCAAGTTTGCATCCTTGACAGTTCCGTTGCTGAAAGTGAGTCTTAATTTATAGTTTTCAAGGTATTTCACCTTGGTCACATGAAGAAACATTTTTCCCCTCCTATGCCAACGGCGCAATTCTCTGCAATGGTTGTCGTGACCTTGTGCGTTCCCAGTTCTCTATCAGTTCAGCCTGGTGTATTTCGAACCACTCGAATATCAATGTCAACGCCCGTTTGCTCATTTCTCCCCGTACAAAGCCGTTTTCGATTTCGACTGTAACCACTTGGTTTTGATAACGAGCATGAAAGTGGGGTGGTGCATGATCGTTGTAGTTCATAAAGATCACGATGCCATAGAATCTACTGATTTCTGGCATATTATCCTCTACAGTCTCGAAGCAGTTGTGACTTTTGATTATAATGTCTTCTGGTTACTTCTATTATACATGCAATTTTATGCGACTAGCGCCGCGTGCGCCATCTTGAGCTGTTCCCGAATCTGGATGTTTTGCGGGCACTTCTCCTCGCACTCGCCGCATTCGATGCATGTGTCAGCTTGCTTGCCGCCGATCCAGGGGCTGTCGGGGAAGGTGGCGTAGTTGTCTTTGGCGTAGTCCCACAGGCCGTAGACCTGGCCCAGGTTATACAGTTCGAAGATGTGCGGGATGTTCACTTCCATCGGGCAGGGCTGGCAGTACTTGCAACCGGTGCAGTAGAGCTTCGCCATCTCCGCCAGCCGCTCGACGTGGTCGCGGATCACGGCTTTATCTTCCTCAGTCAGGCTGACTTCATCCGCCGCGATGACGACGTTCTCTTCCACCATCTGCAGCGTGCCCATGCCAGAGAGCGCGACCGTCACGTCGGGATTGGAGAGCACGAAGCGCAGCGCCAGCTCCGGCACGCGGTTGACGCCGGGAATCAGGTTCGCCAGCACCTCCGAGCGCACGCCCAATCGCCCGCCCGCTACCGGCCCCATCACCACCACGCCGACGCCTTTCTCCTTGGCGTGGGCGATGCCGGCTTCGAGATCGCGGTTGAGCAGGTTGTATTGCAGTGTGATCGATTCCACGTAGCCGGTATCGATCAGTTTCACCAGCGCCTCGTTGGAGTCGTGGAACGAGGTGCAGATGTGCTTGATAAGGCCCTGGTCTTTCGCCTTCAACATCCACTTGCTGATGCGCGGCTCCACGGCGTTGACGTAGCGCTCCCAGTTGATGCCGTGGTGGTTGTAGATGTCGATGTATTCCACATCCAGCCGTTGCAGGCTGTTTTCCAGATTCGTCCACCACGCGGATTCGTCTTCACCGTAGTAGTGGTTCTTCGTCGAGACGACGATGCGCTCCCGCCACCCTTTCAGCGCCTCACCGACGACGCGCTGGCTGTCCTCGTTACAGTAGCCGACCGCCGTATCGATGTAGTTCAGCCCGGCCTCGAACGCGCGGTGGATCATCGGAATCGCCAACGCGCGGTCCACGACCTGCGCGCCGTTCACGTCCGTCATCGGCAAGCGCATCGCGCCGAAACCCAACTGCGACACTT
>DAOUAY010000626.1:0-7397 GCA_034432995.1 Anaerolineae bacterium | reverse complement strand
AGCTGAAAGCTGACGACTGAAGGCTTATCCAAACAATCCCTTGCGGCCGCCGCCATTGCCTGGCAGCTTGAGGTAGGCGAGGATGTCGTCGTAGAGGCCGCTCTGGTTGGAGTAAATGGCGTAGTTGCGCGCGGTGGCGAACCACTCCTTGGTCGTCGGGTGGATAGTTTTGATCACGTCGAGCAGGTCGTTGGTGCGCACGGGGGCGACGGCGCCGGTGCGCATCGCTTCGCGCAGTTTGTTTTCGACCGCCATATCGATCGCGCCACGCAAGTCCGCGCCGGAGAAGTCCTCGGTCTGTTTTGCCAACCTGCCGTAGTCGATTTTGTCCGTAGGTTTGCCCGCGAGCAAGATTTGGAGGATGGCAGCCCGCGCTTCCACATCCGGCGGTGGGACGAAGATGACGCGGTCGAAGCGGCCTGGACGGCGCAGCGCGGAATCGAGATGCCACGGCGCGTTGGTCGCCGCGAGGACGAGCACACCCTCGTTGGACGTGTTCACACCGTCCAGCTCCGAGAGGAACTGGTTGATGACCTGCCGCCCGGCGCTGTAGCGCATGTCGGAACGGCTCGCGCCCAGCGCATCCACTTCATCGAAGAAGAGGACACAGGGCGTGTTGCTGCGCGCCAGTTCGAAGATGGCGTGCAGGTTGTGCTCGCTCTGGCCCAGGTACATGTCCAGCACATCGTGCAGGCCGATGGCGAGAAAATGCGCCTTGACCTCTCCGGCGGTCGCCCGCGCCAGGTGCGTCTTGCCGCAGCCCGGCGGCCCGTACATCAGGATACCGCCGCCGAGCGTCTTGCCGTAGGCGCGGTAGATTTCCGGGTGGGTGAGCGGGTGGATGATCTTCATGCGAATCTCATCCTTGAGCTTTTCCATGCCGCCCACGTCCTTGAAGGTCAGGTGGGGACGTTCGACATCCGAGGAAGACGGCGGCGCGGCTTCTTCACCGGCGGTGACGAACACCAGCTCGTTCTCCGGCGGGGGCGCCGCCGTGGTTTCCGGCGCACTGCTGGTCAGACGGCGCGCCAGGTCTTCGTCCGCCAACGAGGAGTCGGCGGCGATAGCGTGCCCGTAGACGCGCACCGCAGTAGCCTGTTCGCCGGCCGCCAGGTAAACCCGCGCGGCGAGCAGAAGCGCGGGGGCCGGCGGCTGCGGCCCCCGCAAGATTTCTTCCAAAATCACCAGCGCCACATCGACCTTGTCCTGGCGATAGTACGCTTCGGCGAGACCCGTCTTGATCGCGTCGTCATCCGGCGCTAGGTCCAGCGTGTAGCGGTAGGTTTTCGCGGCCTCGACGTAGTCGCCATTTGCCAGTTGCAGATCGGCGATATGTTTTTGCAGCGGCACAGAATCGGGCGTCACCGCCGCCGCCGCCTGCAGCGCGCGGATCACGTCTTCGTTTTGGCCCATGCTTATTCGAGCCGCCACACGCGCAGGTCATCCAGGCACACGGTCACGTTGCCATCTTCATAGCTCGCCCCGCCGATGCCGACACGTCCGGTGGGGAAGATGTTGCTTTCCACCTGCCCAAGCATCACGCCGTTGACGAAGACCGTGAAGTAGCCCCCCACCCGCTCGATACTCAGGTAGTTCCAGCCGGTAGGCACGATATTTTTGGACTCCGTCCAGGAGATGGGCGCTTCTTGCCAGGCGTCGTCCTGAAGCAAGAACAACGCGTAGGTTTGTGTCTCAGGCGAGACTTCGAACCAGTACAGATTGTCGCCGTCTGGGCCGAATCCAATGCCGCAGGTGGCATCCGTCCCCGCATCAGGGATGCAAGCGACCTCGGCCACGAACTTATCCGGGCGGAATGGTTCGTACCACTCCCAGGCGGTCAAATCGGTACTCTTGATGAGGATGCAGTATTCTCCGTCTTTGGGCGGGATATAATGGACATCGTCAGTTTCGGCAATTCGAGCCCAGTTGTTGCGGTTAGTGCTGAAATCATCCTCGAAGCGCAACACCGCGTTGGAGGGCAGGTCCGTCCTGCCAACGACGTACCAGGTATACCACCCGTTGAGGGACACGTTGTAGATGGATTCAATCGCATTGCCATCCGCATCGGTAGCTTTGACGTCATACAGCACGTCATTGGACAGCCCTTCGACGATGTAGGACCCGCCGCTCTTGATCGCCACGCCGCCGAGTTGATCGTCGCCCCACGAATCGCTGTCGGAGGCAGAAACATAAAGCTCCGCGATGATATCGGTGGAGTTGTTGATCACTTCCAGCGAACCGCCGCCTATAACGGTCCAGAATGTGCTCTCGGTGATTTCGGCTTCCCAGATGGTCTCGATGATCTCGCCGTTCTCGTCTTCGGCCTGCAAGTCGTAGACGCCGGCGGGGATGCCGGTGACGACGTAGCTGTCGCCGGCGGCGATGACGTCGTCCTGAAGCCAATCATCGCCCCAATTATCCGCGTCGCTTTGGGAAATGTAGATGTACCATATATCCCGGCCGGATTGATTGATAATTTCCAACTCAAAGCCTTCAGCCGGAACCTCGGTGGGTTTCGACGTCGCGGTGGGTTTTGGGGTTGCGGTGGGTCGCGGCGTCGCGGTTGGCTCTGTGGTCGCCGTTGGCTGGGGGGTTGCGGTCGGCGCTTCGGTCGGGGCAACCGTGGTGGGAGCAGGCGTCGGTGTCCCGCGGAAGAGATTACACGCCAACGAGACGGACAGTAATAGGGTCACGAGCAACAGTATCCAACGTTTGTCTTTCATTGTAACAACCTCCTTATTCCTTCAAACGATAGTAGTGTGGCTCACACGCAAACCGTGTGCAACAGGTAAAACATACATCCATGATAAGCGTTTTTTTGTGGCTGTCAAAATAAAGTAGAGGATTAGCTATAAAAGTCTAGCCTACGTCTGGGAGTGGCTGGATTTTTCGGCCCATTGCGGTAGAATGGTCTGGTAAATTTGTGCAGCCATGCATGGAATGGCAACAGGAGGAGATCATGCCCAACCCCTATAATCCACAAGACATCGAGCCAAAGTGGCAGGCGCGGTGGAACGCCGACGGTCTTTACAAATCGGTGGTCGATCACAGCAAGCCCAAGTTCTACGCGCTGACGATGCTGCCCTACCCCAGCGGCGACATTCACATCGGACACTGGTACGCGATGTCACCCAGCGACGTGCGCGCGCGCTTCAAGCGCATGCAGGGCTACAACGTCCTCTTCCCGATGGGGTTCGACGCTTTCGGCCTGCCCGCCGAGAATGCCGCCATCCAGCGCAGCATCCATCCCAAGACGTGGACGCTCGCCAACATCGAACGCGAGCGCCAGCAGTTGCGCTCGATGGGGATGATGATCGATTGGGAGCGCGAGGCCATCTCCTGTCTGCCCGGCTATTACCGCTGGAGCGAGTGGTTCTTCCTCAAGTTCTACGAAATGGGGCTGGCGTATCGCAAGAAAGCGCCGGTGGACTATTGCCCCAACTGCAAGACCACGCTGGCGCGCGAGCAGGTCATCGGCGAAGAGCACATCTGCGAGCGCTGCGGCACGCCGGTCTTCAAGAAGGATTTGGAGCAGTGGTTCTGGCGGATCACGAAGTACGCCGACGAGCTGCTGGATTTCTCCAAGATCGACTGGCCCGACAAAATCCGCCTGGCGCAGACCAACTGGATTCAGCGCAGCGAAGGCGCGGAAGTGACGTTTTTAGTGGATGAGGTAATCAGTAATGAGAAATCAGTAATGAGTAATGAGAAAGTAGTAATCAGTAACGGGGGAGTAGTAATCAGTAACGGGGGCGCAGGAATTGAGGAACAGGAAGCAATGACTGATTCCCCATCACCCATTACTAATTACTCATTACCCATTACTAATTACTCATTACCCATTACTGATTACCAACTCACCGTCTTCACCACCCGGCCCGACACGCTCTGGGGCGCGACGTTCATGGTGCTGTCGCCGGAGCACCCGCTGGTGGAGCGCATCACCAAGCCGGAGTTCCGCGAGGCGGTGAAGGCCTATCAAGTGCAGGCCGCCCGCCAGACCGAGATCGAGCGCATGAGCACCGAGAAGGAGAAGACCGGCGTCTTCACCGGCGCGTATGCGGTCAATCCCGTCAACGACGCGCGCATCCCCATCTGGATCGCGGACTACGTGCTGATCACCTACGGGACGGGTGCGATCATGGCCGTCCCCGCCCACGACGATCGCGACTTCGCCTTCGCCGTCAAGTTCGGCCTGCCGATCATCCCGGTGATCGACCGGGTGGATGGCCTCGCCAAGAGCTTCGCCTTCCCCGGCTCCGTCCGCGCGGGCTTCGCCGATGCGCTGAAAGACGCCGGCATCGAGTTCACCGCCGCGCCGGTCGGCGACCTGGGCGAAGGGCTGTTCGTCACCTTGCGCGGGAACGCGCAAATCGACCGCTACATCGCGCTGATGCAGGCTTACCTGCTGGAAGGCAACTGGAACGAGATCGTTGGCGCGCGGTGGGCCTTCATTTTCAGCGACGGCGTCCGCGAACTGGATTCTGTGGAGAGCGACGCCGAAATCCTGGCGCGCTGTAAGGCCATCTACCCGCCCGTCAGTCACAACCGGACGTGCATGGAGATGCTCAGCAACCTGCCGTTCTACCGCGACGCGCTCTACCACGCCGAATACGGCACGATGATCAACTCCGGCAAGTTCAGCGGCACACCCGGCGACGTCGCCAAACAGCGCGTCACCGAGTGGCTGGCGGAACGCGGGCGCGGCAAGGCCACGATCAACTACCGCCTGCGCGACTGGCTCATCAGCCGCCAGCGCTATTGGGGCGCGCCGATCCCCGTCGTCTACTGCGACAAATGCGGTGTGGTTCCCGTCCCCTACGAGGATTTGCCCGTGCTGCTGCCCGACGACGTGGACTTCATGCCGACCGGCGAAAGCCCGCTCAAGTATCACGAGGGCTTCCTGCACACCACCTGCCCGAAGTGCGGCGGTCACGCGACGCGCGAAACCGACACCATGGACACATTCGTCTGCTCGTCGTGGTACCAGTACGCCTATCTCAGCCCCTATTACCGCGAAGGCGAACCGGCGCACGCCGATTCGATCCCCTGGGATACGGAGGAAGCGAAATACTGGGTTCCGGTGGATACCTACACGGGCGGCGCGGAACACGCCGTCATGCACCTGCTCTACACACGCTTCTTCACCAAGGCGCTGCGCGACGCCGGCGTGGTGAACTTCGACGAGCCGATGCTGCAACTGCGTAACCAGGGCATCATCCTGGGCGAGCCGCGCTGCGGGGACTGCGTCGATGTTACCGGCGCGTGGGAAGGCGCAGCCTTCAAAGCCGAGGGGATCACCGTCTACAGCTTCAAGGATCAGGCCACGTGGCCCCCCGCCGAACGCGGCGCCGACTTGGTGCGCGGCGAGGTGATCGACCGCGACGACGTCAGCCTCAAGGTGCAAACGTCGGAGGCCGGCGAACTGACGGTCGTGTTGATCGACGAGGATATGCCCGTCGCCATCCCCGGCAAGGAAAAGGGCGGGACAGCGAAGGATATCCTCTATCACCTGGACGTGGAGAAGATGTCCAAGAGCAAGAAGAACGTCGTCGCGCCGGACGAGTTGGTGGCGCAATACGGGGCCGATACGGTGCGCGCGTACCTGATGTTCGGCTGGCGCTGGGAACAGGGCGGCCCGTGGGACAGCCACGGCATCGAGGGCGTCGTGCGCTGGATCAACCGCGTGTGGAACATCGTCACGGAAGCGGCGTCGCAGACGACGGCGCAAGCCGGAGCCACCGAAACGCTCAACGAGCGCGAACTGCTGCGCGCGATGCACTTCGCCATCAGGAGCATCACCGAGGATTTGGAGAACTTCGGCTTCAACACCGTCATCGCCCGGCTGATGGAGTACACGAACGCGCTCAACAAGGCCAGGTCCGCGCACTACGGCAGCGCGCTGTGGGATGAAGCCATTACCACCCTGCTGCTCCTGGTTGCGCCCGTCGCGCCGCACATGGCGGAGGAACTGTGGGCGTTCCTGGGCAAGCCGTACAGCGTCCACCAGCAAACGTGGCCCACCTGGGACCCGGCGATGCTCGTGGAGGACGAAATTGAAATTCCGGTGCAGATCAACGGCAAAGTGCGCGGGCGCGTCACCGTCCCGGCGGATGCGGGCGAGGAGGCCATCAAGACGGCGGCGCTGGCGGATGCGAACGTCCAACGGCACCTTGAAGGCCAGCAGGTGCTCAAGGTGATTGTGCCGAACAAGAAGCTGGTGAGCATCGTGGTGAAGGGGAAGTAGAGGGGAGAATGGGCGAGGGGCTGGAGTAGTGATCCGGCCCTTCGGTATAAAATAGAGTTGGGCGGCAATCGAGGTCAGCAAAAATCGCTTGACAAAGGGACTGATATGGCACAAAATGGAAGAAAAAATAGTGTTGTGGAAAGGAATGAACAATGACGACCTATCAAGCCACCTATACAGACCGGATTCGCCAGGAAGTGGCGCAGACGCCGGACGAATACTTGCCGCTCTTGTTGGAGATGATACACCTGTTTCGTCAAAGCATTGCGTTGAAGCCGGCTGAAGAGAGTTTTCGTCAGGGCTGGCAAGAGGCATTGCGAGGAGAGACCTTGCCGATTGCTGAGTTGTGGACAGGTATCGAAGTCTGACTGACAACGGCTGATGATTGACGTACAATTCACCCCAGAGTTCAAACGTAATCTACGCACGCTTGCCAAGAAATATCGGCATATCCGTGACGACGTAGACCCCGTAATCGAAGCGTTGCAGGCCGGAGAAATACTTGGCGATCAAGTCCCAGGCGTCGGGTATACGCTTTTCAAAGTGCGGGTTCGGAATCAAGATAGCGCCAGGGGCAAAAGCGGCGGGTATCGTGTCATCTACTACTTGAGAACCTCTAATAACATCATTCTGGTGACGATATACTCCAAGACCGAACAAGCAGATATATCGGTGGCGCAGATTCGGCGCATTGTCGGTGAGTTTCGAGAATCAGAGTAGTCCACCCCAAATTGATTGCGGGTGACGCGGCCTCGCTATCTACTGGCGAAGGGAAACGCGCATAAAGGCAAAAGAGCAAAACCATGACGCAAGACAATGCGATAAAGGTCTTTATCTCCCACCGGGAATCCATCTGCGGTGAGTGTGGCGAAAACCTGGGGACCAAAGCCTGGATTACGCTGCTCGAAGATAAAGGCGCGTTGTGCTTATCGTGCGCGGATCTGGATCATCTGGTTTTCCTACCTTCTGGCGATGCAGCCCTGACCCGCCGAGCAAAGAAACTGTCAACGCTGTCGGCGGTCGTCTTGGAGTGGAGTCGCGCCCGGAAACGCTATGAGCGACAAGGATTACTGGTAGAGGAAGAAGCGTTACAAGCCGCCGAAGCAGCATGTCTCCAAGACAGTGAAGCGCGCGAGAGGCGCAGACTGCG
>DAOUAY010000625.1:0-7463 GCA_034432995.1 Anaerolineae bacterium | reverse complement strand
TGGTCTTCGTCACCCCGCTGCGCGGAGATCGGGAAATTGAGGCGGCTTCGCTCTTGGGATTCAACATCACCAAATCGCTGCACTCGGTGCGCGTCGAGGGCGAGAATGCTCCCGGCATCGCCGCCGTCCTCACCGAAAAGCTCGCCACAGCGGGCATCAATCTACACAGCTTCTCCGGGGCAGTGATCGGCGCGCGCTTCATCCTCTACATCGCTCTGGATAGCGACGAGGACGCCGATAAGGCCTGCGGGATTCTCCAGAAGATGTAGTTACGCCGCTGCAGGACGACACCGAAGGCACGTGAGTCACTGCGCTCACGCGCCTTGTGTGATGTACGGCTCAGCCTACCCCCGTAGTTTATTGACTCTTCAGCACATTCACTTATACTCATCCTGGCAATCGATCAATCGCACATTGCCCTGACTACCTGACTAAACGACTATTTGACGCCTATAGCCGGAGGTTTGCAATGACCCATCCTGACCCTTACGTTTCCCCATTCACCTGGCGCTACGGCTCGCCGGAGATGCGCGAGCTGTGGAGCGAGTTGTACGCCCGCCGCCTGTACCGCCGCATTTGGGTGGCGCTGGCGCGCGCGCAAAGCCGCTTTGGGCTGGTGACGACGGAGCAAGTCGCCGACCTGGAAGCGCACGCCGAGGACGTGAATTTCGCCCGCTCGCTGGAAATCGAGGCCAGCATCCGCCACGACGTCATGGCCGAAATCCGCGCCTTTGCCGAACAGTGTCCGGTGGGCGGCGGCATCATCCACCTGGGCGCCACCTCGATGGACGTGCGCGACAACGCCATCGCGCTGCAGGTCCGCGATGCGCTCGACCTGCTGCTGCCCAAGCTGGACAACTTGCTGTTGGACTTCGCCGGGCAAATCGAACGCCGGGCCGCCCAGCCGTGTATGGGCTTCACGCACATCCAGCCCGCCGAACCGACGACGGTGGGCTATCGGCTCGCTGCTTACGCGCAAGACCTGCTCGCCGACCGCGCCGACCTGGCGCGCGTGCGGGCGGAGTGGCGCGGCAAAGGTTTCAAAGGCGCGGTAGGAACGTCGGCCTCCTACAAGCTACTCTTGGAAGATCAAACGTCGCCCGCCACATTCGAGGCCGCGGTGATGGCAGAATTGGGCTTGCCCGCCTGGCCGGTCGCCAACCAGACCTATCCACGCCGCCAGGATTGGGCTGCGCTGACGGCGCTCTCCGGCATGGGCAGCACGCTCTACCGCTTCGCCTTCGACCTGCGCATCCTGCAAAACCCGGCCATCGGCGAGTGGGCCGAACCGTTCGGCAAACAGCAGGTCGGTTCGTCGGCGATGCCCTTCAAACGCAATCCCATCCGCGCGGAGAACGTGAACAGCCTGGCGCGGCATCTGGCGCAGTTGCCCCGCGTGGCTTGGGATAACGCCGCGCACTCCCTGCTGGAACGCACGCTCGACGACTCCGCCAACCGGCGCATCATCCTGCCGGAGGCGTTCCTCATCGCCGATGAGCTGCTGGGGACGGTCACGCGGCTGGTGCGTGACCTGCGCATCAGCGACGCCGCCATCGCGCGCAACCTCGCTACCTACGGGCCGTTCGCCGGCATCGAACCGCTGCTGATGCGCCTGGTGAAAGCCGGCGCGGATCGCCAGGCCATGCACGAAATCCTGCGCGACGTGGCGATGCAAGCGTGGAGCGCAGTCGAAGGCGGAGAACCGAACCCGCTGATCGAACTGCTGTCAGAAGATACGCGCTTGTTGCACTCTCTGGATGCCGGGACCATCCACGCCAGCCTCGACGCCCGCGACTACGTCGGCGATGCGCCGGAACGCGCGCTAGCGCTGGCGCAACGCATCCGCGAAACCGTCGCTGTGTAGAAACGAGCCTGCTACGGTTATCCTGATGTAGAAGCGCAACCTCTCTCTGATTGATCTGATTTATTGTATTCACACCTTCCGAGAAGTTATATGACTTCCCGGAAGGTTGTGTGAAAATCCCACCGTTTGCCTCTTGACACCACAACAAACCTATGCTATATTGTTTATGTCAATTTATACGTATAAGCTTATACGAATAAGCTTACACCCTTAGGCTTATGGACATAGGCTTATGCGCATAAATGACACAGATAGGCTCAATACTAAGGAACTCCCCACTTTTTTGAGTCTAAAAGCACCAGGGATACGAAAGACGGCAAATCTATGAAACGAGTGACGCAAGTTGACGTGGCGCGGTTGGCGGGGGTCTCGACGGCGACTGTTTCGTATGTGGTCAATGGTCTGGCCGATGGCCGGGTCCCGATTTCCGAAGAGACTCGCCTGCGCGTTTTAGAAGCCATCGAGGAGCTTGACTACGAGCCGGATGCCCGCGCCCAGGCGCTGCGGTTGGGCGTTACCCACACCGTCGGCGTCATTCTCCCGGATATTCACAACCCGCACTTCTGGCAAACCGCCGATGGCGTCGAGCAAGAGTTGCGCACAGCCGGATACCACATGCTCCTTTCCAGCGCCGACCTCGACCCCGATCATGGGAAAGATATTTTCAAGGAGCTGTCACGCCGGCGCATCGACGGGTTGATTTTGATGAGCGCCGTCATCTTCCAATCGGAAGAGACGCAACAGATTTTGACCCAATTGCTCAGACGGCGATTTCCTATCGCCAAAATAGGCGAGCACGAGGCGATAGACTGCGTGGTATCTAATTACGAGACGGCAACCCGGGAGGCCATGGCCCATTTATTGTCGTTACACCACCGGCGAATTGGCTTGATTTACGGCGTGCGGTCGCCGCGGGACGATCCTGAGACGGTCGAACCGCCCGTAGGTTCTGCGGGTGGGTTGGATCGGCTGCTGCCTTATCAGGAGTGTCTGCAGGCAGCCGGTCTGCCGGTTGACCCAGAACTCATCGTCACGTGCGGCGCCACCATTGAGGATGGGTATCAGGCAGCCCTACAACTGCTCAGGCTCCCGGCGCGCCCAACAGCCATACTCGCCGTCAACGACTTGCTGGCCATCGGCGCGCTGCGCGCCGCCGGTGACATAGGGCTGCGCGTTCCCGCCGACGTCTCGCTGGTCGGTTATGATGATATCCCTCTGGCCCGCTACCTGACGCCGCGCCTGACAACCAGCTCTAAGAACATGATTGAAGTGGGGCGAGAGGTAGTGAAGTTGCTACTGGCCCGCATCCAGGACCCCGACCGTCCCCACCAGAGAGTCGAAGCCTATGCCCGGTTTATCGCCCGTGAGTCGACAGGCCCGGCCCCGTTTTGACGCGGGCGGATATACCCAAGTCATCAGGAGGAAAGTTTCTTTATGCGCAAGATGTCCGGCATCGTCAAGTTTCTCAGGAGCAACGCCGCCGGCTATTTGTTTCTCGCGCCGTGGCTCGTGGGATTCCTCGTGCTCACGCTGTACCCAATGGCCTACTCGCTGTGGCTCGGTTTCACCAACTATAACTTCACCAAGCCCGATGCGACGCATTGGATCGGATTCGGCAACTATCTGAAAATGTTCGGGCCGCTATTCGGACTGTCCGAGTTCACCACATCCACAGGCGAAGTGATGCGCGTAGACCCGTACTACTTGAAGGCGCTGTCTGTGACGTTCACGTATGTTTTCGTGTCCGTTCCGCTGAAGCTGACGTTTGCCCTGGCGGTGGCCATGCTGATGAACCAGAAACTGCGCGGGGTGGCGTTCTACCGGGCCGTGTACTATATCCCCACGTTACTCGGCGGCTCGGTGGCCATCGCGGTACTATGGCGCAAGTTGTTCGAGAAAGACGGCCTGGTCAATATGTTTCTGGGAGCGCTTGGTTTCACCAACCTTCCCGGCTGGATCACCAATCCCAGGTACGCGCTCTGGACGCTCGTGCTGCTGACGGTGTGGCAATTCGGCTCGTCGATGATCATCTTCCTCGCGGGATTGAAGCAAATCCCGCAGGAGTACTACGAAGCGGCGAGTGTGGACGGCGCGAACAAGGTCCGGCAGTTTTTCTCCATCACCATCCCCTTGCTTTCGCCGGTGATTCTGTTCAACCTGGTGATGCAGATGATCGGCGCGTTCCAGGCGTTTACCCAGGCTTACATCATCGGCGGCGGCCGGGGCGGCGTGCTCAACTCCACCCTGTTCTATACCCTGCACCTGTACATTCAAGGGTGGGCCTACCGGGAGCTAGGGTACGCCTCCGCTATGGCGTGGGTGCTGCTGCTCGTGATCGGAGTGCTCACGGCGATTGTCTTGAGAACATCGAACTTGTGGGTGTCCTATGGAACGGGGGAATAACGTGAAAGCCAACACCGTTGTACGCCATACTTTGACCCATCTCTTCATCATCGCCCTGGGTATCGTAATGGTCTACCCCGTCCTCTGGATGATTATCAGCTCGTTCAAGCCCAACACGATGATCTTCAGCGATCCGGGGCTGATACCGAAAGCGGTGACCTTGGAGAACTATGTCACCGGATGGACAGGCTACGCCGGTACGACCTTTGGCAGGTTCTTCCTGAACTCACTCTTTATGTGTGTGGTGGCGATCGTCGGGAATCTGATCTCCTGCACCATGGCGGCGTATGCGTTCGCGCGGCTCAAATTCGTGGGCCGGGGCCTCTGGTTCGCCATCATGATGATCACGCTGATGCTCCCAGGGCATGTCACGCTCGTGCCGCGCTACATTATGTTCAACACCTTCGGATGGGTGGGGACGTACCTGCCGATACTCACGCCGAAATTCCTGGCGACGGACGCATTCTTCGTGTTCTTGCTCGTGCAATTCATCCGCAGTCTGCCGAAGGAGCTGGATGAGGCAGCCACCATCGACGGGTGCTCGTCAATCGGGGTTTTCCTGCGCATCATCATCCCGCTGGCCAGCCCCGCGCTGGTGACGACTGCGCTGTTCACCTTTCTGTGGACGTGGGACGACTTTTTCAACCACCTGCTGTACCTCACCAAGCCGGAGACGTTCAGCGTGTCGCGGGCATTGCGCACCTTCATCGGCGACGCCGGCGCAGTCTCCAACTGGGGCGGCGCGCTGGCGATGTCTACACTATCTATGATTCCCGCCTTTATCCTGTTCTTCTCCCTGCAAAAGTACTTTGTCCAGGGGATCACGACCACGGGTATTAAAGGTTAGCACAAAACAGGAGGACTTTGAGTATGAAATGACGATAGATGAGGTGTTCCGCGTTTGTCCGCTGAAACGATTCAAAAAGCTAAAACTACACAGAAACAGGAGGATTCTCAGATGAAACAATTTCGTGCCATCACACTTTTGGTAATGCTGGTGACGATGTTCACGGCCTGCACTACCCCGACACCCCAGGTCGTCATCGAGACGCAGGTTGTGGAGAAGCAAGTTGAAGTTGTTAAAACAGTAGAAGTAGAAGTCGTCAAGACCGTCGAGAAAGAAGTGGTCAAAGAGGTCACGGTCGAGGTTCCAGTCCGCGCCGATGGGCTGCCAGAATACACCGGCGGCCCCGCCGAGATTCGCTTCGGGTGGTGGGGGAACGATGACCGCGCGCGCCGAACCCTACAGGTTATCCAGTTGTTCCAGGCGGCGTACCCCGAAATCAAAGTGATCGGCGAGCCGAATGGCGGCACGGCCGACCACTTCCAGATCATCGACACCCAACTGGCCGGCAACAATGCCCCTGACATCATCCAGTTCGGCGGCAACTACCCGGATTACATCAAGTACCTCGAGCCGCTCAATGACTATCTCGGCAAGCAGCTCTTGATTGACACGCCCGAACGGTTCGACCAGGCCGCGCTCATCCCGGCGACACGTGACAATCAGCTCTGGGTCGTGAGCCTGGGCACAAACACGCTCATCCTCGCCTACAACAAGACGATGATCGAGGCAGCGGGGGTCGCGCTCCCGAAGGACAACATGACCTGGGACGAGATGATCGCCTACGGCAAAGAACTCAAGGCGAAACTACCCGCCGGAGTCGCGCCCTTCGTGGACAACAGCACCAACACGGCGAACTACATGAGCTATTTCTACACCCAGCAGGGCACCCCAATCTGGACCCTCGACGACGGCGGCAAATCCTACGCGACGGTTGACTCCGCCAAGAAATGGCTGCAAATGTGGGCCGATATGCGCGCTGCGGGGCTAATCCCCGACGCGGACACCACCGCGACCTACGGCGAGACCGGAACCGATAACTCGGCGCTCGTGGCGGGCAAGGCGGCCATCGGTTTGATTTGGAGCAACCAGTTGGCGGGTTATCAGGCGGCTATGACCGACCAGCTCGGCGCGACGACGCTCCCCGTGGGCGGCGAAGATTCGTACGTCATCCAGATGAGCCAGTACCTGGGCGTGAGCAAGGACAGCCAGAACAAGGAAGCGGCCACGCTGTTCATCAACTTCTTCGTCACCACCCCAACCGCGGGTGCGGTCCTGCAAACCAATCGCGGTGTGCCTTCCTCACCGGTTGTGCGCGCCGCTACCGGCGTTGGCGCTTCCAAGACGGATGCGGAGGTTTACCGGATCTACAATGCGGTCGCCGGCCGCACGATCCCGCAAGGCCCAAACCTGCCGAACGACCAGGAGTTCGTGAACGAGTTGCGGCTGATCGGTCAGCAAGTGGCGTATGGACAATCCACCGTTGACAAGGCTGCGGCAGACTTGCAAGCCTTGATCGAGCGTCTGGCGGTCAAGTAGCTTCCAGCCAGAACGGCGTTTAACAAAAGCGCGGGGTCGGATGACCCCGCGCTTCTTATTTCCCCATCTGGCTTCTCCCGCGCCGCGTTTGTGCTGATTACCCATCGGCCATAAGCGTCTGCACCGCCGCGAGTTTCTCCGTCTCATCGAAAAGCGCGCGCACCGGAACGGCAAATCCTGGCGCGACCTCGCTTTGCAAGATGCCGGTCTGACTTTTCATCCGCAATTCGTAGCGTTCATCCTGAAGCACATACTGCTCGACTACTTCCGCATCCGGGTCCACAATCCAGTATTCGAGGACGCCATGCGCCGCGTAGTCCCCGAACTTGATGCCCCGGTCGTTTTCAGCGGTTGAAGGTGACAGCACTTCCACCACCAGATCGGGCGCAGGAAATTTCATCTGATCGGGCAACAGCGTTTGCGCTTTCGCCGGGCCAAAGTAGACGACATCCGGCTCATAGTCGTTGCGCGTCAAGGTGACGAGCATTTTTTCGTGGCCGACATAACCCAATGTATGGCGAGACACATAAATATCCAGCAAAGTAGACAAATTACGAACCACGGTTATATGACGCAGACGCGCCGGCGAATGTATAAACACCTCCCCATTGATGAATTCCACTTTTTGATCCTCGGCCATTTCAGCGTAAAAACGCTCGCGGCGCGCGCGCTCGGCAGTTAATAGCGATTCGAATTCTTGCACGTAACGGGGCAACTGCGGCGAGCGGCGCAACTGCTGCACTGCTGTCGCAATCGGCATCCCTATCGTTTGGCTCAACACCGTCATGACACACCTCCTGCGCATCGGTTCAC
>DAOUAY010000624.1:0-41474 GCA_034432995.1 Anaerolineae bacterium | reverse complement strand
GGTTCTCATAGCCCGGCCACTCCGGTGGCTGGGAGGGGAGCGTGCGGCTCGCTCCCTGGAACACGCCCTGATTATCTGTTGTTGTTAAGGTTCCGCGCCCCTTTTCGGCGCTGCAAAAGTCGAGTAAGGAGTAAGGAGTAAGGAGTAAGGAGTAAGGAGTAAGGAGTAAGGTGCAACAAAGACTTTTCCCTCCATTCTTTACTCTTCACTCTTCACTCTTTACTTGCAATTCGTAATTCGTAATTCGTAATTCGCTATGAAACTGCGTATCGCGCTTGTTCTGAGCTTGCTCGCTTCGTTGGTGAGTGTCTTTGCGCTGACGACGTGGCTGGCGCGTTACACACTGTTGAATCCGGTTTTCTATCAGCGCTGGTTGCGCGAAAGCGATTTTGTCGCACAGGCCAGCACTGCGCTTGCCGTCGATCTGCCGCGCCAGATTCCCGCTGAGGTGTGGTCGCCGTGGGTGTCGCGTGAGCCGGAGACGCTGCGCGCGCTGTTCGATGCGGCGTTGGCGACTGTGGATGTCGAAGCGGCAGTGATGCGCCTGGGCCCGGCCTGGATCGCCTGGGGATTTGGCGAGGCGCCGCCCCCAGAGCGCCTGGCGCCAGACGTGGAACAGTACCTGACCGGGGCGCAAGGAGAACTCTTGCGTGATTGGTTGTGGCGCGCGCTGCCATCCTGCGCAGAGGCTGATACGTCCTATTGCGTCCCCGTCGATCCAGGCGCGCATTCCGCCGTGGGGCAGCTACAGCAGGTGTGGTGGCAGGATTATGTCGCCGAGCTGGCCGCCCTGTTTGCCGAGGCCGAGACGGACACGATGGCCGCGTGGCCCGAATCTCCGCCATGGCTGCGCTGGGTGTGGTATGCGCCGCTGTTGGCGTTGGCGCTGGCGCTTGTCGCCACTTTGCTGGTGCCTGATCGCAAGCGGTGGGTCTGCATCAGTGTTCCATTGCTCACTTCGGGGTTGATTGTCGGCGCGGTCGGGCTGCTGGCTATTTTGGATATGTTCCAGCCGCCGGATATACGGGCATGGTTTGGCCGGTCTTTCTCCGCTGCGACAGTCGGGCTGTTCGTAGCGTCGTGGCGTGCGCTGCTGCATGTGCTAGGGCCGACTTTTCTGATCGGGGGGATCTGGGCGCTGGCGCTCGGTCTGACGTGGCTTGTGTTGATTTTTGAAGGCTGGCCTGCCAAGCTGTTTGCCGTGGCGGGGGTACTTGCGGCCTTGTGGGGCGTCGCGCAGTTCTATCCGGTGTCCGTCTTTGCCCCGCTGACGACGACGGTACGCCCGGCGCTGGCTATTGGCGCAACACCCACGCCCTGGCCCACCTTCACCAGCACGCCGACGTTGACGCCAACACCTTACTACTGGCCCGTTGCCGCCGGTACGCCTGTGCCGACGCCGGGCGAGCCATTTGCCTCGACCGCCAGGCTGCTCGGTTGCTATCACACCGCACCGGAGCCGGTTTTAGCCCTGGATGCCGCCAACGGCGAGGTGCGAGCCATGCAATCCGCGACGACATCACGTCACAGTTTCCCGGCGTTGGCCCAGGTGATGCGGGTCGCCAATGGGCTGCCGCCTGCTGTTTTTGCGCTCTCCCGCTCTGCCGGGCAGGTCGCTGTGGCGCAAGAGCGCGATCTCTACGTGTATGCATTCCCGTCGTGGACGCGCGTGTTGCGCAGTCGGGTTTCAACCTTTTCGCGTATTCAAACGCTGGCTTATGTCGATGGAGCATCACAACTGGTGCTGGGACTGGAGAACGGCTATCTGTGGGTAGTGAAGCCGGAGACTGGCGGGCTGGTGTGGCTGTTGCCTGCCCCGGAGAGTCCGGTGACGGCATTGGCAACACATGCCTCGCCGCCGCGCGCGCTGTCGGGCGCTGCCGATGGTGTAGTCCGCCTGTGGGATCTGAGCGCGGGCACTGAACTCGCCGTACTGGAAGGTCACAGCGCGCCGGTGCGCTTCATTGCCTTTGCGCCGCAGGGCGACTACGCCTTATCCGTGGACGAGGCCGGGCAGTGGGTGCTGTGGAACCTGGCGCAGGGGGTGAAGGTGCATCAACGCCGACCGGCGCTCGATGGCGCGCTCGCGGTGCTGCTGTGGATCTCCCCCCCTTACGTCCCCCCCATTGGAGGGGAAAGTGGGGGGGAGAAGTCCCTTATCCTCGGGGGGACGACGGGGGGAGACCTGCTTTTTGCCGATGCCAACCTGACCATGCATCGCCTGCGCGTTACTAACGAAGCCATCACCGCACTCACCCTGGATGGCTCTGGCGCTGCTTTTATCGGCTCCGACAGCGGTAAAATCTGTGTTTGGGGCGTCCTCGATCTTCCCTAGCCCCTTATCTCTCTCATTTCTAATTTTTCTGAGGCAACATGACCGAACCAATACGCATCCTGCATTTTGCCGATCTCCATATCGGCATGGAAAATTACGGGCGCTTGGACCCCGAATCGGGCCTTAACCGTCGCGTGGCTGACTTTCTTGAGCGGCTGGATACGGTTGTGGCGTATGCCATCGACCATAAGGCCGATGTGGTGCTCTTTGCCGGCGATGCCTTTCGCACCCGCAATCCCAATCCCACCCATCAGCGCGAGTTCGCGCAGCGCATTCACCGCCTTTCGCGCGCGGAGATTCCCACTGTGCTGCTGGTCGGCAATCACGATGTGCCGGTGATGGAACAACGCGCGTCCAGTATCGAGATTTTCGCCACCCTCGATGTGCCTTACGTGACCGTCGCTGCGCGTCCCGACCTGCTGCGCCTTGAGACGCGCCACGGCCCGCTGCAACTCGCTACGATCCCGTACCCGGTGCGCCAACGCTTGCTCACCCGCGAACAGTTCCGGCAGATGCGCCAGGAGGCGCTGGACCGCGCCGTGAGCGAGGCCGTCGTCAGCCTGATTACGGGTTTTGCGGCGCGGCTTGATCCCCAGATACCGGCGGTGCTGGCCGGGCATTTCTCGGTCGATAGCGCGCATTGGGGTTCGGAACGCAACATCATGATCGGCCGCGACGTCGCCATCCCTGTGTCGGCGCTGACCGATCCGGTGTGGGATTACGTCGCCCTTGGGCACATCCACCAACATCAGAATCTCAATACTGGGAGTATGCCGCCCGTTGTCTATGCGGGCAGTCTGGAGCGGGTCGACTTTGGTGAGGAGAAACAGCCCAAGGGGTTCTGTTGGATCGAGCTACAGCGTGCAGCAACGACGTGGCGCTATGTCGAAGTTCAGGCCCGGCCTTTCGTCACCATCCGCGCGGATGTCCGTTACGAAGCCCATCCACTGCGGGCCATCGAGCGCGTCATCGCCGATAGCGACCTGGCGGGAGCCGTCGCCAGACTGGTCGTACAGATGACGCCGGAGCAAGAACCGCGCTTGCGGGATACCGATTTGTCTCCACTGCTCGCTGATGCCTTCTTCGGGCAGATCAACCGCGACGTGGAGCGGACGGTCCGGGACCGTCTCGATGGCCTGGAGCCGGACGCAATGACTCCACTGCACCTGCTTGAACGCTACTTGCAGTCCAAAGGGAAACCAGAGGCCGAGATTGCCTCATATCTTACGGAAGCGCAGGCGATTTTTGCCGAGGATGCCGAGGCTTGACAAATCACCGAAATCTCCTATATTCGGGGTAGATTATCAAGGAAAGGCATCATTCAGTAGGAGATGGTGTGGTGATAAAACCCTTACAGCGCCAGATCATAACGGCGCTCGCGGTGGGTGGCGTGTTGGCTGGCCTGCTCGTTGGACAGGTAGGGGCTTTTTATTTCCCAAAACTGGCAGCTCAGAAACTTGCATCTGCCTCCGAGCCGTCTTCCGATACCCCCGTTTTGTCATCCTATTGGAGCGCCAAGATACTGCGTTGGGAAACCCTGATCGTGCAGGAAGCCAACCGGCGCAGCCTGGATCCTGACTTTGTTGCTTCTCTTATCTGGCGTGAGTCCCGTGGCGACCCGAACGCCATAGGGCCAGGTGGTTCTGTAGGCCTGATGCAGATCATGCCCAAGGAATCCGGGTTCTCTTGGCGACCTTCGAAGGAAGTTCTCCTTGATCCTGCCGCGAATCTTTTCTGGGGCACGCGTACCCTATCGATTATCATCCAACAGGGCAACGGCGACGTTTTCAATGCTTTGGCGGCTTATAATGGCGGATGGGAGCAGACCGACTATCGCCGGCCTCGTATTTTTGCCTCGACTATCCTGCGGGATTATGCGCATGCGCTGGCCTCCCGCTGTGGAACGGCCGGTCGCTGGATAGCCTTTTTTGCGATAGAAAGTAGTTACACGCACGGCCCTATCTGGGTAGCCGATTCTGCCCGTTCGGATGTCTATTACTACGGCCAGACCAACGCGCTCCTGGATGGCACCCCCCTCATTCCGGCTGTGTCGCCGACTTCCATCGTTGCGCGCTTTATTTCTGCAGAAACCGGCGCTCCCCGTAGCATAGGTATCTGGCTGTATAACGCGACTCAGGCCACTTGGGATGGGTGTTCTGCCTCCCGGCAAGTCACCGCCGCGTTGCTGCCTACCGCTACGCCCGCGGTGCTCCCCACGCCCAGGGTTACGGCAACGCCCCTAGCCACCACACCTGCGCCTACGGCGACGCCGGGTGCATCGACGGTTTTGCCGGCTTCTACAGCGCCTCCCTCACCCACGCCGACCTTCGTGCCGCTGCTGACGCCGCGGGCGGGGGGCGAACTTGCTGCTGCGTTGGAGGCGGTCGTGCTCAACGAGGGCGCAGAGCTACGTCCAGGCGCTACACTGTGGTGGAATCCTACCTTGACATTGCCGGCGGGCACCAAAGTACGTCTGCTTGGTTACAATCCCGAAATGCCCAACTGGGTCTACATCGGTTCGACGGATGGGCGTGTGCTTGGGTGGACGCAGACGACACAGTTGCGCCTTCCCGCCTCTGTGTATGGATTGAAGATGGTGACGCCAATCCCGACGCTGACGCCTTCGCCCACGCCCACGTTGACTCCCACGCCTACGCCCACTGTGGCGTGTCCCCCTGGCCCGTTCATGGCAGAAGCCTGGCCTATGGACAAATATCGCATTCCTGAAGGCGGCTGGATCGCGGTGATCTATGCCAAGGGCTACGGGGGAACGTGCGAGTACACCTATAAGTGGGAGGGTAAGGTTGTGGAGGGACCGACGTTTGGCTGTGTGATCTTCAAGACTCACCAGGACCGTTTCGCCACCCTCGTCGGCACGATGACGGTGATTTCCGGTGATGAGGAAATCTCCCTCGGTATCTATATAGAATCGCCATAACATGACTGAACTGTGATAGTTGGCTCACACCGGTCAGGGCTGTGTATGGAATTGCATATCACGGGGACGCAAAGGCCAGGATGTTAATCCTGGCCTTTTCTGTGTATAATTCAGAATATCATCCCTACTGTTGGAGAAGGGGCGTGCGATGAAAACTGTAGATTTGCTGGTTCATTCGGCAGCGCAACTGTGTGTAATCCCGACACAGGGGGGCAGCCCGCAGCGCGGTATAGCTTTAGGCGAGTTGGGTCTCATCGCAGATGGCGCGGTAGCGATTGCCACGGGCCGGGTGGTTGCGGTGGGATCGACCCAGGAATTGGTGAGTCAGTATCGCGCCACCCGCGAGATTGATGCACGCGGCAAAGTGGTCTGCCCTGGCTTCGTCGATCCGCACACGCATCTGGTGTGGATGGGCGACCGCGCGGCAGAGTTCGAGCAGCGCATTGCTGGCGCGACGTATATGGAGATTATGGCGGCGGGCGGCGGGATTATGTCCACCGTGCGCGCTACCCGCGAGGTCTCCGTGGATGAGCTGGTTGCGGCAATGCGCCCGCGTCTCGACCGGCTGCTGGCCCACGGCGCAACGACGGTCGAGGTGAAGACCGGCTACGGCCTGGAAACTGCTGCCGAATTGCGGCAGTTGGAAGCGATTGTCACGCTCGACCGCAGCCACCCGGCGACACTGGTGCCGACATTCCTGGGCGCGCACGCCGTCCCCGCCGAGTTCAAGGGTCGCGCCGACACTTATGTGGATATGGTGATTCACGAGATGTTGCCCGCCGTGGTGGAGAAGTCGCGCGCGTTGGGATCGGAGCGTTTGCCCTTTTGTGATGTGTTTTGCGAAGACGGCGCGTTCGATCTGGCGCAGAGCCGGCGTATCCTTGAGGCGGCGCGGGCGTTGGGCTTCCCATTGAAAATTCACGTGGATGAGTTTGCGTCGCTGGGCGGGACGCGCCTGGCCGTGGAATTGGGCGCGACGTCGGCGGATCACCTGGTCACGACGCCGCCGGAGGACATCGCGGCGCTGGGCGCGGCGGAGACAGTGGCGGTGTCGTTGCCGTGTACGCCGTTCGGTCTGGGACACCGCGACTACACACCCGCTCGCGCGCTTCTGGAAGCAGGCGCGGCGCTGGCGCTGGCGAGCGACTGCAATCCGGGAACCGCCTGGAACGAGTCGCTGCCCTTCGTCATCGCGCTGGCGTGCCGCTATCTGCGGCTCACGCCCGCGCAGGCGCTCGTCGCGGCGACGTTGAACGCGGCGTGCGCGCTCGGTCTGGGCGACCGGGTGGGGAGCCTCGCGCCGGGGTACGCGGGCGATTTGTTGATCCTGGATGCGCCCGATTACCGGCATCTGGGCTATCGCTTCGGAACGAATCCCGTGGCGATGGTCGTCAAAGGCGGCGAAGTCGTCGCGGTGAACGGACAGGTGGTGTCCGCATGACCGTCGAGGCAGACGGCAGCCCGACGTTCACCCTATTCGTCGAAGCCGATGGCGGGCGCATCGACAGCTTCATTGCTGAGGCGTTGCCGGAACTGTCGCGCACGGCAGTGCAGCGGCTGATCGACGCGGGGGAAGTGACGGTGAATGGCGCTGCGCCCAGATCGTCGCATAAAGTGCGGCGCGGCGATACGGTGGTGGTACGAATTCCCCCCCCACAGCCCGCGACGCTGTCCCCAGAAGCCCTGCCACTGGATATATTGTACGAGGATGCGGACATCCTGGTGATCAATAAAGCGGCAGGCATGGTGGTGCATCCAGGCGCGGGAAATCTTTCGGGCACGCTGGTCAACGCGCTGCTGGCGCACTGCGACGATTTGCGGGGGATCGGCGGTGAGTTGCGGCCCGGCATTGTGCATCGGCTGGACAAGGACACGTCCGGCGTGCTGGTGGTTGCCAAGCATGATCGGGCGATTCGAGCGCTGCAACGGCAGTTCAAGGAGCGCGAGGTGCAAAAAACCTACGTCGCCCTGGTGATCGGCAATATTGCGCAGGATGAGGGCGTGATCGAAGCGCCGATTGGGCGGCATCGCATTCATCGCCAGCGTATGGCCGTCATCGCGGATGGCAAACCGGCGCGCACCCGCTGGAAGGTGCGCGGGCGCTACCGCGATGCGCAAAATCGCGTCTACACGCTGCTGGATGTGCGACTACTGACCGGGCGCACGCATCAGATTCGGGTGCATTTCGCCTGGCTCGGCTATCCGCTGGTGGGGGATGTCGTCTATGGCCCGGCGCATAGCCCGCTGTCCGCGCCGCGCCAGTTTCTCCACGCGCGCGCGTTGACGTTGCTGCATCCGACGACGGGAGAGAAGATGACCTTCTCCGCTCCGCTACCGGAGGATCTGGCCGATTTACTGGCGTCTCTGCCGGATGATCTTTCTAACCCATACATTGGTGGTAAAATAACAACCACACATGAAAAAACGGCGCTGCGAACAGAAAGTTCGCCTGGATAGTCTACTTGTGGAGCGTGGCCTGGTGGAGGGACTCTCTCTGGCGCAGCGTTTTATCCGCGCGGGTGAGGTGTTGGTCGACGGGCAACTAGTCGACAAACCGGGCGTTGACGTGGCAGAAGATGTCTCGATCAGCCTCAAAGCCAGACCGCGCTTCGTGAGCCGGGGCGGCGAGAAGCTGGCGGCGGCGTTGGAACGGTTTCCGGTCGATGTTGGCGGGGCGGTTGCGGCGGACATCGGCGCTTCGACGGGCGGATTCACGGATTGCTTATTGCAGCACGGCGCGGCGAAGGTCTACGCGATCGATGTAAGCTACGGGCAACTGGCCTGGGCGTTGCGCCAGGATGCGCGGGTGGTGGTGATGGAGCGGGTCAATGCGCGTTATCTGGCGGCGCTGCCGGAGCCGGTGGATGTGATCGTGTCGGACGTGTCGTTCATCTCGCTGCGTATCGTTTACGCGACGGCAGTGAACTGGCTTGCGCCTGGCGGCGCGGTGATCTCGCTCATCAAACCGCAGTTCGAGGCCGGGCGCGCGGACGTCGGCAAGGGCGGCGTGGTGCGCGATCCGGCGGTGCATCGGCAGGTCTTGGAGACGGTGACGGCGGAGATGGCGGCGTTGGGTCTGGGATTGCGCGGGTTGATGGTCTCCCCGCTACTTGGCCCGGCCGGCAACGTAGAATTCTTAGGATGGTGGGTACTGGGCGCAGACGCCGACGATGTTCAAATGTGGATTGATCGGACTTCGAGCGCCGATCGAACGCTTCAACAGCAAGGGTGAAAAATTCAACCGCGAATGTCTGCATTCGCAGAATCTACGCTAATTCTCGCTAATTTTTCAAGAAAGATTTGCGTAGATTAGCGAGATTGGCGGTTTGTTTCCAAGGGAGAAGAATGGATTCGCAGCATATACGAAATTTTAGCATTATCGCGCACATCGATCACGGCAAATCGACGCTGGCCGACCGGTTGCTGGAAGTGACCGGCACGGTCGAGTCGCGGAAGTTTGCCGGGGGGCAATCGCAGGTGCTCGACAGTATGGATCTGGAGCAGGAGAAGGGCGTGACGATCAAGGCGTCGGCAGTGCAAATGCACTGGGTCGCCGCGGATGGTGAGGAGTACGAACTGAACCTGATCGATACGCCGGGGCACGTGGACTTTGGCTATGAGGTAAGCCGGGCGCTGGCAGCCTGTGAGGGCGCGGTGCTGGTCGTCGATGCCACACAGGGCATCGAGGCGCAGACGTTGGCGAACCTCTACCTGGCGCTGGAAAACGATCTCGAGATCGTGCCGGTCATCAACAAGATCGATCTGGCGACAGCCGATGTGGCACGCGTGGCGAAGGAAGTGGCAGAGTTGATCGGCGTGCCGGTCACGGATGTCGTGCCGGTGTCGGCCAAAGAGGGGACGAACGTGGCGGCGGTGTTGCAGGCCGTTGTGGATCGCGTCCCGCCGCCCAAAGGCTCCAACGTGGATGCGCCGCTGCGGGCGTTGGTCTTCGATTCGCACTACGACTCGTACAAGGGCGTGATCGCCTACGTGCGGCTCTATGAGGGGCAGGTGACCGGGACGACGCCATTGTTGATGATGGCAACCGGCGCGAAAACGGAGCCGGTGGAGGTGGGGGTTTTCACGCCAGGCATGACGGCAATCGAACGCCTCTCTGCCGGCGAAGTGGGATATATCGCCACCGGCTTCAAGTCGGTGCGTGAGGCGCGCGTGGGCGACACGGTGACGGAGCAGCGGCGCGCGGCGGCGGAATCCCTGGCGGGCTACCAGCCGGCCAAGCCGATGGTCTTCGCCAGCTTGTACCCCTCGGAGGCCGACGACTATGAGAGCCTGCGTGACGCCCTGGAAAAGCTCCAACTGAACGATGCCTCGCTCACGTACATCCCAGAGACGTCGCAGGCGCTGCAATTCGGCTTCCGCTGTGGATTCCTGGGCCTGTTCCACATGGTTATCGTGCAGGAGCGGCTGGAGCGTGAGTACGCGCAAGACTTGGTCATCACCGCGCCGAGCGTGGCCTATCAGGTGTTGCTGACGAATGGCGAGGAAATCGAAATTCACCGCCCCGCCGATCTACCGGACCCGTCGCTCATCGACCAGGTGCGCGAGCCGTGGATGAAGGTCCAGGTGATCACGCCCAATGAGTATCTCGGCGTGCTGATGGAGATTTTCCGCCGCAAACGCGGTAACTTCCTGCTCACCGAGACGTTGGATCAAAAACGCGTGCTGCTCACGTTCGAAGTGCCGCTGGCGGAGATGGTCATCGATTTGCACGATCGCATCAAGTCCGCGACGCGCGGCTACGCTTCGATGGATTATAGCTTCGACAGTTATCGGGTCGATGATTTGGTGAAGGTGGACGTGTTGGTGAACAAGGAGCCGGTCGATGCGCTGGCTATTATCGTTCACCGCGACATGGCCTATGACAAAGGCTCCCTGCTCATCCGCAAGATGAAGGAGGCGATCCCGCGCCAGTTGTTCGAGGTGCCGATCCAGGCGGTGGTGGGCGGCAAAGTGGTGGCGCGGGTGAATGTGCAGGCGTTGCGTAAGGACGTGCTGGCGAAGTGCTACGGCGGCGATGTCACGCGCAAGCGGAAACTGCTGGAAAAGCAGAAGGCCGGCAAGAAAAGGATGAAATCGTTGGGCAACGTCATCATCCCGCAAGAGGCGTTCCTGGCGATGTTGCGGTTGGACGAGGACTGAAGTTGTTGGGGAGTGTGGCGAAATGGCGTCATTAGTTGAATCGTGGCGTAAGATTCCTCTTTCGCGGCGCAAGCAACTGATCTTGTTGTTGATCTCGGCGGCGGCGGTCGGGCTGATCGTCTGGACCTCGCGGCGGGTATTGGCCCCCTACGTTTTCGGCTTGCTCCTGGCTTATGTTCTCGCGCCGTTGGTCCAGGCAGTAGAGCGGGGTATCCTGTGGTTAAGTCAACGTCCCCGCCTTCGGGTGTTGCGCTTTTTGCGGCGTCCGGCGCGCGCATTGGCGATCGGGTTGATCTATCTGCTGGTGCTGGCGCTGCTGGTAAGCTTTTTCTCGGTATTCGTGCCACTGCTGATTGATCAGGGCAAGGCGCTCTGGGCTGCGCGAGAGACGATCTGGGATTTCATAACTCGTTTTAGCGAAGGTCTACTCGAGCAATATCGCCTCTTGCCGGAGCAGGTCCGCGTCCAAATCGACGATAATCTTACCAAATTCAGCAATCAGGTAGGCAGAATTGTTCAGCAGGCCGTGGGTGGCACAGCGGTGGTGATCTCGTACACCTTCAGCTTGCTGCTGGCGATTTTGATCATCCCCTTCTGGACGTTTTTCATGCTGTTGGACTCGCAGAAATTGAGCCAGACGATGGTGCGCTCGATTCCTTTCTCCATTCGCAGCGATGCGTTGAAAATCGCCGCGCTCGTCGACGGGGTTTTCGCGTCTTATCTGCGCGGTCAGCTTTTTCTGGCGTTGATCATTGGGTCAATCTCCACGATTTTCTTTGGGATTGCGGGGGTGCAGTTCGCGTTGATCCTGGGCGTGATTGCGGGCGTCTTCGAGTTAGTTCCCAACATCGGCCCCATTCTCGGCGCGATTCCGGCGATCCTTGTGGCGCTGGTGCAGAATCCCACGTTGGCGCTGGTTATAACGATATATGCCGTCGTCATCCAGCAAGTGGAAAATATCTTCATCACGCCGCGCGTTTTGGGTAGGAGCGTGCAACTGCATCCGGTGCTGGTGATGGTGGTGTTGGTGATCGGCAGTGAGATGGGGGGGCTTGTCGGGCTGTTTCTCGCGCCGGTGATCACGGCCGTGCTGCGCGATTTGTTCCGCTACCTCTATTTCCGCCTGGATGATCCTCCCTTGCCCCCCACTGAAGCATTAGCAAAGGTTTGGGAAGGTCAGGCGTTTGATATTCGGGTATAGAGAACTGAAAAATTTGTCGATCGTAGATTGTCAGATCGACACTGGCTGGTTAACCTGGAACTGAAAAATACTTCGGAGGTCGAGACTATGGATAAGGTGCGTATAGGCATCGTTGGCATTGGACAGATTGGCAAGAGTCACTTACGGAATTATCAGAAGATCGAGGGCGCGGAAATCGTAGCGGCAGCGGATCTCAATGCGGCTGAGTTGGGCCGTGTGGCGCAGGAATTTGGCATCCCTGATACCTACACGAATTTCCGCGAGTTGTTGCAGCGCGATGACATCGTCGCGGTGGATGTGTGCCTGCACAACAACCTGCACATGCCCGTCACGGTGGCGGCATTGGAAGCCGGCAAGCACGTCTACTGCGAAAAGCCTATCGCCGGCGCCTACGCCGACGGCGTGACGATGGTGGAGACCGCCAAAGCGACCGGCAAGCTGCTGCATATCCAGTTGAGCACGCTCTACAGCAAGGAGACGAAGTCCGCCAAGTACCTCATCGATGGCGGGCATCTGGGCAAGCTCTATCACGCGCGTTCGACCGGGTTCCGGCGGCGGGGTCGCCCCTACGTGGACGGCTACGGCGCGCCCCCCTTCGTGCAGAAGCGCAACTCCGGCGGCGGCGCGTTCTACGATATGGGCGTGTATCACATCGCCAATATCCTCTACCTGCTGGACAACCCCAAAGTGCTGCGCATCACCGGCAAGACGTACCAGGAAACGCCCATTGATCCGCGCCGGCTGGAAATCAGCGGCTACGATGTGGAGGAACTAGGTATGGGCTTCGTGCGCCTGGAGCACAACATCGCGCTGGACATCATCGAAGCGTGGGCTATTCATCTGGACGGCTTCGAAGGCTCGTACATCGTCGGTTCGCAGGGTGGGGTGAAGCTGGAGCCGTTCGGCTACTACTTCAACATCGGCGACCTGGCGATCAACGGTTCAGGCGATCTGGGGCAGTTCGATTATCGCTTGCACAACGTTCACGAGGTCGGCGACGTGTACGACAGCTCGCAGCATCACTGGATCGCGGCGTTGCAAGGCCGTGTGGAACTGTTGCCCACGGCTGCCGTTGCGCTGAATACGATGCTGATTTCTGAGGGCATCTTCCTCTCGGAGAAGCTGGATCGGGAAGTGACCGCCGACGAGGTGTTGGCGATGTCGAAGTCTACGGCGGTGAAGTTGTAGGTCTGGGTCAAAGGCCGGACATTCTAAAATGACGGGCGACGCAGTTTCGGCGTCGCCCTTTTTTGTTTTGTGGATCAAGGTAAGATCTCGTGTCCGCCGATATTGCGTAAGTATATGTGATCCTGGAATTCTTGCAGGGTGATGCGATACCGCGCTTCGTCAGGTTCTATGAACTCTTCTTTGAGGAAGACCACCATTTGATAGATTTTCTCTAGCGTGCGCGGCGGCAACGTATCAATCTCTTTCAATAGCTGTTGCCGATAGTCTATTGTCGTATGCATGGGTTGATCTCCATATTTTGACATCTTGCTCCGTCCTTGATCGTGTAACGACTTTGTCTGTCTATCGCTTTTCGTATCTGGCTTCAGTGTATCATGACTCTCATCTCGCGCAAGAAGTGTATGGATGGATGGCTTTATCATCATTTGACCTTTTTATCACATCGCGTTACATTGAAGCGCGAAATCACGTTGATGGAGGAACACAATGCAGCAATTCGCAGAACGTTGGGACATTTTCGAGGTGACGTTGGACGGCCCGACGGAAGGTAATCCATTCCTTGATGTGACCTTCGGCGCGCGGTTTGCGTACAAGCACCGCGTTATCGACGTGGACGGTTTCTACGATGGTGAGGGCGTCTACAAAGTTCGCTTCATGCCGGACACGGTCGGCGCGTGGACGTACACGACGCGCAGCAACGTCGCTGCGTTGGATGGCAAGACGGGCGCGTTCGACTGCATACCGGCATCGACGGGCAATCACGGGCCGGTGCGGGTGCGGAACACGTATCATTTCGCCTATGAGGATGGTACGCCACACTTTTCGGTCGGCACGACGTGTTACGTGTGGAATCATCAGGGGGACGAACTTGAGGAACAGACGCTTGGGACGCTCAAGACCGCGCCGTTCAACAAACTACGCATGTGTGTGTTCCCCAAGCACTACACCTTCAATCAGAACGAGCCGCCCTATCATGCCTTTGCCCCCCTCCAACTCCCCTTGGAGGGAGGAGAGTCGGAACTCCCCTCTCCCTCTGGGAGAGGGGGACGCCGGGAGACTGCGTTTGGGGGTGAGGGTGGCTACCGCTTCGACTTCACCCGCTTCAATCCGGCTTTCTTCCGCCACCTGGAACAGCGCGTCGGCAACCTGCGCGACCTGGGTATCGAGGCCGACATCATCCTCTTTCACCCATACGACTGCTGGGGCTACAGCACGATGCCCGCCGAAGTGGACGACCGCTATCTACGTTACGTCGTCGCGCGGCTGGCGGCCTATCGCAACGTGTGGTGGTCGATGGCGAACGAGTTCGATTTGATGGAGGCCAAGACCGAGCAGGATTGGGATCGCTTCTTCCAGATCGTGCAGGCGAGCGACCCGTACCAGCACTTGCGTTCCGTCCATAACTGCCACACCTTCTACGACCACAACAAGCCCTGGGTCACGCACTGCAGCATTCAACGCTCGGAGCTCAACCAGGTGGGACACTGGCGCGAATTGTACAAGAAGCCCGTCGTGGTGGACGAGTGTTGCTACGAAGGCAACATCCCGCACAACTGGGGTAACATCACCGCGCAGGAGATGGCGCATCGCTTCTGGGAAGGGTTTTCGCGTGGCGGCTACGTGGGCCACGGCGAGACCTACCTGCATCCCGACGACATCCTTTGGTGGTCGAAGGGTGGGGTGCTCCACGGTGACAGTCCGGCGCGTATCGCCTTCCTACGGCAGATCATGGAAGACGGCTCCGCGATTGATCCGCGCGGCGGATATTGGGATTTGAACCAATCCACCGATGCGGCGGACACCTATCGCTTGATCTACTTCGGCATCAACCGCCCGGCGTATAAAGACATCAGCTTGCCCGAGGACGCTGCGTATACTATAGATGTGATCGACGCCTGGGAGATGACGATCACACCGTTGGACGGCACATTCTCCGGTAAGTGCCGGGTGAACCTGCCCGCCAAACCTTACGTCGCGCTGCGAATACGAAAGGCGCGTGAGTGAGCCGGTGGCTTGGTGGATCAATCGAGTGAGAATGCAATGAGCACAATCGAATGGCAATTATCCAACGATGAACGGCACTACCTGCGCGATCTGGCGCAAAAACAGGCTGATTATGCCACGTTGCCGGTGATGGCGCAGCGCAAGCAGATGTGGTATGCCTTGAACGACGCGCGTTCAGGCGCGCGTCCTCCGGTGATCGTCGAAACCTGGACCTTCGACCGCGACTTCATGCCGGACAGCATTTTCCGCTGCGCGTCGCCTGCCGGCAGGGCTATCGAGCAACAACTGTTGCGCAACATCCGCAATCACGAGTCGATCGATGACGACAAAGTCATCCCGGACACCTTCGACATCGGCTGGTTTGTGGACATTGACGAATTTGGCATCCGCATCGAGCGCGAGGTTGTCAAAGACGCCGATGGTATCGAAACCGGCTACCGCTGGCTGCACCCGCTCAAGGACCTGGAACGCGATTTGGAGATGCTCCGGCCTGCCGTCTGTTATGTGGACCGTGAACGCACCTATGCCTGGCAGGCGTTTTTGGAAGACCTGTTCGGCGACTTCTTGCCGGTGGTCATCCGCACCGGCGCTTTCGGCAACAACATGCTCACGCATCGTGTCATTGAGTTGATGGGGATGGAGGCATACTTCACGGCACTGTTGGATACCCCTGACGCTGTGCATCGTTTGATGGCTTTCCTGCGCGACAACTCGTTGCGTATGATGTGCTGGGCCGAATCCGAGGGCCTGCTGCGGCTCAACAACGGCAATCAAGATAGCTTTGGTTCCAGTTACAACTTCACCACGCAACTGCCCGCGCCCGGATACACCGGCGACCCGGTGCGGTTGCGTGATATGTGGGGCAACGCCAACAGCCAGGAGACGGTCGGCATCTCGCCCAGGATGTACCACGAGTTCTGCTTTCCCTACTATCGCGACGTGTGCGAACCGCTGGGCCTGCTCTACTACGGCTGCTGCGAACCCGCGCATCCTTTCTGGAACGACATTCGCCAATTGCCAAACTTGAAGAAGGTCTCTATCTCACGCTGGTGCGATCAGCCTTTTATGGGCGATGCATTGCGCGGTACGGAGATCGTCTTCTCGCGCAAGCCCGATCCGAACTTCCTCAGCGTGGACAAGACGCTGAATGAGGAAGCCTGGGCTGCCCACATCCGCGAGACATTGGAGGCCACGCACGGCGTTTTCGTCGAGTTCATCGTGCGCGACGTGTACACCGTTCACGGCAACCTGCACAATGCTCGCCGCGCCGTCGAGATTGCCCGGCGCGAGATCGAGCGCCATTATCATTCCTGACAGAATACGGACATACTCAATGCGTCAGGCTGAGCAACCGCGGGAGACTGGCTGCGCGTAACTGTTCGTTGATCCAGTGAGGTCGATTCGGAATATACACGGTGACGGCGACCAGTTCGTCACGGTCGGCGTAATCGCAGACCACGTGTACAGGGAGTGGTTCTCCTGGGACTGGCCCGGCAATCAACACGCGCTTGCGTTCAGGATAGCGTTCCACGATCACGCCGTTGAAGATGACGTGCAACACCTCTTTGATCCGCAATCCCTCTTTGTGGGCCTCGCGGAGGGCATGCTCGGATACGCGCAAGCTCTCTCGTTGTTCGAGCAGATCTTCTGTGTTGAATATGTCCACGGCTGCAGTTCCTCACGACGCGCTGCGTGATCGTCTTGTCACCTATTGTGGCATTACGCGCCATCTTGTGCGCTTTTCACTGGCAGTGTGAAGTAGAATATGTTACCGCCGCCTGCGGCGCTATCCACGCCGATAGCGCCACCGTGGCTTTCCACGATGCGTTGGGCCAGCGCCAATTCGATGCCTACACCCGGATAGGCGCGCTCTAGATTGCCGTGGTAGAGCCGTTTGAAGAGTAGCTCTCGCTCGTGCTGCGGGATTTCTGGGCCGGCATCGGTAATCGCCACGCGAATTTTCGTGCCTCCTTCGCGTTGCGCGGATAGGTGAATGATCCCGTTCGGTGACGTAAAACGGATGGCGTTGTTGAGCAATTTCTCGATTACCCGGAGAATTTGCTGCGGATCAAGCCACACGGCAGGCAGATTATTTTCGAGAGCGATGGACAGGGTGACCCCTTTTTTCTTGGCTGCCGGTTGAGCGGCTGCCAATGCGTTGTGCAGCAGGCCGGCGACGTCGACCTGTTGGGTGCGCAGTTTTTCGGGGGCGGCGCTGCGCATGGCGCCTAGATCGCGCACCAGGTGTGCCAGAAGCTGGGCATGTTCCTGGATGCTGGTGAGGGCCTTGCTTTGGGCTTCGTTGAGGGGGCCAAGTCCGCCATCCAGCAGAAGTTCGGGATAACTCTGGATGAACGTCACCGGATTGCGCAATTCCCGCGCCAGATCGTCGAAGATGTGGATGCGTTGAACTTCTTGCTCTCGCAGCAGATGGGTAATTTCCTCGAGCTGGTCGGCCTGTTCTTGCGCCTGGTGGAAAAGCTGCGTCGCCATGATCGCTTTCCCTAATTGGTAAGCCGTGATAAAGAGCAGGCGCTGTTCGTGCGCGGAAAACGGCTCGTGTCGGGCGAGGATGATCCCGCCTGTGGTGCGTTCGCCTTGCACAATCGGCGTTTCGAGATAAGCGAGTGGGTGAGTGGGATCGAGGGGATTCTGACCATTCTGGATGACGACGCGATTTTGGTCGATATGCTCGGGCACATCGAGAAAGGCATACAAGTGGGATTCGATCTCGGCGAGTTGCTCTGATGTCAAACTGTGATTTGTCAGCAGCACCTGAAGAGGGTGTTCGGTCAGCAAAATCTCGGCGGCTTCGTAAGGGATGCCTTTGACCAATTCTTCAAGCATCTGTTGTAACATCTGTGGCAAATCATAGCCGGTCATGGCGCGGGTCATCTGGTAGAGCACACTGTTGCCGCGCTCGCGCTCTATCATCTTCTGGTAGAGCTGGATGTTTTCCAACGCAATACCGAGATAGACCGCTTCGGTGATCAAAGTCTCGCGCAAGTGATCCGCGAGACCTACGTTCTGTTCAGGTGTGTTCAGTACCAGCCAGGCCAGGGTCCGCTGGCGGGCCTGCAAAGGGATGTGCAGGGTACACCCCGGCTTATCGCCGTTGGTGCCACATGTGAGTGTGTGTGAGTTTTCGGGAAGGCGTGTGAGGGCGCGCGTATCCATAATGAGAGACTGCACTGCATCGGTGTCTCCTGCCTGCGCCAAGGGTAGTAACTCGATGTTGGTTTCCTCGACGACGAGAAAGACGCCGTTAGGCCAGCCAAGATACTGAAGTGTGTGCGCCAGCGCCGTTTGCGCCACTTGCGTGACATTGTGAAGCGGCGCGATGGTAGTAGCCAGGCTGAAGAGAAAGGCGCGCTCTTGCGACTGCCGGCGTGTTTGCTCGTGCAGGCGCGCGTTGAGCAGCGCCGCCGCGACTTGATCGGCGATGCCGGCGATCAAGTTTTGTTCATCGGGTGTGAACGTGTGGTTGGTGCGCGTCATGGCGCTGAGCACACCGATGGGGTCGCCATTGATGAACATCGGCACGAGAATGGTGCTGCTGATGTGTTCATCCAGGAACGCCGGTGTGGCGAGGCGTGGTTCGTTCTCCCACGATTCGATAATGATCGTCTCGTGGTTCAGCAACGTCTCCCAGGCCAGCCCGACCCCTTTGGGTAGATGGACTGGCTCGTGGGCAAACGACTTCATGCCGCGTTGGGCGCGGATCACCAGCTCCTCGCGGTCGGGATCGACCACGCTGATGGCCGCGGCTTCGACGCCGAGCACGGTGCAGACGGCCTCGACGGCTTGCTGCATCACCCATTCTAGATCCAGGCTGCGGGTGACGCGTAAACTGACACTGCGGAGTGCTTCGAGCTGGCGCTGATGTTTTTCCAGAGCGGCATACAACTTATCGATGGTCGACGTGGTGTGCATAGGTATCTCTCCAAATATCCTGCCTGGTTCGCGGACGGCCGGGGGCTGTTTTCAAACCAATCAGGTTAGTATGAGAATATTATAGCGCACTTTTCCAGGATTACAAAAGTCTCGCGCTTCGCCAGAATTCATCTTTCACATCGTTGCTCATTCATAACGCAGAGCGTCGATAGGATTGAGGGCCGCGGCGCGCTGCGCAGGGTAGATGCCAAAGAACAATCCGACCGCAGCGGAGAACAGCGTCGCCAGCAGCACCGCGTTGAGCGTGATGATAGCACGGAAACCTTCGTTGCGCAACACGTAGGAGACCACCGACGCGCCGGTTGCGCCAAGCAAGATGCCGATGATCCCGCCGACCAGCGAGAGCATCACGGCCTCGGTCAAAAACTGCGCGAGGATGTCGCTTCTACGCGCCCCTACCGCCTTGCGCAGCCCGATCTCGCGGGTGCGTTCGGTGACGGAGACGAGCATGATGTTCATAATCCCGATCCCGCCGACGAGCAGACTGATGCCCGCAATTGCTCCCAGGAAGACCGTGAGCACGCCCGTGATCTGCTGGAACGTGCCGATGATCTCCGACTGGCTGATCGCCGTGAAGTCGTCCGGATCGCCGGGCGCGATGCGGTGCCGCTGCCGCAGGATCTGCGAAACCTCTTCGATGGCGGCGTTCATCCGATCCTCGGAGACGGCCTGCACGTAGATGAACGTCAGGCGCGGTTCGCCTGTGTTCGTCCGGCGGGGGAAGATGCGGCTGAGCGCCGTGTTCAGCGGGATAAAAATGACCTCGTCCTCGCTGCGGAAGCTGCTTCCCCCGCCGCGTTCCGCCATCACGCCAACGACCCGGAACGGCACGCCGTTGATGCGGATGACCTCGCCGCTCGGATCGGGTCTGTCGGGGAAAAAGTAATCGGCGGTCTTCTTGCCCAGAACGGCGATGCGCGCCTGTCCCTGATTGTCTCCCGGCGTGATGAAAACCCCCGCCGTTGTGGCCCAGTCGCGCACTGCGGCGTACTCCTCGGTGACGCCGGTGACGTCCACAGTGCGATCTTTGCCGGGCGTCGTGATCCGCGCGGAACCCTGGAGCGTCGGCGCGACGCGCAAGACGTGCGGGGCGTCCGCCACGTTGCGCAGCGCTTCGGCATCCTTCATCGTCAGGTAGGCCGGGCGGCGCAGCTCTTGATCGAAGGATCCCGGAATGACGAAGAACAGGTTGCTGCCGATGGACTGAAATTGCTTGGTGATGTAATCCTGCACACCTTCACCCGCCGACATCAGCGTGATGACGGCGCCAACGCCGATGATGATGCCCAACATCGTGAGGGCTGCGCGCATTTTGTTGGCCGCGAGCGCTTTGAGCGCCAGGCGCAGACTTTCCCAGAACTTCATGCCGCCACCTCCTGCGCTTGCGCTGGAGCGGCCTCCTGCGCTTGCGCTGGATTCTGGTCCGGTCCGCCACGCGCCTGGATGGGGTCGGGGACGATTTCCTCTTTGAGCACTTTCCCGTCGAACAGGTGGATGATGCGCTGCGCGTGATGGCCGATGCGCGGGTCGTGCGTCACCAGAATGATGGTGATGCCGCGCTCGTTGTTGAGCTGTTGGAGGATGTACATCACTTCTTCGCCGGAGGAGCTGTCCAGGTTGCCGGTCGGCTCGTCGGCGAGGATGATAGCCGGTTCGTTGACCAGCGCGCGAGCGATAGCCACACGCTGCTGTTGTCCGCCCGAAAGCTCGTTGGGTGTGTGGTGCATCCGATCTCCCAACCCCACGGCTTCCAGCATCTCCCTGGCGCGCTCGCGGCGTTTGCGCGTGCTGGTTCCGGCGTAGACCAGCGGCAGCATCACGTTGTCCAGGGCGGTCGTGCGCGGCAGCAAGTTGAAACTTTGGAAAACAAAACCCACCTTGCGATTGCGCACCGCCGCCAGGTCGTTATCGCTCATCTTGCTCACATCTTTGCCGTCGAGCGTGTACTGGCCCCACGTCGGTTGGTCCAGACAGCCCAGGATGTTCATCAGCGTCGATTTCCCGGAGCCGGACGGCCCCATGATCGCCACGGTTTCGCCCTGATTCACCCCGAGCGAGACGCCACGCAGCGCATGGACTTCGTTCTCGCCCATTTTATAGACTTTATGCATGTCGTTGATCCAGATCACGATGGGGAGGCGTTTTGTTTGTGCGTTGGACATAAGCCCTCTCAACGTCCCATCGACGGTGGACCCTGCATGTCAAAAAGGCTGCGCGTCTCTGTGACCAGCGCCACGGTTGCGCCTTCTGGCAATCCCGTGGTGACAATCGTGTAGGTGTCGCTGCGCTCGCCGGTGCTGATCGCTGTGCGCACGGGAACGCCGTCCACCATGCGATAAACATAGGTTTCGCTGCTCGTCTGGTCGGTGCGCACGGCCCAGTTGGGAACGAGGAGCACGTCGCTGATGGTGTCTGTCTGGATGAGGACGCTGACCGTCATTCCCTCCAGCACCAGCAGCCCGCCGGTATCGAGCAGTTTCACGCGCAGTTTGTAGGTGATCACGCCGCCCACATTGGTAGGCGTCGCGGCGATGCGCTCGACTGTGCCGGGCAAGGTGGCCTGCGGATGCGCGTCCAGGGTGACGCTCACCGGCTGCCCCACGGCGATTTTACCGATGTCGATTTCATCCACGTTGACCTCGATGTACAATTCGGACGTGTCCAGCAATGTGACCGCAGGGAGGCCGGTAGGCGCGGCAGCCCCTGCCTGGATATTGACCGCAGCGACGACGCCCTCGAAGGGGGCGCTGAGACTGGTATTGTTCAGGTTGTCTTTCGCCTGCTCCAGACTCAACTTCGCCTGTTCGATTTGCAATTCGATCTGGCGAATCCTATCGGTATCGGGGCCGGTTTGTAGTTTTGCGAGGTTTTGCTGCGCCTGTCGATAAGACTGGTAAGCAGACAGCCATTGACTGCGAATTTGTTGCAGTTGGTATTCAGCTTTGACCTGCGTGATGCCGACATTGCCTTCGGCCTCCATGTAAGCGGCGGTGACACCGGCGGCGTAAGAGAGCGGCAATCCCATTTGATCCAGCCGGTCGACTGCGCCTTCATACGCCTCTTCCATTTTGTCGGCTGCGTCCTGCGCCGAACGGATGCTCAGACTGGCCTGCGCCTCCGCCGCTTCCTTGCTGAGGCGCGCGACTTCGAGGGCTTGCGCTGCGTTCTGGGTGGCCAATTCTGCCAGTCGGATGTCCGCTTCGGTGGCAGGCTTTTGCAGGGTTTCCAGGTTGAGGCGCGCCTGTTCGAGGGCGATCTCCGCCTGCCGCACGGCCCGTTCGAGATTGGCGGTGTCCAGTCGCGCCAATTCCTGTCCGGCCTTGACCTGATCGCTGACCGCCACGGAGACAGCAGTGACGTTTCCCGGCAATTTGAAGCTGAGGTTCACCTTTCGGTTGACGGCGACATTGCCGCTGGCGGGCACGCTGATGACCAGTTCGCCGCGCGTAACCTGTCCGGTGCGCAGCACGTCACCGGTCGCGCTTTGCGATTGCGCGCGCTGCTCTCGCCACCACAGTACTCCCCACACCCCGCCAGCAATGACGGCCAGGATGATGATCCACGTTATCGCTTTCTTCATAGTTCTGGTTTCTCGTTTCTCGTTGCTGATTTCTGACTCATCAAGGGCCACCGAACTGCATAAGATCGAGCAGGTTGCGCTCTTCGGTTACCAGGGCCACAGTATCGCCTTCTTGCAGGCCGGAAAGGATCTCGGTGAACGATTCGTCATAGCGCCCCCGAGTGATCGTGCGACGTTCGGGAACGCCATCGTTGTTGAGCACATAGCAGTACAAGACGGTTTCCCCGCTGGATTGCTCTGCCCGTATTGCCCAGTTCGGCGCAAGCAGAACGTTCTCGACCGTAGCAGTGTAGATTACGATACTGGCGGTCATACCGTCGCGGATCGTGCTCCCCCTTGCTTTCCCCCCCTCTGTCCCCCCCGATGGGGGGGAGGCCCCTCCCTCTGTCCCCCCCGATGGGGGGGAGGCCCCTCTCTCTGTCCCCCCCGATGGGGGGGAGGCCCCTCCCTCTGTCCCCCCCGATGGGGGGGAGGCCCCTCCCTCTGTCCCCCCCGATGGGGGGGGAGGTGAGGGGGGGAGGGGATAACCGTACCCGCAAGCGATACGAGATGATACCGCCGAGGTTGAGCGCGCCCGGCGCGATGCTCTCGACGACGCCGTCGATGCCGCGATCCGGGTAGGCATCCAGCGTCACTTCTGCCTTCTGCCCGACGCTAACTTTGCCGATGTCGATCTCATCGACCGTCACATCGACGTAGAACTGCGAATCGTCCACCAGGGTGAACGCAGCCGCGCCAGGTGCAGCCGCTACGCCCTCTTGCACGTTGACCGCCGCGACCAAACCGGCAAAGGGGGCGGTGAGGCGCGCGTCGGCCAACCGGGCTTGCGCCTGTTCCAGGTTCAAGGCGGCTTGTTCGATTTGCAACTCGGCCTGGCGTACCTGCTGCTCGGTAGGGCCTTCTTCGAGCTTGCGCAGGCTCTCAGCGGCTTGCTGGTAACGACTGTAAGCTGCCAGCCATTGCGCCTGCGCCTGTTCCTGCGTGACCTCGGCATTCTTTCTGGCGATGTACTCCTGCTCCTCAGCTCTTTCAAACTTGAGGCGCGCGTCTTCGTTTTGTTGCTTGCTGTAATCGTTGTAGGCGCTTTCGCGGGCGCGTTGTGCCTGGACGATCATCGTGTTGGCGTCGACCTGCGCCGTCTGCTTGCCGATGCGCGCGACTTCGAGCGCCTGCGCTGCGCTCTGGACGTTCAGACGCGCCAATTCCACATCCTCGGTGGCCACCGGTTTGGTGAGGAGATCGCGGTTGAGTTTGGCCTGTTCCAGCGCGATGGTCGCCTGTTGCACGGCCCGTTCCAGGTCCGTCGTAACCAGTTGCGCCAGTGCTTCGCCGGCCCGTACCCGCTGGTTGGCCTGGACGTACACGCGATCGACGATCCCGCTGCTGTCGAAACGCAGATCGAGTTTGTTGTTGACGGCAACATTGCCACTGGCGACGACCGTGATGCTCAGATCACCGCGCGTCACCTGCTCAGTGCGGAGGATATTGCTGCTTTGCTGCGCCGTTGCCTGCTCCCCGCGCCACCACAGATACGCGGCGATCCCTCCGCCGATCAAGGCGAGAATGATGATCCACGTTATAACTTTCTTCATCGGACTGCCTCTTCCCAATATATATGACCGGGGTCAATGTTGACCAGGGTCATAGTTGACCCGGTCATTATACCACAAAACCCCGCCAAAAGTTGCAAGGACTTGCTGAAAAAGTGGGACTATTGCATTTAACCTTCGCCGGGGCCAGACTACAAAAGTCTCACATGGGATTGCGTTGACCAAGTGTCTTGTTGAACGAAAAACGCGCCAAATGCAGGTGTCTGCTGAGACTTTTGTAATCTTTGCTGCCACACACACAAAGCCCCGTCACGGGGCTTTGTGTGTATCAGGCTGAAGGCTGATCGCTGACGGCTAACTGCCGCTTACAGCTTGGAGAGCGTCCGTTGCAGGTAGGGGAGCAGGGCGTGCGCCTTGCCCGCGCCGACCGCCACACATGCCATCGGCGCGTCGGCGACGTAGACCGGCACGCCGGTTTCTTGTGTCAGGAGCTGGTCGAAATTGCGCAGGAGCGACCCGCCGCCGATCATCGTCATGCCACGGTCGATGATGTCGGAGGCTAATTCGGGAGGCGTGCGTTCGAGCACGGACTTGACCATGTTGATGATGAGGGCGACTGGCTCTTCCAGGGCTTCGGCGACATCGTCGGTGCTGATTTCGACACTACGCGGCAGACCGGTCACCTGATCGCGGCCCTGCACTTCCATGCGCATACTGTCGTCGGTAGGAATGGCGGAGCCGATGCGGATTTTGGCTTCTTCGGCGCTCGGCAGGCCGAGCATCAGGTTGTATTTGCGGCGTACGTACGCGGCGATGGTTTCGTCCATACGGACGCCGCCCACGCGGATGGCGGCTGACGTCACCACACCGTAGACGGACAGCACCGCCGCCTCGCTTGCGCCGCCGCCCAGGTCGACGATCATATGCCCGCCGGGTGTGTGAATTGGCAACCCGGCTCCGATCGCGCCCGCCAGCGGTTCAGGGATCAAGTACGCGCGGCCTGCTCCGGCTTCCAACGCGGCCTCGCGGACGGCCCGGCTTTCCACCTGGGTGACGCCGAAGGGTACGGTGACGAAGACCCGCGGTTTGATCAACCGCGTTTTGCCAATCGAACGGTTGATGAAGTAGTAGAGCATTTTCTGGGTGATGCGGTAATCGGCGATAACCCCATCGCGCAACGGGCGTCGTACTTGGATGGTCTCCGGGGCGCGTCCCATCATCGCGCGCGCCTCTTCGCCGACGGCGACGATCTCTCCGTTATCAATTTGTTGGGCGACGACCGAAGGCTCTTGTAGCACAATCCCTCGCCCGCGCACATAGACCAGCACATTGACCGTACCGAGGTCGATACCTAGCTCTTCTACTAGTGGCATAGTTTCTCTCCTATTGCATTTACCAGCCTGATAATACACGCAAATGGGGATTTTGCAATGACTTCCCACAGTTTTTGTCTTGCTTCCTCAGGATTCTCTTGGTATACTTAGACGGCAATGATTCAAACCTGGAAGGAAGCGCCGCCGCGCCTTCCTCCTCCAACAGGCAGGTGATCTTTTGGTTAATCCGGGAACCGTCGTGCGGGTCGTGGGGGTGGTGGTGGATGCGATGTTCCCCTCTGGCGATTTGCCCGGCATCCACAATGCGTTGCTCATTCAACGCGATGGCGATGACCCTGACCTGGTGATCGAAGTACAGGAGCACATCGACCCCTACACCGTGCGCGGGGTAGCCATGGGGGCGACGGCTGGGCTGCGTCGCGGCTTGACGGTGCTCGATACCGGCAGCCCCATCAAAGTGCCCGTCGGCCCGCAGACGTTAGGGCGGCTGTTCAACGTATTGGGCGCACCCATCGATGGCAAGCCGCCGATTGAGGATGCTGAACGTCGCTCCATTCACGTAGCGTCCCCGCCGTTGCGCGAACAGCGCGTGGTCGTCGAACCTTTCATCACCGGCATCAAAGCCATCGACCTGTTGACGCCTTATCCGCGTGGCGGCAAGATCGGCCTGTTCGGCGGGGCGGGTGTTGGTAAAACGGTGTTGATGATCGAGTTGATGGGCAACACCATCCGCGAGCACTCCGGCATCGTTCTTTTTGCGGGGGTGGGGGAGCGCAGCCGCGAGGGCAACGACCTCTGGCTGGATATGCAGCGCAGCGGCGTGATCGACAACACGGTGTTGGTCTTCGGGCAGATGAATGAACCGCCCGGCGCGCGCTTGCGCGTACCGCTCACCGCCTTGACAATGGCCGAGTATTTCCGCGATTACGAACGCCGCCAGGTGCTACTTTTCATCGACAACATCTTCCGCTATATCCAGGCCGGCTCCGAGGTCTCGGCGTTGCTAGGACGATTGCCCAGCGCCGTGGGCTACCAGCCGACGCTCGCCAGTGAAATGGGTGAGCTGCAAGAGCGCATCGCCACCACGAGCCGTGGCAGTGTGACGTCGATTCAGGCGGTGTACATCCCTGCCGACGATTTGACCGATCCGGCAGTGGTGGCGACGTTTGGGCATCTGGATGCTTCGACCGTGCTTTCGCGCCGCCAGGTGAGCCTGGGACTGTATCCGGCGATTGATCCGCTGGCTTCCAGCAGCACGTTACTCACTCCTGAGGGGGTGGGGGCGCGGCATTACACGGTGGCGATGGAGGTGCGGGCGCTACTGGCGCGCTACGAGGAATTGCAGGACGTGATCGCCATCCTGGGTATCGAGGAACTGAGCGAGGACGATCGGGTGGCCGTTCATCGCGCGCGCCGCTTGCAGCGTTTCCTCACGCAACCCTTTTTCGCCTCGAGCAGTTACACCGGCATGCCCGGCGCATTCGTGCCGTTGGAAGAGACGTTGCGCGGTTTCCGGGCAATTCTCGATGGACAATACGACGATCTACCGGAACAGGTGTTTTATATGATCGGCCCCATCGAAGAAGCCACTGCCAGGGCTGAAAGGCTGATGATGACGGGAGGGGAAAGTGCCTGACCTGCTGCGGTTCAGCGTTTTGACGCCGGACAAGACCTTGCTCGATGTGGCGAACGTGCGCAAGGTGCGCCTGCGGCTCGCTGACCACGGTTTGTTGAGCATTTATCCACGTCACGCGCCGTTGTTGGGCGAGACGTTCGCCGGCCCGGTGACCTACACCACAGCGGAAGGTGACGAGACGATTTCCCTTTCCGAAAGCATTCTTCAGGTTTTCGAGAACGACGTGACGCTGTTCAGCGGCGGTGAGTTGACCGCGTCGGCGGCGCAGATTGGGGCCGTCGATGAGGCGGATGCCGCGCACTTCGACCGTCTGGCGCGCGTTCTAATGAAATCGCTGCAGGCGCTGCCCACCGAAGCATTGGGCGCCTTCGCAGCCGAGGGGGAACGCGCGTGAATCCCTGGCTCTGGTTGCCTGCCGGTTTCGTGGTGGCTGTGTTGAACGTCGCGTTGGTTGCCGGAACGGTTAGCAGACTGCGCCCAGGTGGAGAGGTGCGCGCGCTATCGTCGTTCGTCAGTGGGTTTGCGCTGCGTTTGGCTCTATCGGCGCTCGTTTTGGTGGCGGCGTTGCAGCAAAGCGCCGCTGCGGGCCTATTGGCCTTTGCCGGCCTCTGGTTGGGACGTTGGACGGTGTTGTTTTTGACTAAAGGACCTGCCAATGGATGATGTTTTCCCAAAAGTCGTTTTCTGGCTCTTCGACCTCATCCCTGTGCGCGACACGGTGATTTCGACGTGGATCATGATAGCGTTGATCTTGGCCCTGGTCCTTGTCGCGCGTCGCTGGATGCCCGAGGCGCTGGAAATGTTCATCGACTTCGTCAGTGATATGGTGTCGGATATGCTGGGCCGGTCGGCAGAACCGTTTCTCCCTTTCCTGGGCGCGTTGATGCTCTTTCTTTTGCTTGCCAACAACCTGGGATTGCTGCCGTTCCTGGACACGCCGACGAAGGATATTAACACGCCGTTGGCGATGGCGTTGGTGGTCTTCTTTGCGGTGCACTATTTTGGCGTGCGTGAAAAGGGCGTGTGGGGCTACCTCAAGAGTCTGGCTACCCCGATTTTTGTGTTCCCTCTGGAAATGATCGGGCAATTGAGCCGGACGATGTCGTTGACGTTACGCTTGTTCGGCAATGTGATCAGTTCAGAATTCATTGTCGCTGTGATGTTTTCGTTAGTCCAGCCTATAGTGCCGCTGCCGATGATGCTGTTAGAGACGATTTCAGGCGTTTTTCAAGCCTATGTTTTTACTATTTTGGCCTCGAGTTACATCGCTTCGGCGCTTGGGGACAGCAAATGACACGAACTTGATGACTCATAATCGTAAGGAGGAATTGTCGTATGGCAGAGCTAGATCCTGGTACATTGGTGACGGTCGTGACAATCATCGTGGCGGCGTTGGGGATGGTGTTCGGAGCCATCACGCCGGCCCTGGTCGAAGGACGCGCGGTCCTCAAGGCTCTGGAGGGGATGATCCGCCAGCCGGAAGCGGCCGGGGATATCCGCAACACGATGCTCATTGCGCTCGTTCTACTGGAGACAACGGCGATTTACGTCTTGCTGGTCGTGCTGGTGTTGATCTTTGCCAACCCGTTGCTGGATCGATTTTTCCCGACGGGTTAAGGGGGTGAGCGTGCGATGGGAAAGGGCTAATCGATGCTTGAATTAGATGTCTTTACCATTCTCTGGCAGATATTCAACTTTCTGGTTTTTGCCGGATTGCTCTACCATTTCCTTTTTCGTCCTGTGTCGGCGCGCATCAGGGCGGTCGCTGCGGAAAAGGAGCAGCTACAGCTAGAACTGCTGGCCGACCGCGAGGCCGCGGCTGCGTTGCGCGTGGAGTTGGAGACCCGCATGGAAGGCACAGAGGAAGAGGCTGCCAGGATGATCGAAGAGGCAAAAAACCGGGCCGAGCTTGACCGGGTGGCGCTGATGCAGGAAGTGCAGGCCGAAGTGGAGCACATTCTTACCGAGGCGCAGGTGGATGCCTATCGCTTGAAGCGCCAGTCTGTGGATGAGTTCCACGAAGACCTGCTCCGCGCAGTTTTGGATGTGAGCGCCTTGGCGGTCGGTCGCGTCGCGTCGGAATCCCTGCAAGAGGCGCTGCTCAAACAGCTCAATGACAGTGTGTGGGAGTTGGGGCGCGCCGACATGCAGCGGGTGGAGTTGTTGCGGCGTTCTCTGGGCGCGCGCACGCCCGTTGTGATTGCGCGCGTGGCTCGCTCGCTCACAGCCGAGCAGCAGGGCCAACTTGTGCGCACCTTCACCGCGCTTGCGGACCGCAACATCACGCTCGATCTGAAAGTTGAACCGGCGTTGGGATTGGGGATGCGCGTGCGCATTGGCGATTTGATGCTGGATAACACCATCGCCGGCAAGCTGGACGCCTTGCACGAGGAAGTGATGGATGTGTTGAAGGAGAGATTAGCGAATGAGTGAGCGACAATCCTTGTCGTCGCCGTCTATGCTCCAGCCAGGCGTGTCACAACGGCGAGAGGAACAACCGGCTTACGGCGCCGATGTCAGGACGCTGTTGCGCATTTTGCGGGAGCGTGCGCCACACGTCGGCGCTGAGGTGCGGCGCTATCGCGCCGGCGACACCAGCATTGTGAAGCATCTGAGTGAGGAAGTTGCGGCGATCGCCGGCATTGGCTCGATCAGACCCGAAATCGCCAAAATGGTGCGCGTGCTCACCGACCGGGTGATGACGATCGATGCGCAGGTCCAGTATCGCGCGGTTGGCACGGTACAGCGTATCGGAAACGGCGTGGCGACGCTCTCGGGCTTGCCGCGTTCCTGCACAGATGAATTGGTGACCTTCCCTACCGGCGTGCAAGGGCTGATTCTGAATTTGGAGCGCGATCATGTCGATGTGATTCTGCTGGGGCCCGCCGAGGGCATCCAGGGTGGGGATCAGGTCATGGCAACCGGCGAACGCTTGCAAGTTCCGGTAGGACGGAATCTTCTGGGGCGCGTGGTCAACCCACTCGGACAGCCACTGGATGAACGCGGGCCGATCGAGTCGGCCTACTACACTCACCTCGAGCATGACGCGCCGGGCATCGTCGACCGCGAGCCGGTGAACGAGCCGCTGCTGACCGGCTGGAAGATGGTGGATGCGCTCATCCCGATTGGACGCGGGCAACGCGAACTCATCATCGGCGACCGGCAGACCGGCAAGACCACGCTGGCGGTGGATGCGATCCTCAACCAAAAACATTCCGGTGTGGTCTGCTTCTATGTGGCGATTGGGCAGAAGAAGTCCTCCACGCTGGCGGTGATCGAGACCTTGCGCCACGCTGGCGCACTGGAATACACCACCGTCATCGTCTCCAGCCCTGACGACCCGCCCGCGCTGCGCTATCTGGCGCCCTACGCCGGATGTACCATGGCCGAAGGCGTGATGTGGGAGGGCCACGACGTGCTTGTGGTCTACGACGACCTCACTCGGCACGCCGACGCTTACCGTGAGTTGAGCCTGCTGTTGCGCCGTCCGCCGGGCCGCGAAGCCTATCCAGGCGATATTTTCTACCTGCACTCGCGTCTATTGGAGCGGGCGTGCAAGTTGAGCGAAGCGGCGGGCGGTTATTCGCTGACAGCCTTGCCGATTGTCGAAACACAGCGCGGGAGCATGTCGGCCTACATTCCCACGAACCTGATTTCGATCACCGATGGACAGATTCTGTTGGATAGTGATTTGTTCAATCGCGGCGTGAAGCCCGCTATCGATGCCGGGCGCTCGGTCTCGCGGGTGGGGGGCGCGGCGCAGGCGCCGGCCATGCGCGCCCTGGCCTCGTCGCTGCGGTTGGAATTGGCGCAGTACGAGGAGGTGGCGCGGTTCGCCCGCTTCGGCACAGATGTCGACGAGGCCACACAACGCCAGATTCGTCGCGGCGAGCGTCTGCAGCGTTTGCTCACGCAGCCTGTCCATCGACCGCTCCCTTTGGCGGCGCAAATCATCATGCTGGCTGCCGCAGCGGAGGGGCACCTGGACGACATTCCCACCGATGATATCCTGGCATTTGAACGAGCGCTGCTGACCTACGTCGAGGCGGAAACCCCGTCGCTCTATGCGCGACGCGGATATGCGCCGACATTCCTCGAAGAGGTGCGCGCGATGCTGGCAGAAATGATGGAGGATTTCCGCACCGCCTGGTTCAAAAGGAGGCTTGGGCTATGAGAATGGTCATGGCAGTGGTGCCGCGCGATCAGGGCGGCCATGTGATGGAAGCGCTTATCGCAGCGGGATACAAGGCAACGTTCACCGACAGCCGGGGCGGGATGTTGCGCCAGGCGCAGCAGATGCTCTTCATCGCTGTCAGGCAGAAAGACCTGGATCAAGTTTTGGGTATCATCCGCGATAACTGCCGCACGCAAATTGCGCTGGAGCCGGCCACGGACGAATCGTCTTCCCAGTTTGTCGCTGAGCGCAGCCCATTGCTGGGGATGCCGACCACTTATATCGGCAGCGCCGTCGTTTTCGTCTGGGATCTGGAACGCTTCGAAACATACTGATTAAGCCATGTCACAAGACCTTGAACGCATTCAGAGCCGTTTAGAGAACGTGCGCGCCGTCGGCCCGATTTTAGCGGCGCTGCGCACGATCTCGCTCGGCAGTTGGCAGATGGCGCTCAACCGGTTGCGCGGCTTGCGGGGTTACAGCGACCGGCTGTTGACCTTTTTGCCGCTGCTGTTGCCGCATATCCAGGGCGCGAGTCGAATGCCACGCGTGCTCGACGCTGTGCGCCAGCGCTTGTTCTCTTTGCGTAGAGTACCGGCGTTGACCGATCCCACGCCAGAGCGTGTGATAGCGTTGGCCATCGGGAGCGAACGCGGTCTGTGTGGCCGGTACAATGCCGCGCTGGTCACGCGCGCCGAACAGCATTTCGCGGACATGGAACAGCGCGGCGTGACCCTGGATGTGGCGGCGTTCGGGACACGGCTCATCCGCATATTCCACCGGCAAAAACGCGCGTTGCGCTGGTCGCAAGGACTGCCGGTGACGCGCCTGCCCGCCTTTGATCTGGTATTCCAGTTGACGCGCGATTGGCTAAAGCAATACGAGGCCGCTGAGATCGATGCTGTGGATGTGATCTACAACACCTACGATGGGCCAGGGCGCTACAGCCCGACGGTTTTCCGGCTGCTGCCGCCTGAATTACCATCCGCTAACCCGCTTGTGTCGGAAAGTGAACCGCCAGGCACGCCGTATATCATCGAGACGGATCCGCTGCGGTTGTATGTGCGCATCGTGGAGCAGTGGACGGCAATCAATTTCTACACGCTGCTGTTGACCGCGGCGGCTTCCGAGCACTCGGCGCGCTTCCAACTGATGGAGTCCGCCACGCAGAATGTGGATCGCTTGGTCGAGGAATTGACGCAGGAGCTGCAGTCGGCCCGCCGCCAGGCCATTACCACCGAGATGCAGGAACTGGCCAGCAGCGCGGGCTTGCTTGGGAAGTCCAACTTGCCTGAATTGTGAGGGAACGATGAAACAGTTGTGGGCGCCGTGGCGGATGCCTTATCTGCGTGGGGAAAACGACAAAGCGGCAGGGTGTTTGTTTTGTCACAAGCTGACCCAGGACGATGCCGTCGAGCACATCCTCTATCGCGGCGAACGCTGCGCGGTGATGTTGAACCGCTTCCCTTATACAAACGGCCACATGATGGTCGTCCCCTACACACACACGGGCACGCTGGAAGGGTTGGACGACGCCACATTGCTAGAAACGATGCAACTGGTGCAGCACTGCCTGCGCGTGCTGCGCCAGGTCTTCGCTCCGCAGGGGTTCAACATTGGCGTGAACGAGGGCCACGTGGCGGGGGCCGGGGTGGCAGAACACGTCCACCTGCACATTGTCCCCCGCTGGGCCGGCGACGTGAATTATATGACGGTGGTCGGTGAGACACGCGTCATCCCGCAGTCGCTGGACGATACCTACGCGGCGTTTCGTCCGCTGTTCGATGCGCTGCTACTTGAGGGTTCGTAGTTGTTGGTCGCGCGCTTGCAAGCGGGCGCGGGTCATCCGCTCGCGGATGCCGCCTTCTTTAAGGAAGTCTCGCTCCAGCCCGCGAATTTGTTGGTCCAGCAGGTAGTTGGCTTGGTGAATTAGGCAAATGGCGATATTCGCCACCACTTCGGCGGGGCGGGTATCGCAGAACTCACGGTAGGCTTCGTACGTCACGTGGGGTCTGGCGCCCAGCTTGCGCACGTATTGGGCTTGCGGTGAGTCCTTGTCCCACAGGGGCAGATCGCGCACGCGCAGGAAGTCACGGTAATCTTCCAGGAGTTCTTCGAGGCTGGCACGAGCCACGTTGGTCAGCTTGATTTCCATTTCTGTGGAGGTGACGGAGGCCTTGCTGCCTTCCACAATGTTTTGCTTGCCGGAGCGGGCGGCCTGCACCATTTGGTCAATGGTGCGGTCGCCTTTCTTGAGGAACCGCTCGCAGAACCGGAAGGTCAGGTCATAGATAACCTGAGCCTTCTGGTAGGAAAGCAGTTCTTCATAGTTGCCGTGAGGCGGCAGAAAGGTGTTGTTTGTCATTGGTCAGTCCTGCGGGCAAGTGTCGTCATGCATTCTTATAGGACGTGTTATTCAACAGAGTTTGATCTACGGCATGTACTGAATGACAGTGCTGCTATTTGGCGGCAGCACTGGAATTGGCCGGTAGGCGTCGAAGCCGCCATCCGCGTTGACGGGCGGTAGATACAATTCGCCTTCGCCCATCAGCCACGCGGGAGCGTGCGCGGCGGTGAACGGCCCTTTTACCAGGGTGAGTGTGTAGTCCGCGACGGCTTGCCCGCTCAGATTGACCACCACCAACACCACTTCGTCCTCGTAGGCGCGAACGTAGCTGTAGATCGACCGCCCTTTCACCGTCACCTGCTGCCAATCGCCGATGCGCAACGCCGCGTGGTGGTTGCGTAGCGTGACCAGGGCGCGATAGTGGTTGAGAATTGAGTCCGGCGTCGCGTTTTGCGTTGTGATATTGCGCATAGCGTAATCCTCATAGTAGCCGCGCCAGGGCGTTCCGGTGCTAAAGCCGCCGTCGGGTGTCCACTGCATCGGGCGGCGGATGTTCTCGTCGGGCTTGGCCCCCTGCATACCGATTTCCTCGCCGTAGTAGATGAAAGGGATGCCGGGGAAGGTGAGTTGCAGTGTCGCCGCAACTTTGGCCTGTTCATCGTTCATCAGGGTGGAGCGCGTGCGGGTCTGGTCGTGGTTGGCCAGGAACGTCGCGTACTGGCCCGGCGAGTAAGCGGCGATCACGTTTTCCTGTGCCACCAACAAGCTGCCCGTGCGCGCTCTAAAGGCGGCCTCGCGCATCGCTTCCGCCAGATCGAACTCGAAACACACGTCCACTTTGCCGCCGGTGTACTGCGCGACGATGTGCGTGGGACTCCACACCTCGGCTACGGTGAAGGCGTTGGGGTTGATGCTCTTGTAGAAGGCGTAGAACTCCTTGAACCAATCGAGCGTTGCCCCCGTGTTCTCCGTCTCTTCGCCCTCTTCGATCAGGTGCTTGATCGCGTCCAACCGGAAGCCGTCGACGCCCATTTCCTCCAGCCAGAAGCGTGTGACGTTGAGCATTTCATCGGTCACCGCTGGGTTCTCGAAATTCAAGTCCGGCATCTGATCCCAGAACAGGCCGAAATAGTAGGCGCTGCCCAGCCGGTGCCAGCCCGCGCCGCCCGTTTCGCGCCAGCGATACCAGTCGTGCCTTTCCGAATTCGGGTCTTGCGCCTCGATGAACCACGGGTGTTGCGCGGAAGTGTGGTTGAGCACCAGGTCGATGATGATGACGATACCCCGCTTGTGCGCCTCGGCCATCAGCCGTTTGAAGTCTGCGTTGGTGCCGTATTCCGGGTTGACCGTGTAATAATCGGTCACGTCGTAGCCGTGATAGCTGGGTGACGCCATGATGGGCATCAGCCAGATACCGGTGACGCCCAGATCGTCGGTGGTGGCGGGATTGCCGTCGTTGAGGTAGTCCAGCTGCTCGATCAGGCCGTTGAGGTCGCCGATACCGTCGCCATCGCTGTCGTAGAAGCTGCGCACGAAAATCTCGTAGAAGACAGCGTCGTTCCACCACGGCATGCCGCCGGTCCCGGGGACGAGCGCACCGTCCATCCCCACCGGCGACGTAATCTGCGGCGCGCGCGCTTCAGCGGCGACAAGATCGAGTGGGACAACCGTGGCGGTCGGGGTGGGCGGCGGCGTGGCCGTGGGGGGTGCGGTAGTGGGCAATGGGGTAAAAGTTGGCTCGCTGACAACTATTGCCGTGGGGGACACACTCGGCGTCGCGCCCTGGCAGGCTGCCAGCAGGCACGCACAGAGGATTGATACTACGCTGTACCGGACGATTTCTCGCATAGGGCGCCTCCAATCGAAAATTTCCCAACCACACGCTCCGCGGGATGATCACCCCACGCTGCCGTAGTCACGGCGGATGGTCATCCGCCGGAAGCGTTCAAGAGAACAATGAGCGGATAGGGCTAGATTCGCTTGTTGATTTCTGCCAGAATCTCTTCGGCCTTTTCTTTGGTCAGACCGAATTGAGCGGCTTGTGGCAAGGCGAGTAGTTTGCTCAGAGTCATGCCTTTGAGCATCCCTACCATTGGATTGCTAGAGATGCCGGGCACGTATTGATCCAGCACCGCTTCGGCTTGTGGGTCATCCAAAAGTGTACCGAGAGTCGTATTGAGGGTGATTTCTGTCTCCATACTGCTGAGCCTCCATTTTTATGATGCGGATATATGGAAATTTCGATGTTGCGCCTATTGATATGAGACGCACAAATTTGCAGAAGCGTCACTTCATGCGATCTGCCGTGCCGTGGTACAGTTCCCACCCCTGGCTGAGGATGACAATTTGCGCCGCCAGCAGCCAGGCCAAAAACAAGGTCAACACCATCGCCGTGCCGTTGAGGATGGTCGGCAGGTTAGACTTCATGTTCGTGAGGATGGTAGCTAAATCATCCATCGACGACTGGGATTGCACGACCATCCTTTCGTACTCACCCAGACTAACCGAGATCTGGCCGACACTGTCCGACATCGTGATCAGATTCTCCTGAATGGATCCCAGGTTGTCGTCGGTCGTACTGAGATCGTCCGACATTTGGACAAATGTATCCGGCAGACCTTTCAGGTTGGTGGCCAGTTCGCCCAATGTATCCGCCAGCGGCTTCTCTGGGGTATAGGACTGTTCTGGCTGCCCGATAAACTCACCTACCAGCGGCACATCGGCCAGCAGGAAGCGAAAAGCGTCTAACGATTGGATCGTGGTCTCCAAAACTTGAGCGGCTTCCTGGGCTGTATAAAGGGAGTTTGTGGTGGCTTTCAGGGTCGAAGGCAGGGTGACGGACATAATGGTGTCAATCTCATCCAGGATCGGTTTGGTATCTTCCACCGTGGCCGCCGTTGTCTCCAACATGGCTGAGAGGGCATCCACACTGTCGACGGTAGCGCCCAACGCCTCACCGGTCGTCACCATAACACTTTTACTGGTGACAACACTCTTGTTGAGTGTGTCGATGGTGGCGTTGGCATAGACCGACACTGTGGGTTTGACGATCCATACAGCAGCCAGTCCGGCCAGGGCGAGCAGCAGGCCCAATATTCCGGCAATCATCACTAACACCCCTAACATGCGACGTAGAACTTTCATAATCCCTCCTTCCAAAATGGCAAATTGCAAATGGCAAAAAATCCATGGGCAGATTTTCGTGCTTGCATGGAGTGCGTTAGCACCGGCATCTCCTTCGGAAATTGCTCGTGTTGGTTTAAAACATTCACTCTTTGCCAAGATAGACAGTGAGCAAACCGGCTATAAATCCAACCAGAGATCCCCCCATATCGGTCAATGATGCGTGCGGGTATTTGGCGCTCGCGGCGATGATAAACGCGGCAAAAATCACAATGGCGTATATCACCGTCGCCAACCCTCTGACGGTTTCGGGATCCTTGAAATCAAGCCGAAAGCTCCTTATACTGTCAGGAAGCCCCAAGTATGCGCCTGCATTCATCGCCAGGACGGTGGTCACGGCGGCGACGACATCGACCCAGAGCTTGTTGATTTCGGGTGCTTTTTCTGTTGCCTTCAGGCTGGCGCTGCCGATGATGACCATGCCCCAGATATACAGGACTAACGCCCCTACAACGATGATTGCCATCACAAGTTTTTTGGACATTTCAATCCTCCCGATTGACAAAGTGGAAATACCCTTCAGATTTTTTCCTTGCCTTGCTTGTTCATTATACTCCCATGAACACGTTAAGGAAGCGGGTTGGCCCTGTGTGTGACATGGTCTGCACCGGTCAACACGAGCGCCATCGCGACGAATTGCGCCGGATCGCCGCTGGTGTAGAACTGGTGATGGCCGATGTGTCCCGGGGGCGCGAGCAGGTTGCGCCGGGTCAGCACCCTCTCCACCTGCCGGGCGACAGCGGGGGCGGGATCGATGAGCCTCACCTCCGGGCCGACGATGCGCTGGATGAGCGGACTGAGGAAGGGATAGTGCGTGCAGCCCAGCACCAGTTGGTCGATGCCGGCAGCCAGCAGGGGAGTGAGATATCGCCGCAGCAGCGACTCCGTCTCCGGCGTGTCGAGCGCCCCGGCTTCGACGGCCTCCACCAGGCCGGGGCACGCCTGTGTGTGGATGTCGAAGCCGTCGCCGAAACGCTGGACCAATTCGGCGAATAAGTCGCCCTGAAAAGTGGCAGTTGTGGCGATCACCCCGACGATGCCGGTGCGGGTATGTTCGACGGCCGGCTTCACTGCCGGTTCCATCCCCACGAAGGGCACGTCGACGAACGTCTCCCGCAGTGTGTGTAGCGCCGCACCGGAGGCCGTGTTGCACGCCACCACAATGAGCTTGGCTCCTTGCGCCAGCAGAAAGCGTGTGACGTTTTCCGTCAGGCGGCGCACCTCATCCAGCGACCGCTGCCCGTAGGGGATGTGCGCCTGGTCGGCGAAATACAGCGTGTCTTCAGTGGGCAACTGACGAACGATCTCTCGCCACACCGAAAGCCCGCCCACGCCGGAATCGAACACACCGATAGGTGATGCAGCGGAACTCTGGCGAAGGTTTTGCATTTCAACCTTCGCCAGAATCAAGCTTATGGTGCAGGTTCCAGCAGAATCTCATAAGCCGCCATTTCGGTCGTCACCGGAGCCAGGGCAGAGACGATGATGATCGCCTCGTTCTGCCGGCTGCTCAGGGGGATCGTCCACGTGCCGGACGTGCCGTTCTGCATCAGCAGGCGTTCGACTTGCGGCTCAGCCCCATCGATGACCATCTGCACGATCCAGGTCTGCGGCAGGATATTGGCGTGGCGCACGAAACCCTCGGCAATCCAGTCGGCCGAGCGAGCTTCCAGGTCGTCGAAGAACAGCGTTTGCCCGTCGGCGATCACTTCCACATCATCCAGCGCAAAACCAGATTGATTGACGGCGGCGTCGGTGATGTACTCGAAGCGCAGGGCGATTTCCTGCCCGATGTAGGCCGAGAGGTCGGCGCTGAGTTGCTCCCAGTCGGCACTTTTACCGGTCAATCCACAGCCGAAGTTGTTGCCGTTGGGATTGGTGGAACGGCAGCCCAGCTCGTTATCACTCAGGATTTCCCACTGGATGTCGGTTGAGCTTAAGTCGGCCGGAATCGTTCCCTCCGGCGTCGTCCCGACGACGACGTAGGCATAATCCCAATCTTCCTCGATGTGGTACCAGGCCCAGAAACGCAATTCTGCTGCGGTTGCACCGCGCAGGTCGACGATGCGCGTGAGGCGGGCGTCCGATTCATCTTCGCGGTTGGACCACCAGAGGTACTTCCCACTGTACGCCTGCGTATCCATCAAGACGGTCTGGGTGGAGCCGCTAAAGCTGAACACGACCGGCACTTTGGCCTGCACCTTGATGTAGTCCGCGCCGTACTGGTTGACGGTGGTCCGATTGGTGACCGGCGAGTTGCCGACGCGATATGTGGCATCGATACGGGGTTTGGTGACGCTGATGCTGGGATAGCCATAGCGCCCGTCGGCGAATGAGGTGTTGTCCAGCAGATTGGCCACGGCCCAATCGGCAAACAGGTCGGCGTGTGTGATCGAAAGCCCCAGATCGTTCTGGAGGATGCGATCCACGCTGTCCATGCTGTTTTCGTCGTGGCTGACCAGGGTTTTAGTGGCATCTTCGCCAAAACGATCGAGGAAGTAGCTCATGAAGAGATAGGAGCCGCCGTAGTTGGCTGAAGCATCGCCGGCAACGCCTTCGGGCCAGGTCGTCAATTGCGTATCGGGGCGGCGCAAATAATCGTACTCGCTGCCGCCGACGCTGTAGTAACCGCCGGGATGCGCACGATTGTTCAGTTCCATCGCCATTTCGGAGCACCCTTCGTTGAGCCAGGTTGCCTCGTTACGGTCGTTATTCCAGTGGATCATGTGTTGGAATTCGTGCGCCAACACGCCGTTGTAGAAGTCATCACCGATGTTGACATTGTCGATATTGATGTAGAACATCTCCATTTCGTTGGAGTCGGCGCGCACGGCGCGCACGTAGGAATCCGGGCTGGAGAAGTAGCCAGCGACAGTTTCACCCAAATTGCGCGCGTGCAGGATGCTCAGGTGCGGGTCGTTGTCGACACCGGGAGTCCATTCAGAGCCAAAGAACTCGCGGTTGGTCGGATAGGTGTGCTCTTCGAACAGGTCGGCGGCCTGTTGAAGTTGGTCCTCGTCCACGTTAGCGCCCTCTTCAACCCACATATAAACGTGCGCCGTTTTGTAGATCAGGATGGCGTAGATCTCAAACTGCTCGTCGTTATCGACGTTCGAGACATTGAACTTCCGCCGGCTTCCGAGAGGATAGTCAGGATTGGACGTGTTCAAGGTACGCGCCGTATTTGCCGGCACACCCAGGAACCGGATGCCCAGTTCGTGCAGATCGGAGTCGGGGATTTGCGCCTCGCGGAGCGCTGCAAGTGTCTCTTCAGCCTCGCCGGGTAGCGGCGCGCTGATCGTGGGCGGCAGATCGGGTGATATTGGCGTCACCGGTTTGACCGGCGTAATTGGCACCAAGATAGGTGGCGGCGTCGGCGTGTAGCCGTAAGGCGCTCGTCTGAACAGATAGAACGCTGCTCCACCCACCACGCAACAGGTACATGCCACCAGAAGCAGCACAACGACCACAATGCTGCCAATTCCTATCCAGAGTTTTCGATTTTCTCCCATTTCGCTATCCTTTTAGTTGATGTCTTTCTTCGATTATAGATAATCATCAGGATAACGCAAGGCCAAAACTGAGAGCCGATGGCTGATCGCTGAAGGCTACTCGAAGCGTTCGACAGGTGGTAAAAAAGCGGTATAATGCCCCCGTCTGGTTTGGTACCGATAGCCAAGGGGGCGAGTTGCAGAAACGGGATGGTGGGGAGATTTTGACAGATGGAACGCGCCATATCGGTGCTCCTGGCCGTTGGGCGGGGTGGGCAGCGGCGGCGCTCTTTTTGAGCGTCTGGTTCCTCTACAGCCTCACCGCAGCGCGTGGCGCGATCTTCGGCGACCCCTCTGAGTACCAGTTCATCCCGGCGATCTGGGGGATTGCCCATCCGCCAGGCTACGCCTTCTACACGTTGGTTGCCGGGGTGTGGCAGCGCCTTTTCCTCATCGGCGATATCGCTTTTCGCACGCATCTCCTGGCCGGGGTTGCCGGCGCGTGGACGGTGAGCCGCGTCTTCTTGATGATCCTTGAGGTGCGCCTGGACGGTATAGCCGAAGCCGGTTGGCGCTGGCCGTTGGCAGCAGCGCTACTTGGCGGGCTGGCATTGGCTGTAGCGCCGAACTTCTGGCAGCACAGCATTCACTCCAACGCGCACATCTTTAGCGCCGCCATCACGGCGACGCAGTTATGGCTGCTGCTGCGTTGGTCTCGCGAAGGTCACGACCGTTGGTTATTTGCGCTGGCCTTCCTGGCTGGCATCGGCGTGACGCACCATCCTATCACTGTGTGGGGACTTCCGGCTTACGCCATCTACATCCTGGTGCAACGGCCCAAAATCCTGACGCAGTGGAAGACGCTGCTGATGTTCATCGGCTGTGGACTGGCGGGCTTGTCGCCCTGGCTCTACTTTCCGCTCCGCAGCCCCGCCGTTCCCTTCGGACCCACCGATATGCGCACGTGGGAAGGCTTTTTCCGTCACGCGACGGCCCAGGGGCTGCGGGTCAACCTCTTCTATTTTGGGCTGGCGGATCAATTCGACCGGCTGCGCGTGTTTTGGACGCTCCTGCGCTTGCAGTATGCCTGGCCGCTGCTGCTCTTGATCGGTGTGGGAATCGCCTGGTTGCTGTTGCGCCGCCCCCGGCTGGCGTTGTTGTGGGGGCTGTTTCTCCTCGGCCATTTGGGCTTCACGCTCAACTCGGTGCAGGATGTGATGGCTTATCTTTTACATGCCTTCACGGCGCTGGCGTTCCTGCTTGGTGTGGGGGCGCTGGCGCTCATCGAGGCAGTCGCCCGGCGCGCGCCGGGTTGGCGAACGTGGGTTGTCGTAGCGGGACTGTTCGCGCTGCCGCTGGGGATGATGCTCCACACATTCCCGCGCATTTCGCTGCGCGA
>DAOUAY010000623.1:0-4924 GCA_034432995.1 Anaerolineae bacterium | reverse complement strand
ACCTTACTTTTCGCAACAACATCTTTCGCGGGGCGCGGGCGTATGCCTTCCAGGGCAGCGAGGCCGAGCACCTGGTCTTCGTCAACAACGTGGTCGCCGAGAGCAATTACGGCGCTTTTGGGATTGGGGACAGCCCTTACATGACCATTCTGAACAACATCTTCTACAACAACGGTTCCGGCGCGCAGGTCAACGACGAGGCATCCAAAGTGGGGTTGGTGTGGGATTACAACCTCCACTACCCGGATTTCTCCTGGCCGCCCAAGCAGCTTGAGTTCGACCAGCATAGCCTGTTTGGCGTCGATCCGGGATTCGTGAACCCGGCGGCGGGCGATTACCGGTTGCGCGTCGGTTCACCGGCCGTCGATCGGGGCGTTGCGCGGTATGAGTTCAACTACGATCTCGCTTTCAAGCTGCGTCCCCAACTGGCGGCCTGGGACATCGGCGCCTATGAGGCCACGCCGCAACTGGCGCTGCGCGGCGCGCCTGCCGACCGCGCGATCCGCTTGAGTTGGGAAACCAACGTCACCTTGCCCGCAACCTCCACCTGGCGGATCACCTACGAAAGTCCGGGCAGCGTCTTCTTGCCGGTTGCCAACATCACCAACACTCTGCGCGCGTACACGTTGACCGGGCTGACCAACTACGTCTGGTACACGGTGACGCTCGACGCCGTGCTCGATGGCGCGCCCTTCCTGAGCGACACGGTGCGTGTGATGCCGACAGATCGGTTCGTGTATCTGCCGCTGGCGCAAAAAGGACGGTGACGATTGTCGAAGTGTGGGTCAGGAGGGTTTGTCGGTGTCTCGGGTGAACAGTCGCCCGGTCGCCGCTAACACCGGAAAGCCCATAGCAAACAAAGCGATGATGCGCAAAGCCTCATCCGTGTCAGTGCTTCCGGGGAGCAGGTACCCGGACATGATGATCGCATAAGCCAGGAGCGGTAGCGCATTCAGGGCAGTCGTCATCGCTCCTAGCGGCTGCACGCCGATTCGCCGTTCGATCAGGCGGTAAACCAGATAGATCGTGAAGGTGGTGAGCAGCCAGCCAATAAAGTTTTGCAGCGGCACGCCGAAGTAGGGTCCGCCCGCGTGCCAGATCCAGGATTGCCCAGGCGGGCTGGACATGCCGGGGTCCATAACCAGGTCCCAGGCGGTCATGGTCATCGCTCCCAGCGCGGAAAGCCACACAATCTGCAGCAGTGTGCGACCTGCGCCGGTGGGTTTGCCTGTCCCGATCAGGTTGGCGATCACATGGCTTGGATAGGTCATCATGAACCAGGCGATCGGGATCAGCACGGGCACGTGGCCCAGCTTGAGGCCCAGCCTGTCGGTATAGTGATACGGCCCGTAGACGAGACCGGTTTCGACGCCGATCTGCTCGTAGAGCCACGAGATGACGGCGCTGAGGACAAGGAAAATCAGGGCTTGCCGCCAGCCAAGCGCATAAACGGCGTGACACAGGCTGAACACCCACAGGGTCAGAGTAAATGTCGTCAGGGTCATCGGAATGCGGGGCAGTCTGATGATGGGCACCAGGATAGCCCGAACGACCAGAAACGCGATCAACACCAGCGAAGCGATCATCAAAGCAAGCACAATTCGACGCATCATCGGTCACTCCTCCTTCGAAAATGGCAAATTGCAAATGGCAAAAAATCAGTGGACAGATTTTCGTACTTGCATGGAGTGCGTTAGCACCGGCGCCTCCTCAGAAGATTGGCTAACTGTTCGGCAGGCTCGTCAAACACTTTCTGGTCAATGATATACTATTTCAGACTGTTTGGCAAATCGCATGGGGATAATGCAAAAGAATTTAGTGCTGATACGTTGATGATGCACAATGATCTAGTCGGGCGAAGAAAGGATGGGGCGACGATGAAGAAGGCAATGGCTGGCTGGTTCCTGATTGTGATTTTGGCTTTGCTGCCGGTGTGTCCGGTGCGCGCTGCCGCGACGTTGGATTTGTACGGCACATTCCACGCGATGGGCGTCATTGTGACGCTGGGCGCTGCCGACGATCCCGATGGCGATGCGACGGCGCAGGTTGCGTATCGCGTCAGTGGGAGCGACGTGTACCAGACGGGGTTTCCGCTTTCGCGCATCACGAGCACGCGCTTCGTGGGCAGTTTGTTCTGGTTGACGCCGGGCACGGCCTACGACGTGCGCGTCACCTTCGACGATCCCGACGGCGGGCCGTTGGACAACACGACCGTGTCCGCTACCGCATCGACGCGCGCCGAGATCGTGATTCCCGCGCCGAACCGTTCTTACTTTGTCAGCCCTTCCGGCGGCGGAACGGCGTGCGCACTTGCCACGCCTTGTTCCCTGACCACCGGCTTGAATCTGGCGCAGGCCGGCGATGAGGTCGTTCTGCTCGATGGCGTCTACGCGCAGGGCGAGATCGCTGCGCCGCGCTCTGGCACGGCCGGCGCGCCGATCGTCATTCGAGGCCAGCCGGGCGGAGCGGCAGTGCTGGATGGCGGTTACACGGGGCCGTTCACCTGGGGCGCGCAGGGCGGCGGCGTCTATCGCACTACCGTGAGCGCGCCCGATCCGCACCTGGTCACCGCGAACGGCCAGCGCCTTTATCCGTATCAAAGCCTGTCCGATCTGCAAAGCCTGGCCTGGGGCATCCCCGGTTTTTACGCCAGCGGCACGACGCTGTACGTGCGCCTGGCCGGGGACGCCAATCCCGGCGGTGTGACGATGGTCGTCTCGCGCTACAATCGCGCCTTTGTGGTCGAACGGAACTACATCTATTTCCTCAACCTGACTTTTCGCCATTACGGGCAAGGCGATTATGCCAAGGCGATCTATTTCAACAACGCCAGTGACAATCTGGTGCAGAGCTGCACCTTTGCCGTCAACGATTTGGGGATCGGCATCAAGCGCACGTCGCACCGCAACGTCATTCAGGACAACGTGTTCTATGACACGACATTCAACTGGCCCTGGGACGCGGTGAAGGGGGGCGCCGAACTGGAAACCGGCGGCATACGGCTTTACGATCCGGTGGATGGGCGCGGCATGGTCATCCGCCGGAACGTCTTTCACGACTACTTCGACGGCTTTGGCGCCTGCCCGGAATCCAGCGCCGCCGCGACCAACGAGACCGACGTCTACGAGAACCTGGTCTACCGCATTGGCGACGATGGCATGGAGACGGATGGCCGGTGCAGCAATCTGCGCATCTGGCGCAACACGTTCCACGATGTGCTGGTGGGCATCTCGCTGGCTCCGGTGTACGATGGACCGGTGTACGCCGTGCGCAACCTGATCTACAACACCGGCGCGGGCAACAACGACTATTCCGGCTTCCCTTTCAAGTTCAATTCCGGCTACGATCAATCAGGGCCGATGTTCTTGTTCCACAATACCGGCGATGCTGCCCTGCCCGACGGCAACGGCTTCGCGCTTTTTTCCCCCGGCTCATGGACGCAACTGACCGCCCGCAACAACATCTGGGCCGGCACTGAATACGCCTTGTATAACGCCAATCCCACCCAGCCCCTCGATTTGGATTACGACAATCTCTACACCACACTGCCGGGTGAGCTGGTCTGGTGGGCCGGTCTGCCCGATCGACATCTGAACACCCTGGCCGAACTGCGCGCCGCGACCGGGCAAGAGCTACACGGGTTGAACGTCGCGCCACGGTTCGTCGATACTGCGGCGGGGGACTATACGTTGAGCCAAACAAGCGATCTGATCGATGCCGGCGTCGTCATTCCCGGCATCAACGATGTGTATGCGGGCAGCGCGCCGGACATTGGGGCTTACGAGTTCCAGCCGGCGCTGGCGCTGTATGCTGCGCCCGGCAATGCCCTCATTCGCCTGAACTGGGAGGTCAACGTCACGCTGCCGCCGACCAGCACGTGGACGATCACCTATCAAAATCCCGACAGCGTTTACCTGCCGATTGCGGGTCTCACCCAGACCCTCCGCGCTTACACCCTGACCGGGCTGACCAACTACACGCGGTACACTGTGACCCTGCAGGCCATGCTAGACGGCGTTTCATGGCTCAGCGACACCGTGCAGGCAATGCCGACCGACCGGCTCGTATATCTGCCGTTGATTTTGCGCGGGCGATAAGTCGAGAGTCAAAAAAGCACGCTGGCGCTGGCGAAAGCAGGATACCGCCATCTGCTCCGGCTTCGCGTAGTCGCCACACGAAATCTTCCCGGTCTTCCGGGCCGTCGCTGATGCGAATATGTCCATCGAGAATCATAGAAAAATTCCTCTTCATCCGTTCGGTCTGTTGACAAGATGCGCATCCGGGTAAGCGATAAAGCCGGTTTTCACGTCGCGTTGAAACCCGGCCTTTTCGTAAAATTGGAATACCTTGTCGTCCTTGCGGCCGGTGAGCAGCATTACTTTGTAACAGTTGTGCTGCCATGCGACGGCAAGCGCGTGCCGCAACAGCGCTATCCCGATGCCCCGGCGGCGGTAGTCTGCGTGCGTGACGACGTTCTCGATCAACCCGTAGGGCCGCGCGCCCCGCGTCAAATTGGGGATGATCGCCAGGATGCACGACGCGACCGGCGCGTCATCCGCCGTGGCGACGAAGCAGTGCAGTTTTGGGTCATTGCATAGTTCGTCCCACACCTGCGCGACCGTCGCTGCATCGGGCAGCGGTTCGTCTGCGGCGCGCAGGTGTTCGTACAGTTTCAGCAGCGCCGGTAACTCGTTTGGTCGTATTGTGCGAAGCTGTAAGTTCATGGGGTTGGTTATGCAACGTCCTTCTGCGTCCACGCCCCATCCATCCACCGCCACATCGCCCCCGTCGGGTTCTTGTCCTGCAATTCCGGCGGCAGGCGGTGCGGGCGGACAGCATCGTAGCTGTGCAGCGCGCCGAAGCGCAACAGTGACGCCGGCACGCCGACGGCGGTAAAGCCGGGATGCCCCGTCGCGGGGTAGGG
>DAOUAY010000622.1:0-2767 GCA_034432995.1 Anaerolineae bacterium | reverse complement strand
ACATGGTTGTAACGAATGATGTTGTTACGAGCGGCTGAGTGCTTCGTTGTCCAACCCCATCCGCAGTGGATGCCGGTCCAGGGCAGGTGACAGACCTCATTGTGCTGAATGATGGTGGCTTCGGTATAGCCATAACCGATGCCGACGCAGCCGTAATCCTCCTGTGCTGCCTCTGTGACATAGTTGTTTTCAATCACGTTGTCTCGGCAGACTTCACGCTCATCCCGAGGCAGATAGGGTAGATGCGCCTCCCGGTCTTCTTTGGAGAATATGCCGACCAGGATAGCGCTCCCGGCAACCCCCTTGAATAAGTTGCCGGATACAGTACACTTCTGAACGCCGCACTCCAGATCCAGGGCCGTCGCCCCCAGGTTGACAAAGCGGTTTCTTTCAAAGTGCACCTGGTGCGCATTCGACACATGCACTGCTGCCGGCGGACGACCGACATAGCTGATGTTGTCTTGGCTTGCGCCGAGACTAACCATGCCGGCTTGCAGCGGCAGATGTCCGTAGTCGTCGGGCCGGGTCCAGCCTGTATAGGCAAAAGTCAAACCTTCAAAGCGCAACCCCGAAACCGGCTGCTCGAGTGTTCCTTCGAGTCTCAGCAACGATTCAAGACATGGGACCACTGTGTCCGCTAAAGCCTGGCTATCGTCCTCCGGCAAGTAGTGGAGGACACCACGCTCCTTATCCAGGTACCAATCGTTCCGATCCGTCAGAAACTCCAGCGAGTTTTCCAGGTGATAAGCCTGATTCGGCCAGCTTGGCGGATGGAATCTGGGAAACACGAGCCGGCTTTCCGCCGCTTCAAAGCGGAGTTCTATCTCATCGTCCCGTTGTTCGAAGGATCTGATCCGCAGGACTGCCACAGTCCAGACGAGCTGGATCACCATTTCGGCATTTTTCAGATTGCGGTGGTCTCCCTTTTAGGTGTTGATAGTACCTGGTACGGGTAAAGTCGTCAGCAGTTCCTTAACAGTCCAGATATGATCGGTCAAGTTGGCCGCCATCGCGGGTGTGCGGGGCGACCATTTTTGCGGCAAGCTATTCTCAACCGGTAGCCGCAAGCTCTTGTGCGGGCGGATCAGGTTGTAATAGCTATCTTCCCAGGTTGCTGAAGCCCGGTAGGCCGCGACAGCTTTGGAAAAGGCCAGGGTTTTGCGCACTTGGCGGCCATTGAACAAGCGACTGGTCAGGTTGCTGCGCTCGATATACGCCGTACTTGTGCCCAACAGCGCCACCACCTCAGCTTTCGTGCCAAAGATCGCCCGCAGCTTCGTGCCTTGAAAATGGCCCTGCTCATCCCGCTGCTTGACCATCTGCAGGTACAGCCAGTCGGCGCCCGGCCTTTTACGGGTCGGGGGGCGGCCACGGCCCTGATATTCCGGTACCAGCCCGTAGACTTCGACCATGGCCTCAGCAATCCCGCCCCAGCCATCCGAGATGGTCGGCGGCGGACTGTCGGGATGACCACGTTGCTGTAGCAGGCGAAACACGCCGATACTGGCCTGGGTCTCATCTTTCGCAATCGCCCTGGCGACGCGTAAGCGGCTGTCCATGTCCAACATGGTCGAGCGCATGAATTGGCCGCTGTCGGCGGTCTCAGGCTGGCTTTTTTTCTCCCTTGTTGCCGACATAGGCCCACAAGGCATCCAACTGGCCGCGCTGGATCTGGAAGTCATGCATCAAGACAGCCTCGATCTGCTCGGCATGCTGGGCCGCTTCGCGCAGCCAAGCCAGAATGGTGTCTTCCTTGAAACCCTTGGTCCGCGCCAAACTGCTGATGCGACTGCCTTCGGCGAGCAGCGCCAGGGTTTCGAGGATCTCATGCTCCGGTGTGCGCTTGCGATAGAAGATGGTGCCGTAGGTGGCGGTAAAGGTCTTGCGGCACGTTTTGCAGCGATAACGCTGCACACCTTTGCGCGTGGCGCCGAATCTTTCAATGTGCGGTTGCTGCGCGCTGTGCAGCTTGCCATAGTCCGGGCAGGCTGCATTGGGACAGAAATCGCCAGGTTGGGCAAACTTTTCCATCTGTCTCCCTCGGTTCAGTTTACCCACAGTTTACATTAGCCTGACTCAACGCTCAAGAGGGAGACTACCGGGTATTGACAAACCGCGTAAACGGGTGTATAGTCATGTTACCGGTAAAGTGACCGGTAACATCCTTTCGTAATCCCGATCTGATCATGGCCCGGTTGACGAAGAAGCATCCGACCTTGCGCGACGTAGCCTCGTTGGCGGGAGTCTCCCACCAAACCGTTTCGCGCGTCGTCAACGGCGCGCCGGGCGTCACCCCGGAAACCCTGGCGCGCGTCGAATCAGCGATCCGAGAGCTGGATTTTCGTCCCCACGCCATTGCGCGCTCCATGGCTCAGGGTCGCACCAACACCCTGGCCTGCCTGGCGCCCAACCTGACCGATTTCACCTATGCCTCCAACATGGAGGGCGCCGAATCCGTGGCGCGCGAGCACGGCTACTATCTGCTCTGCGCGTCCTTCGCCGATGAGGGCCAGTTTGCCGCGCTGATAGACGAGCTGGTTGCCCCGCGGCGCGTGGACGGGTTGATCGTCATCAGCCCCTACATCGAGCTGCCGGTGCAGCGCCTGCCCGACGGCTTCACGACGGTGCTGATGAGCGGCTGCCAGCGCGCCGACGTGCAGAACCTGGTGTACCTGGACAACTACGGGGCCGCACATCAGGCGACCCAGCATCTGACGCAGCTCGGCCACCGGCGGATCGCACAGATCACCGGGCCACTGGCTGAGGA
>DAOUAY010000621.1:0-2225 GCA_034432995.1 Anaerolineae bacterium | reverse complement strand
ATCAAGCGCTACAATATCCTGGTGCATCGTTTTCGTAATCATACAGACGACTTCGAAGATGACGTCATCGGCATCTGTGCTGGCCTATGGAATTTTTCTCTGGCTTATTAAGGAACAACTCTAATCCCTTTTCATCAATCTGACAAGTTTCCTACTCGATCGTTTGTTCTATGTCGAAAACAGGCTAAGGCTGCCCCAGGAAATTAAATCGCCCACTTCCCGAGTAAATTGCGTCAAGTTTGGAAGGTTTTGAATCTTGGAACGGCCTTACGGATCACGCCCGTCTGGTATCGTTGGAGCATATTGAGGTGCTGAATCAGCGCTACGCGCCGTTCCGAATTTTCGGCGGGACAGAAATCACTGTGCAAGAAAAGGAAGACCTGCTGGTGCTAGGCGTTCACGATGTCCTGTTGGAATCCACACAGTGGACTTATCCAGCCTTGCACACCTTCGTGCGCCAACACCAGGGGTGGATCGCTCTGGCGCATCCTTTCCGTTATCACCCGGACATTGTCATCGACATCGCGCAGTATCCACCCGATGCGCTGGAAGGGTGTTCGAGTAACGTCGCTTTGCTGAATCAGCCGCGCATCCGTGAGGTGGCAAAGCGGCTCGGCATCCCGGTCGTGTGCAACTCTGACGCGCACAGCACCCGATCTCTCGGTGTTGCCTATAACCTGTTGAAAGAAACGCCAGAGGATGAGGCCGATCTGGTGCGCATTTTACGCGCCGGTGCGGTTATGGGGGTTTGTACAACAACGTAGGGCGAGTCACAACCCGCCCTACGTGTTCAATCTGATTTTTTTAGGCCTTATTGACATGACTTCTGAAGGATTTGTATGCACTGTTCGGGGCCGTCGAGTAGAAGCTTCAGACGATTCAAGACGTTACGTCCCAAGATAACATCGCTTCCTGTTTCGTCACCGATCACATCTATCGAAGGCAGACGGAAGGTTTCAAATCCCATATCTACTGTAAACACCATAACGCGGCGCCATTCTCCCCAATGGCTACGAATCCTTACCGTGTCAACCATAGGCGTCTCAATCTGATCCAACAGTTTCTGCGGAATTAGCGTTCCGTCTGCGCCTGTATCAACGATTGCCACAAACGGCCCGAGTGACAATTCCTCTGCAGGGTATCCCAGGTAAACTTCTAACACTGGAATCTCAGGATAATGAGTGTCAAGATATGGGATGCTTGGCATTAGCTCTGCTCCAAACTAGGGCTTCGGAAGACGATTTCTCTTTCTGGCGCTTCCTCAACTCGCCGCAACAGCACCGGCCGTCGGCCAAAGCGTTGTCGAACACGGGTATGGAGCTTTTGAAAATCTTTATCATGATCTATCACCTGACCATGGTGGATGGCGACATATCGTCCCAGGTATTTCTTTGTCAACATAGGATGCAATTTTTGGTAGGCTTCAGCTTCGGCCTCAATTTGATCCCGTTCGACTTGGCGTAAGTAGGTTTGTATTGCCGTCTCTACTAGCGCGATGACATCCGTTTTTTGTTCGTCGGCTGTCTGTTGTAACTGCTCCCATAGCGCGGGTTGTAAGGCTAAGGTTGTCGTCATGCCCCACCTCCTTAGTGGATCTGCCCTCTAGCAAAATAGTATACTCCAACTCGGCTAGAGGGCGAACTTCCAGATCGTTACCGTCCCGGCAACTCGCAACTCAACTCCGGCCCCTCCGGGTGCAGCGCCATGAAAATCTTCTCCGCCGAGAGCGGCAAATCGTTGAAGCGGACGCCGGTGGCTACATAGAGCGCGTTGGCGATGGCCGGCGCGGTGGGCACCATGACGTGCTCGCCGACGCCGCGCGCGCCCCACGGGCCGTCCTCCAGCGGCGTCTCGACGATATCGCCGTGAATCTCGCGCGGGGCATCCAGCGCGGTGGCGATCTTGTAGTCCACGAAGCTGCCGTTGAGCGGGCGGCCTTTCGCGTCGAAGCGCAAGCCCTCGAAAGCGGAACTCATCCCGTGGACCGCGCCGCCCTCGATCTGCGTCATCACCAAATCCGGGTTGATGGCCTTGCCCACGTCGTAGGCGCTGGCGACTTTGATGACCTCCATCTGACCGGTTTCCGTGTCCACCTCCACCTCCACGGCCTGCGCGCCGACGGTGTAATGGACGACAGCGCGCGTCCCCTGGCCCGTCTCCGGGTCGAGGCCGGTGACGTAGGTGGGCATGAACTTGCCGCTGCCCACGATCGGCCCGCCCTGCCA
>DAOUAY010000620.1:0-6806 GCA_034432995.1 Anaerolineae bacterium | reverse complement strand
TGAACTCCGCAATCGGCGTGTTCAGGTGGAAGTGGCCTTCTTCGTACAGCGTCATAATAGCGACGCTGGTGATCGGTTTGGTCATCGAGGCGATGCGGAAGATGGCGTCGAACTGCATCGGCTTGCCCGCTTCGATATTCATCATGCCGAACTTTTCCAGGTAGACGGTCTGCCCGCGCCGGGCGACGGTGGCGATGATACCGGCGAGCTTGCCGTCATCCACATAACGCTGCATCAGTGTAGAAATGCGTCCAAGCCGCGCGGGTGAAACCCCACAATTTTCGATAACAGTGTTGTTCATAGAAATTCCTCGCTATAGAGATTGGATGAAATTGACAACCAGATTCAGTCGATCTAGTTTCGCTTGGTCTGGATCGCTAAGTCCAGACTGGAACGGGGATCTGACGATCCCCTGGGAGCATTTTTTGACCTATTGAGACTATTCGACTACCAGACTACAGGCTTTTATTCCACGCCCATGGCGCGGAGGTTGTCGTAGCTGATCTTGAGACTTTCGAACGGATCGCGCAGACAGCGGTCCTGCTCGACGGCGTACCATTCGACGTTGGCCTTCTTGCACGCTTTGATGATGCGCTTCCAGTTGAGGTTGCCCTCGCCGACCTCGGCCATGATTTGCTGGCTGGTCCACATCGACTCCCCTCTGGCCATGACCATATCTTTGAAGTGGACGACGGGCATACGGTTTTTCATGCGCTTGATCCACGCGACGACGTCGCCGCCGCCATGCTGGATCCAGTATGTGTCGATCTCGGCCTGCACATAGCGCGGATCGCTCTCTTCGTAGATGATGTCCAGGCCGGTGCGAGTGCCATAGCGCACAAACTCGAAACTGTGGTTGTGGTAGCTAAAGGTTAGCCCGGCGTCTGCCAGCTTTTTGCCAATCTCCGTAGCGTCTTTGGCAAATTGGTGGAAGCCTGCCTCGCCCATCTCGTAGTACCGGGGCGGCATACTGCCGATGGCGACGTTGGGACACTCCCACAGTTTGTGCTGCGCGATGGCCGCGTCGATGGCGTTTTGCAGGTAGTCGAAGCCCACGTGCGTGATGACGATCTTGAGACCGTACTGTTCGGTGACGGCCTTCACGTCCTCGTGCGGGATCGGCCCGATGCCGGAGACTTGCACGGCGGTGTAGCCGATGTCGCGGATTTGCTGCATACTGGCGTCGAAGTCTTCCAACGTTTTGCAGAAATCCCGAATGGTGAACAACTGCGCGGTCAATTTCGGATGTGCCATTCGTTTGCTCCTTTGTTGTTATATCACCATTGTTTGCGGCTGTTGGGCTAGTTCGCGCAGGTACAGGCAGTAGGGATTGTCCTTCGAGAAATCGGCGATTTTGAGCAATTCCTCCGGCCCGATGTAGCCCTTGCGGTAGGCGATCTCCTCGATGCAGCCGACCTTGAGGCCCTGGCGGTGTTCGATGGTCTGTACGAAGTCGCTGGCTTCCAGCAGGCTTTCGTGTGTGCCGGTGTCCAGCCAGGCAAATCCACGTCCGAAGAGGCGCACTTTCAGTTTGCCGCGCCGCAAGTATTCTTTGTTGACGTCGGTGATTTCCAGTTCGCCGCGCGCGGATGGTTTGAGGTTCTTCGTCACATCCACCACGTCTTTGTCGTAAAAGTAGATGCCGGTGACGGCGTAGTTCGACTTGGGTTGTTGCGGTTTCTCCTCGATGCTCAGGGCGTTGAGGCCTTTGTCGAATTCGACGACGCCGTAGCGTTGCGGATCCTGCACGTAGTAGGCGAAGACCATGCCGCCATCGGCCAGTTGGCCGGCTTCCTCCATCAAATTGGAGAGGCCGTGCCCGTAGAGGAAATTGTCGCCGAGGATGAGCGCGCACGGCTGCCCGCCGATGAACTCTTCGCCCAGGAGGAAGGACTGCGCAATACCGCCCGGATGTGGCTGAACGACATACTGGATATCCAGGCCGAGCCGCGACCCGTCGCCAAAGAGCTTCTCGTACAGCTCGATGTGCTGCGGCGTGGAGATGATGAGGAATTCGCGGATGTCGGCGAACATCAGCACCGAGAGTGGGTAGTAGATCATCGGCTTGTCGAAGATGGGGAGAATTTGCTTGGACAGGGAGACGGTGAGCGGGTAGAGACGCGTACCCAGTCCGCCGGAGAGAATGATACCTTTCATAGTGGCTCCTTTTATATCGGGGGAATTATTCGTATACTTCGCGGCGATGTGCAACTTTCAAGACGATCAGTTTGTGACTTGTCCATTCTATCTGATAAATGGTGCGATAATCACCAACTCGATATTTGAAACACCCTTTCCATTCTTGACCTTGCAGCGCTTGGTGGCGGAATAACTCAAGATTGTGGCCTATCCATTCTATCTTATCCAAGAGTCGTTCTTGGAGCATAGCATCGAAGTGCTCCAAGTCGTTTTGCGCCTCAGGTGTTAGAATGATTCCGTAGGCTTTCATTTTTTGAACTGTTTACGGAATGTTTCTAGATCTATGCCTTCTCCATTTTGTGCTTGTTCCCGAGAACGCTTGAGCGCGGCAACAAAATCGGGACGTAGGGTAGCATTTTCTTCATCCGGAAAATTCATCCAGGCATCGGTTAATTGTGTAAGCCAAACCTCAAGTCGTTTGTCAATTGTGTGTTCGACTAATTCTTCGAATTCTCTTGTTGATAACGTTCCCAAGACTCTTTCCGCAGTCATTGTGATTTCACCTCTCTTGGATGTTTCTGTATATGCTCTCTTCTATCCTGCCATTTTACAACCATCCCGTCAGTTGCGCCAGTAGCCGCGTGTATTCGACAAAGTTCGGCCACGAAATGTCCGGCGGGACACCATGATCGCAGCCGGGGATGAAGCCGCCGGTTTCCAATAGCGGCGGGATGACGCGCAGCAGCTCGGTGCGCATCACGTCGCCACCCTTCGCCAGGGCGCGTTTGTCGATGCCGCCGAGGTAGGCCATCTGCGTACTATACTGTTGGCGGAAGGCGACGATGTCGTTGCCGGCCGCGACTTCCATCGGCGAGCAGGCGTCCACGCCAGCCTCGATCCACATCAGATAGTCGTACCAATGGACATCAACCGGCAAACCTTGGGCGTGCTATGCCGCCAATGTGGATTCGCGCGGCCCGCCAGGGGTGAGTGGTATTTTGTCTGGATTGCCGAAGAACAAAGTCTGGAGAAAACGGTCTCGCTCTGTTAGCATACTGTATTAAAGACGTGAAAGCGTAAACGTGAACGTTGTCCCCCGCTCATCACTGCTTTCCACCCAGATGTTCTCATTGTGCGCGTCGAGGACCATTTTACAGAAAGCCAGCCCCAAACCGGAGCCGCGCCCAGTCTGCTTGCCGCTGGTAAATTTCTCGAATAACCGGCCCTGGATTTCTGGCGGAATTCCCGCGCCTGTATCGTTGATCGAGATGTATATCCTGGTGGGATCGGTGGCCTCCTCACGCGCGGTGATGCAGATGGTTCCCCCGGAAGGCGTGAATTTGATCGCATTGCCAATCAGGTTTTGAAAAACCCGTTCCAACAAACCGCGATCGCCCGCGACTGTCGGCAGATTGGTAGGGAGCATATTTTCGATATGTAACGCCTTGTCGATGGCAAGCGGCATCTGGGATTGGATAATGTCTTCGACAAAACCGGGCAGGTCGATGGGAATGTACTCCAATGGCATCTGTCCGTCTTCCAGGCGGCTAATGTCCAAAATGGTGTTGACCAGATTCAACATACGCTTTGTTCCGCGATCGGCGATGTCCAAAAATCGTTGTTGATCCAACGTGAGCGAATCCTGCATCTCGCTCTCCAACAGCTTGATCGCGCCGGAGATGCTGGTGAGGGGATTGCGCAAATCGTGGATTGTGGTGCGTGTCAGATCTTCGCGCATGCGTTCCACCAGGTGTTCTGCAGTCACATCATGGAGGAGAATCAACCGGCCCAATGCCGTATCTTGAGCCGTCACGGGGAGATTGTACCAGTGGATGATCCGCGGGAAGACTTCGAATTCCCCCTCGGCGGGTTCTGCATCCGCGCGCTGCACGCGCCGAAGCTCTTTGATCAGCGTGCGCGCGGCTTCTGGCGCACACTGCCGCAGGATGCCCAGAAAGTCGATGGTGGTACGGTTGATCCACTCTTGCGGTACGACGGGCAAATCCAGAAACTTGAGCGCCGCGGCGTTGATGATCGGGACTTTCTGGTTGGCATCGATAAAGATAACCCCATCACTCGAAGACTCGATGAGTGACTGCAAACGGCTGCGTTCGTCGGTGACGGCCTGGAACAGGCGCGTATTGGTGATTGCCGTAGCCAGGTGTTGGACCAGGGTGACCTGTAAGGCTTGATCGTTCGAAGACAACATGCGGGCTTGCCGGGCGAACATCCCAATCATGCCCAGCGCTTGACCCTGCTGGACTAACGGCGTCCCGATGTAGGTGTGGATTCCCCAGCCCCGGAGGTGTTCATAGAGTTGCGGCGCGCCGGCCTGCAGTCTGGCGATGAGCGGGGTCCGTTTGGAAAGGTCCTCGATAAGCATCGGGATGTGCTGGTGCGCGATATAATCGCGGTTCGCGTCCTGGTTCAAGACACTCTGTAGTTGCCCTGTCATCGTGGCCGGGATTCCGTGCGTGGCTGCCAGTTGGAGTTGCCCGCTTTGTGGATCGAAGAGGCTGATAAATCCCGCTTCAAACTCCAGAGAATCCAGGATAGAATCCAACGCCTCGGGGAGTATAGTTTCAAGTTCCAGGGAGCGGCTGGTCACCTGGGCCAACGCGTACATCATATTGAGGTTCGCCGCATATTGGCGCACGTGGCTGTGTATCTGCGCATTTTCCAACGCCAGAGCGATGGCATCGGCCAGGGATTCTGCCAGGACGACATCATCCGCTCTGAAGGCGTAGACGCCCTCATGCTCGATGTTCAGGATACCCAGAGTGCGTTGACCATAGCGCAATGGGACTACAATCTGCGAACCGGCCTTTTCAAACACGGTCATACCGGTTGTTGTGTGGATTTGCGTATTGTCGACATAGAGCAACTCGCCGGTGCGGAAGGCGCGTCCAATGTTGCCGTAGTTTGGTCCGCTGCTCCATTGCTCGGGGAGAGGAAGCTGGCCTGCACTGGCCCGCAATGTCAACTTATCCGTGCTCTTGTCGGGCAAGAGAATGGTGACGGCAGGCCAGTTGGTCAGTGCTGCGATTTTGTCCACCGCCACCAACAAGACAGCATCGGGATCGAGCAATGTGCCGATGGTGCGCAGCACTTCGTAGAGCGTGGTCTGGCGTTCGGCCAACCGCCGCTGATCATCGTAGATCTGCGCATTGCGGATTGCCAGGGACATCTGATCGGCGGCGGCCTGCATCAGTTCCAGGTCATCCTGGTAGAAATGCCCCACTTCGGGGTGCGTGAGTGTCAGGATGCCGAGTTTGCGCACCCCACTGAAGATGGGGACGACCAATGCCGAACGGACCACATAAGGGATGTTCGGTAGTGGAAACCAGCGGGAGTCTTGTTCGGTGTCGGCCACCAATGCGGCCTGACGGTGGCGCGCCACCCAGCCGGCCAGACCGATATCCATCACCTGGCCCACCAACTTTTGTCGTTCGGCGCTGCTCACGCCATCGCGGGCAAGGATGCTGTACGTTACCACGCCGAGTTCGTCCAATACAAACACGCTGCCGCGTTCGGCGCCGGTGAGAACGCGGGCGGCTTCCACTGCGTTTTTCATGGTGGCTTCCAGGTCAGGACGCTCTACCGTCGCGCGCGCCACCGCGACGAGATTCTCGAAGCGCTGTTTTTGGATCAGCAGTTCTTTCTGGTACTGTTCCAGATTGTCGAGCATGACGTTGACCGTGTTGCCGAGTTGAGAGAGTTCATCTTCGTCCTGTACCGGGACTCGATTTGAGAAATCGCCGGCGCTGCCTGTCATACCGATGTGGCTGACATCGGCGCGAAAGTTGCTCAAGCGGCCAAACACCAACCGTCCCAGCACCCACCACATCGCCGCGCTGAATGCTACGCCCGCAAACAAGATGGCTGTGCCCAGATAGGTTAAGGTCGTTCTCCCCTGCGCGTAAACCTCCCTGGAGTTTTCGACGCGCAAGATCACAGCCGGTTTTTCGTAAATGTCGTTCAGGACTGCATAACCGGCGACAGTGTGTTGATCGACTGGTTCGACCCATGAATCGGAAGCGTTCGCCAGTATTCGATCTCGGGCAGCTTGCAGGTGGGGGGCAAGGATTGGGTCTGCTATGCCAGCCGCTTCCAGCGACAGTTGTGTACTCTCGGCGATATGCGCGATCAAGTCTGCGTCCAGAAAACGCGCCATGATCAGATCGCCATGGGGCGGCCCTTCAGAATTGCTGGTGAGGATAGGTTGTGATGCCACGAACATGGGCTGGTTCCCCATGACCAGAAGTCCTTCTACACCTTGTTCAGAGCGGCTGGGAGCCAGCAGAGGATCATCAGGACCGAGTCTCAGGAGTTGTTCCGGGATTGGAATAAAGATCTCGTTGTTGAGATCATAGGCGTCCGCATATACGATTTTACCGGATGTATCGACCAACATGATGATATTGAGTCGATTGTTGATGAAGGTGGTGTCATTGTAATTAGAGTCGATGTAGGTCTGATCGCGTGTTTCCATGTAGACATAAGTGTCATCCCAACCGGCATAATCTACGGCAGTGATTTTAATATCTTCGACGGTTTCTAAAGCCTGATTCACTGCGCGCTGGACATCGCGGGATACGATCTGCTCTTCCAGGTCGGTGTAGCTCTTCATCAAGACCTGGCGCATGGGGATGTAGAACAGCAGCACG
>DAOUAY010000619.1:0-6420 GCA_034432995.1 Anaerolineae bacterium | reverse complement strand
TTGAGCAACTGGAAGAGCTTCTCCTGCGCCCACGATGTCGCGCTTTCGGTGCCGAGGTCGTCGAGCACCAGGAACGGCGCGCGGCGCACTTCCTCGAAGCGCTTGTCGTAGGTGACAGGGCTTTGCGGATTGAAGGCCGCGCGCAGGTGATCGAGCAGGTCGGGGACGACGACGAACAACGCCGGATGTCCCTCACGCGCGCGCGCATTGGCGATGCCCGCCGCCAGGTGCGTCTTGCCACAGCCATACGTCCCGGTGTACGTCAACCAGCCCACGGGATTGGCGGCGAAGGCGCGCGCCTGTTCCAGCGCCCGTTCCAGGTTGGCGGCTTCGGCTGAATCCAGTTCGCCGCGCCGCAGATCGAAATCATCCAACGTCATATCCGAGTATAAGGGCAGCGTGTTGAGGTTGGATTCGGTGTGATCGACGCCGGCCTGCCGGAAGTCTGGCGCGAGAATGGTCGCAATCTGCACCAGTTCCGGGTCGCCGAGGCGCGAGCGCAGGCGCGGTTCCATGTCCTCCAAATCGCGGTTGGTCGTGATGACGGTGGGCAGGTCGGCCATGTAGCGGTAGTTGAGCAACTGGAAGAGCTTCTCCAGCGCCCAGAGCGTGGCGTGTTCCGTGCCCAGGTCATCGAGAATGAGCAACGGCGCGGTGCGGACTTCCTCGAAGCGCCGGTCGTAGCTGGTGGGCGAAGTGGGCGCATAGGCCGCGCGCAGGTAATCCAGCAGATCGGGCACGGTCACGAAGATCACCGGCGCGCCTTGATCGAGGGCCACGTTGGCGATGGCGGCAGCCAGGTGCGTTTTCCCGCAACCGTACCCACCGCGCAGCAGCAGCCAGCCTGTGGGACGCTGCGCGTAAGCCAAGGCCGTGTCGTATGCGCGGCGCAGGTTCAGTTGGAGTTCCGGGGAAAGGCCATGGCCCTCCGGACGAAACGTCTTGAAGGTGAAGCGTTCCAACGTAGCGAGATTGCTCGACAGCTTGAGCGTTTCGCTGCGCTGCGCCTGAATTTCGCGCGCGCGGCACGTGCAGGGGAACAGTTTGCCAAAATCGGGATGATCGATCGGCACATCCAGCCGCACGTAGCCCATCCCCTGACAGTGCGGACAATCCGGGCGGCCCAGCATCGAGCGCGATGGCGACGCGGGTGCGCTTTCCGCAGACAGCTCACCGGCAGGCAGGTCTCCGGCTGAACCGGATCGCTCAGTGCTGGATGAGGTCGCCGTACTTGCCTTCGATGTAGCGTCGCGGATCTGCTTCACGATCTCGTCTATCGACTTCATCTTTTCCTTCCGTGCGCCACCGTTCGAGGATGGCGTGAATGTATTTCCAGTTGCGTTTGTTGCGGCTCGCGGCTTCGTGGAACGCTTCTTCGATCCACTCCGCCGGGTAAGTCTTCTCGGCGTCGATCAAGTCTTCGCTGAGGATGGCGGTGAGCGGGCCAACTGTCTGCTCGTAGAGCGCGAAGATGTTGGGGCGCGTCGTCTTGGTCGCGCGCGCCGGTTCGACGCCGCGTTGCATCGCCCGCAGCGCCGCCCGCCCGCGCGGGCTGTTGGCGAGATAACGCTGTTCCGCCGTCCCGTCGGCCAACTGCCATTCAGCTACGAGCAGCACGCCGCGCGTTACGGTACGGGTCAGCGCGTCCGCAAGCTGTGAGTCCACGGCATCCCCCAACGCCGCGCGAACCGCCGGATCAGCCTGCAACTCCGCGAGCGTGATCCAGGGCGCGGCATCGGACTGCATCTGCGCCAGCCGTCGCAGCACAAGCAGCGTCACCTTCAATTCCGCCAGGTCATCGATCTGCGGGACGAGGTCGGTGAAGACCAGATCCGGCAGAGAGACGACGGCAACTTTGGCTTCCGGGAAGCCGGAAAAACGGGTCAGTGTCACAGTGCTCCTTACAACTAACTTACGGCGCCATCGCCGGGTCGGAGATGCGCGGTACCGTGGCAGCGTCCAGGAACTGTGTCAGCCGCTTATTGAAGTAGAGCTGCACCGTTCCGACCGGGCCGCTGCGGTGTTTGGAGATCATCAAATCGGCGATATTGGGTTGCTCCGTGTGCTCGTTGTACAGTTCCTCGCGGTAGATGAACATCACGATGTCCGCGTCCTGTTCCAGGCTGTTATGCACAATGATGTCGCCTGCAACGAAGTTATGATGTCCGGGCACGGTCAAGTCGTAGACATCCTCTTCACCGTCTGGCTCAACAGTGGCGATCTTGTCCCAATAGATGTCACTTTGGGCCAAACGAACCGAGTCTTCTCCTGGCTTTAGGGCATCCAGCCGTTTCCATCCATTAATTGTAAGAAACTGGTGATTCGCCGAGGCCCTCACCTGCCGGCCCAACTGGGTCACGAGCCGAAAAACAGGCTTGACGCCGGTATGCCAGGCTTTCTGTACTTGCGCCGGTTCCAATTTTCCGGTCTCTTCATCGAGAGCCATAACCTCTGTATGATGTCCATCTTGCACGAGATCGCGGATTGGCGCACGCCGCCCGTCAGCCAACTGGACTAACGTTTCACCTGTCAAGCAGCCACTTTCACGCAAATCCGAGAGGACGGGTTTTTTGTCGGTGCGCTGTTCGACGGCGCGGGAGAGCTGCGAGGCGGTCATCAATGGGATGTCTAGCTCGCGGGCGATGCCTTTGAGGGAGCGCGAGATGTAGGACACTTCCTGCACGCGATTATCGGAATGGATGTCGGAGTTCATCAGTTGCAGGTAATCGACGAACACCATTTCCAGCGGGCGCTCGGAGGCCAGCCGGCGGCATTTGGTGCGCAGTTGCAGCACCGAGATGGATGGCGTGTCGTCGATGTAAATCGGCAAGTCCGAGAGATGGCCGATGGCGTCCGCAAAACGCGGCCACTCGTCGTCCTGCAACTGCCCCAGGCGCAACCGCTGCGCGTCGATCTGGCTGATGGCGGCGACCATACGCTGCGCCAGTTGTTCCGCCGACATTTCCAGGCTGAAGACGGCGACTGTGCGCCCCTTCTCCGCCGCCTTGAGAGCAAAGGTGAGCATCAGCGATGTTTTGCCCACACCGGGCCGCGCTGCCAGGATCAGCAAATCGGAACGTTGGAAGCCGCCGAGCACGCGATCCAGATCGTGGAATCCGGTGGGGACGCCCATCGGCTCGCCGCGATGCGCGTAGAGGTATTCCACACGGTCGTAGTAGCGCTGCACAACTTCTTGAATGGGCTGGAGATCGCGGGTGGCGCGCTGCTGCGACACGCCGAAAAGCGCCTGCTCGGATTTGTCCACCACTTGATCGATGGGCAGTTTCTCGTCGTAGGCCAGGCGGGCGATGTCGCTGACGGCGTCCAGCAAGCGGCGGCGAACGGCAGTCTGCTCGACCAGGCGGCCATACGATTCGATACTGACGGCGGAGGGGACGGCGTTGATCAACTGCGAGATGTAGGCCGCGCCGCCGACGGCTTCCAGTTGCTCGCGCTGTTCCAGCTCGGTCGTCAACGTGAGGAAGTCGATGGGATCGCGGCGGTCGTGGATGCGGATGATCGATTCATAAATCCAACGGTGCTTTTGCAGGTAGAAATCTTCAGCCCGCAAAAAGGGCAGCACGCGAAAGATGCCCTCCGGGTCGATGAGCAAAGCGCCGAGGACGGCTTCCTCGGCTTCGATATTGTGGGGTACGGTTTTGTCGGGTGTGGTCATAGCGATACCGTATTAGCTATCCTTGTTCGACGGCGATGCGTCATCCAGCGTGCTAAGAAAATCGCGGAACACGCTCAAGTCTTTGTCCTCCTGACCCTGCGGGCTGAGATCGCGCTCCGGGAACACGCCCGCCTCATCCATCACCTCTTCGGCAACGTAGATGGGAACGTCCAAACGCACGGCGACGGCGATGGCGTCACTGGGGCGGCAATCGACCTCGCTGCGTTGGCCCTTCACATCCAACACAAGCTGGGCGAAGAAGGTGTTATCGGCCAGGGCGTTGATGTGAATGTAGAGCAAGTCTGCGTTCAACGCATCCAGCACGTTCACCAGCAAATCGTGCGTTTGCGGGCGCGGAATTTCGATGTTATTGAGGCGATTGGCGATAGCCTCCGCTTCACACGGCCCGATCCAGATTGGCAAATAGCGTTCCACGTCAACCTCGCGCAACACCACAATGCGGTGCGGGGAGACGAGACTCATTTGCAGGGTTTCCAGTGTGACTTCGATCATGGCTCCTCCTGTGGGTATCTTCCAGGATGTGTACCATTATACTCCCCCTGGAACGAAGTCAAAAGCGGGTGTGGCGCGCGACAAATCCCCACCCCATTTACTGCTTCAAGGGGAACGGCAGTTCCCCGACTAGAACCATTTATTGCTTCAAGGGGAACGCCAGTTCCCCGGCTATGCGCAGGAGACGGGGATCTGCCGATCCCCTCCGAGCAGCGGATGAATCTGCGCAAACACCGCATCGAACATCGCCGTCGTCAGCCGCCCAGTCTGCGTGTTTTGGCGACTGGGATGATACGAAGCGACGAGTGTAAGGCCCGGCGCGGGCAGCGGGTACGTCGCGCCGTGGGCGAAGGACAGCGCGGGAACGTCGAGACCCTGTTCGCGCAACAAGAGCAGAATGCCATCGAAGGCAATCCGACCCAGCGATAGAACGACACGCGCATGGGGCAAGAGCGCCAGTTCGCGGGCGAGAAACGGACGGCAATTCGTTAACTCCTCTGGCGTGGGCTTGTTCCCCGGCGGGACGCAGCGTCCGACAGCGGTGATGAACGTATCGTGCAATGTCAACCCGTCATCGCGGGACATCGCCGTCGGCTGGCTGGCGAGGCCCGCGCGGTGCAGCGCCGCGTAGAGCGTATCGCCGGAACTGTCGCCGGTGAACATCCGCCCGGTACGGTTGGAGCCGTGCGCGCCCGGCGCCAGACCCACGATCACCAGCCGCGCCTGCGGATCACCGAAACCGAGCACGGGCTTGCCCCAATACTCGGCATCACGGAACGCGCGCCGCTTCACCCGCGCCACCTCCTCGCGCCAGGCCTCGAGGCGCGGGCAGCGCCGGCACGTGAGCACATCGTGCATAAGCGCTTTCCAGCTATCGTTAGCAGATGTGTCAAGCATCCGTAGTCATTCTCCCAAGATTGAGTACACGGATGCGCACGGATTCCACGGATAAAAAACAAAAGGGAAATCCGTGTTCATCCGTAAAATCCGTGTACCATTAACGGTGCAGGTTGCCCAGTTTGGACAGGAACGCTTTGGCCTTGTCGTACTGCGCGAAACGGCGTTCGGCGTCGCGGAATTCGGTCGTATGCGCGTACCGCCGCCCGTTGACGAGCTTCACACCGAGCGATTTGTGCAGCAGCTCGTGGTACATCACGAAATCCACCGCGTAAGGCGGGACGGCGGCATCGTCGAGCGACAGGCTCAACATCACCGTGTCGGTGTTGAACTGGTAATGCCCGAACGTGCGATGCGTCAGCGTCTTGTTCCACGTGAGGCGCGGCGGCGAAAGCGTCCCGGCGAAGTAGGCAGCGTTCACCCGGTCGAAGACGGCGGCCAGATCGTAATGCTGGCCCTGGGTGTTGACCGAGAGATCGGCGGTCATCATCTCCAGCGAGAGGGCAATTTCCTCGAAGGCATCAGTCGCGCCGTAAGCCTTGACCTGCGCTGCGTGTTTTTTCTCTGGATGCCGCAACGACGTGTAGATCAACGCCTGGATGATCGAATGGGGCGCGCCGATGAAGCCTTCATTGGCCGTGATCGTGATGCCATCGGCCTCGATGCGTGAACGGTAGAGGTGACTGGTCGCGTATAGTTCGATGTGCAAGGGCAGTTTGCGCTGAGCGAGGGACAACGGTTTTTGCGCCGCGCCGGTCTTGGCCGTGCGATACGCCTCGGTCAGCGTCGCCAGGTGCGCCGCCAGGTTGTCGGGGTCGCTGAGGAACGCCAGCCATTGATAGCCGCGCCGCGATTGCGTCGGCAAGTCCGCGGGCGTGCCCTCCTGTTCGCGGCACAACGCGGCGATGCCTTCGACTTCGGCGACCAACTCCGCCGCGAGCCGCTTGACGTCGGGATGTCCGACAGTCCAGGCCGGCGCATCGGGGGGCGAAGCCAATTTGGCGAACGTCGCATGGTAATAATTGCAGGCAGCGACGATGTTCGTGATGCGAACTGTCTTGGGCGCAGCGGGCGCGATTGCGGCGGGCGGCGGCAAATGCCTGAGATCGAGACCCTTGAGATAGGCGTAGGCGCGGCGCGACGGCGCGGGCAGCGCATCCGGCGTGATGTGATTCTTGCGGCAGATCGCTTCCACGGCCTGCACGCCGCCCGTCACCATCGCGCGGAAATCGTCGACGTGCTCCGGCGGAATTCCCGCGCTCATCCGCTCGCGGACGTTGTTCATCAGCACGACCAGGCCCTTGATGCGTACACTCGCTTTTTTCATAGGGGGA
>DAOUAY010000618.1:0-4077 GCA_034432995.1 Anaerolineae bacterium | reverse complement strand
CGCGCTGAGGGCGGCAAGCCGCGCTTCAAACTCAAGACCGGCACGTCGGATATGAACACCGTCGGCCCGGTGTGGGAGTGCCCGATGGTGGCTTACGGGCCGGGCGACTCGTCGCTCGATCACACGCCGCACGAGCATTTGGACATCGCCGAATTCCGGCGCGGCGTCGCCGTACTGTCGCACGCCCTGGAGTTTTTGGCCGTTGCATGAGCCAGACTACAAAAGTCTCACGAGGCGCTTGCTTGCGCCAGTATGTACGTCAAACGGCAGGTCTGCAAGGCGCAATACGTGCTGAGACTTTTGTAGTCTGCGCGCCTTGTCTAATCATCACGCTTGCGTATACTCTCTGTTACCAGTAACCGGTTACCAATTACCAATTACCAATTACTATCTCAAGGAGGTATCCAATGTACAATATGTCATCCGATGCGTTGAAGAAGTTGTATGTGGCCGGCAGCCTGAAGAACCAGGGCGAGGGCTTCGTCTTCCAGGTGAAGAACCTCATCGATTCAGGTTCGATCAGCGGCATCACCAAGTTCACGGTGGATGGCGAATCGCGCCCGTTGGAAGGCGCGACCGTCGAGTTGAGCGGCAAGGTTCGCCCGGTGACGGAGATCACGTGGGCGTCGTCGCTGTACGTGGGCTACGGCGCGGTAATGACGATCTACGTCCCTGGCGCGCTGGAACCCGGTGAGCATAGCATTGTGATGCAGGTGAACGTGCCGGAGTTGGGATCGTTGGGTTTCCCGATCACCGATACGGTGGCGTAATTGCCAGACCGACCCTGGCGACAACGCCAGGGTTTTTTGTTGGTATCTTCTCAGAAATCTGGGGGTGGGGGTTTGGGGGTGGGGGTAACCCACCCACAAACCCCCACTTCTCCCTCTTTTATTGAGGTTATACCTATGCTGCATTATTTTGATGGAGGAGAGGAGAAAATGACAAAGAAAAAAGTTTCCAAAGTGATCTTGGCGTATTCGGGGGGGCTGGATACGTCGTGTATTGTGCCGTGGCTGATCGAGAACTACGGCTGCGAGGTGGTCACGTTCACCGCGGATTTGGGGCAGGAAGAGGAATTGAGCGGCCTGCCGGAGAAGGCGAAGGTCAGCGGCGCGGTGAAATCCTATGTGGAAGACCTGCGCAACGAGTTCGTCACCGACTTCGTCTTCCCCACGCTGCGGGCCGGCGCGATCTACGAGCGGCAATACCTGCTCGGCACGTCGTTCGCGCGCCCGCTCATTTCCAAGCGCATGGTGGAGATCGCCGAACTGGAAGGCGCGGACGCCGTCGCCCACGGCGCGACCGGCAAGGGCAACGACCAGGTGCGCTTCGAGTTGGGCGTGATGGCGCTCAATCCGCGCCTCGCCGTCATCGCCCCGTGGCGCGAGTGGGACATCCGCTCGCGGGAGGATGCGCTAGCCTACGCGACCGCGCACGGCGTCCCTGTCACCTCGACGGGCAAGTCCGTCTACAGCCGCGACCGCAATATCTGGCACCTCAGTCACGAAGGCCACATCCTGGAAAACCCGTGGCTGGAGCCAGAAGAAGCGATGTTCCAGTTGACCGTCGCGCCGGAAAAAGCCCCGGATAAACCGCTCTACATCGAGATCGATTTCAAGTCCGGCATCCCGGTGCGTCTGGATGGCGTCTCGCACGGCCCGGTGGAACTGGTCACGCGGCTCAACAAACTCGGCGGCGCGCACGGGGTGGGGCGGCTGGATATGGTGGAGAACCGGCTGGTGGGCATCAAATCGCGCGGCGTCTACGAGACGCCCGGCGGCACGATCCTCTACGCGGCCCTGCGCGCGCTGGAGACGCTGTGCCTCGACCGCGAATCGCTGCACTACAAGGACGTGGTCGCCGAGAAGTACGCGGAGATGGTGTACTACGGGCAGTGGTTCACCCCGCTGCGCGCGGCGCTGGATGCGTTCGTGGACAGCCTGATGCAGAACGTCACCGGCAGCGTGCGTCTCAAGCTCTACAAGGGCAGTTGCGCTGTCGTCGGGCGCAAGTCGCCGTACTCGCTCTACCGCGAGGATTACGCCACCTTCGGGCAGGACGACGTCTACCAGCAGAGCGACGCCGAGGGCTTCATCCACCTCTTCGGCCTGCCGCTCAAGGTGAAGGCGCTGCTCGACATCGAGGGCCTGGGTAAATCCGGCTACGAGCAGCCGGACTTTGGTGTGTTCAAGCGGGATTGAGTGTCAACGGATTTAGCGGATTTGAACGGATTTTTCCGTTCTATCCGTTAAATCCAATCTTAGTCAAGGAGGCGCTGTTATGGACCTGGAAGGATTGCAACGCCATATTCAGGATGGTGAAAACCTTTATGTCGAATTCAAAACCTGGCCGTTGCCTGCAGATGATGTGGCCGCAGCGTTAGTCGCGTTTGCTAATAGCGCGGGAGGCGTGTTATTGCTTGGCGTGAATGATGCCGGCGAAATTGTCGGCGTTGCGGATAGTGACCGGGCGATGCAGCGTGTTGATCAGATCGCCTACCAAAATAGCGAGCCGCCCTTGACGATACGGCAAGAAGTTGTGACAACGCCCGACGGGCATACCGTCGTCGTGGTCAACATCCCTCAAGGTGACTTGCGTCCTTATCGCACGAATCGAGGCGATTATTTCATCCGCACGGCGTCAGGGCGCAGGCGAGCGACACGGCAAGAATTGTTACGCTTGTTCCAGGCCGCCGATAGCTTGCATTACGATGAAACGGTACTCACCCGCGCCACTTTGAAAGATTTGGATCGTTATGCTTTCGAGGATTACTTGCGCCGAGCCTATCAGCGTTCCGTGGAAGATTTCGAAATTGGCTATGAAACGTTACTGGCGAACTTGAGCTTGATAAAACCAGTGGAGCAGGAAGTTCATCCAACGGTTGCCGCGCTGCTGTTTTTTGGGCGCGACCCACAAAAGTTTCTGCCTACAGCGCATATCGTCGCGGCCAGGATGCCGGGAAATGATCTCACGGCCCCGCCTTCCGATGTGAAGAACATAGTTGGGCGTTTGCCCGATATATTGGAAGGCGCGATGCGCTTTTTGGAGATTCATCTGCCCACACCGCACTTTATTGAACGCCTTGAGCCAGAAGCGCGTCCTGAATTGCCCTTAGACGCTCTGCGGGAATTGCTGGTGAATGCGCTGGCGCATCGGGATTATACATTCGCCTCTCCCGTGCGTGTGTTCGTCTTCGATAACCGCGTACAAATCCGCACGCCTGGTGGGTTACCCAACAACGTAAAAATCGAGACGATCCGTTTGGGTGGGGCGCACGTTTTGCGCAACCCGATGATTTACACCCTGTTTCGCCGTTATGGTTTGGTGACAGGTGTGGGCTCTGGCGTTTACCGTTCCATTCAGCAGATTCGCGCAGCCACAAGCGCGGAACCGGAATTGTTCATCGAAGGCAGCGAATTCGTCGTTTCCATTCCACGCCGTAAGGAGAAAATATAGGATGAGCAAACTCTGGGGCGGACGTTTCGACAAGGCGACCGACGCGCTTCTGGAGCGCTTCAACGCCTCTATCGGCTTCGATTGGCGGCTGTACGCGGCGGACATCGCCGGCAGCGTCGCCTACGCGCGCGCGCTGGAGCGCGTGGGCATCCTCACGGCGGACGAAGTGACGGCGATTGTGGACGGCCTCGAAGCGGTCAAGGCCGAGTTCGACGCCGGAACCTTCGCCGTTTTGCCCTCCGATGAGGACATCCACACCGCCGTCGAGCGCCGTCTGGGCGAGTTGATCGGCGAGGCGGCGGGCAAGCTGCACACAGGCCGCAGCCGCAACGACCAGGTGGCGACGGACATCCGGCTGTACCTGCTCGCGCAGATTCCCGTGCTGCGCGAGCACGTCCAGGCGTTGCAGCGTGCCATTGTGGATAAAGCCGAAGCGCACCTCGACGTGATCATGCCCGGCTACACACATCTGCAACCCGCGCAGCCGATTCTGTTCTCCCACTGGCTGATGAGCTTCTTCTGGATGCTCCAGCGCGATGTCGAGCGGCTGGACGACCTGACCAGGCGCGTCTCCGTGATGCCATTGGGCGGCGCGGCGCTGGCGGGCAACACCTTCGGCAT
>DAOUAY010000617.1:0-4042 GCA_034432995.1 Anaerolineae bacterium | reverse complement strand
GCCGATTCGCCTATTCGCCCATTCGCCCCTTCACCCATTCACCCATTCGCCCATTCAGACTTACGGCATCGACTGAATCTCCCACTCCGGGCGTTTCGTCCACCAGGGCAGGGAGCCATACGATTCCGAGATCGCGTCTGTCGCGTACAACTCTTCCATACACTTGTACCAGCTCAACCCCTCGGTTTTCTGGAAGTGCCACCACTCAATGTCGAAGTACGAAGAACGCCAGTTGGAGAGCGCACTGCGCCGTTCCCAACCGTAATCGGCAGCGATGGTCGTAAAATCGACGTAATAACCTTCAGGAATCTTGGCTTTCAACTCACCGCCTTGCGCGGTCGCCAGCCCGCCTTTAGAACGCGCGGAGAGGTCCCAGGGTGCTGCGCGCAGCGGTTCGCCCAGACTGCCGTCCTGTTCTTTCGCTTTGATGTACACGCGCCAGTAGGTCACGCCGCCGATATCCTCGCGGACCAGTTCGATCAGTCCGGCGCCTAGATACCCCTGATTGATGTCCACCGCGCGCCCGCAGACATGCCAGGAGATGCGCCCCTGTCCCGGGCGGGGGGTGTGGTTCATCGGTCGCCACGAGTCACCCAGGATGGCCATATAATCCCAGCCCGTTTGTTCCTTTACCGCCTTGCGTAGCGCGTTGTAGCTGTCATTGACCTTGTCGCTCAATTTCTCGGCGTTGTCGCTATGGTTGACATTGGGCAAGTTCACCAGTTGATATTTCTCGAGATTTTCCGACAGGAGGAGTTCGGTATAGAGCTTGGATTCTTCTTCGCCCATGCGCTGTTTTAGCCGCGCCTCCAGGTCGGGATTGAGGGGCGTCAATGTCCACGAGGGAGTATCCATCCAATCGCTGGTGCTGTAGCCCTCCTGGGCCAGCCCCCAGCCGGTCGTATTCGCCGCGATCAGGTACGATGTCGCCTGCTGCCGGAAGATGAAGGCCAACGCGCTCCCATCGGGCGACCAGGTAGGCTGCCCACCCACGCCAAAGAGACTTGGACGGACCATGCCTGTCTCCAGCGCCTCTTTGTCGAAGGGGATCTTCCAGATCGTTTCGTTGCCGGGCACGCCGGCGGAGTAGACGAGGTAGCGTCCGTCGGGCGACCATGCGGCGTAATCCTCGTTTTGATCGGGTGTGTTGGTCACGTTGACGGTGACGCCATCATCCAGTGAGATGACGTACAAATCCTTGTTCCCGTTGCGATATGTCGTAAACGCGATGTGGCGTCCATCAGGCGACCAGGCTGGGGAATACTCAGGATTCGAGGCGGTAGTCAGACGTTGGCTTTCGCCGCGCTCAACGTTGAGGATGTAGATATCGAAGTTTCCGTCTGCGTAAGCTTCATAGGCCAGCCATTTCCCATCGGGTGACCACGTCGGGGCAGCCTGATAATCCGCTGTGCGTGTCAGCCGGATCACGGTCCCAGCCGTCATCTCGATAAGGTAGAGGTCCCAGCCCCCACTGCGCTGTGAGGCAAACGCGAGGTGCTGTCCATCGGGGGACCAGACCGGATTGCGATCCTCGCCGGGATCGAAGGTGAGGCGCAGCAGATTGCCCGTGTTCTGTGAGAGCAGGTAAATGTCGCTGTTGCCGTTGTGTCGCATCGAAAATGCTAACGTCCCGCCGCTGCCGACCGGGGTGGGGGTGATCGGCGGCGCACCGGGGACCGGCGTAGGAATGTACCATGTCGATGCCGGAGGCGTGGCGGTGACGATGACCGTGCGTTCGACTTCGCGCTCGATTGCCGGTGGAGCGGGGCGGCCAATGAGTACCAGTACGCCAACAAGCAGGATAATCCAGACGATCAGCGGAATCTTTACCTGCCGGGGTTTAAAAAACCAGCTTAGTACGTGTTTTAGTGCTTTGATATACGCCACAGTAAATTGTCTCCCACTTCTAAAAATAGCCGACAATGGGAGAATGTCAACCTCGCGTCATGAAAAAGCCAGGCGAGTTTCTGAGTTGACTCGCCTGGCCTATTGAACGACTGTGTTAGTCTGCTTCCAGTTCCGCTTCGGTTGCAGCCGCGCGGCGCGCGCGTTGTTTGGCGGCTATGCGTGCCAGCAGGATGCCGAAAGAGTAGAGCACGATAAATGGCCCGGTCACCAGGATCATGGTGAACATGTCTGTTGTTGGGGTGACCACGGCGGCAAAGATTGCGGCGACAAAGGCGACGATCCGCCACCCCTGACTGAGTTGCTTTGGCGTCACGACGCCTAAAAGGGCGATCACGTAAATGACTAAAGGCGTCTGGAAGATAATGCCCATCCACAACAAGAGCATCGAGACAAACGACAGATATTTCTCCAACGAATATTGAGGTGTGATCACGGAACCGAAGAAGCCCATCAAGACGGGCATACTGAGCGGAACCAGAATTTGCAGCGTGAAGAGCGCCCCCAGGACGAAGAATAAGAGGACGGCAGGGATAATAAACAGGATCGTCTTTCGCTCGTTGGCGAACAAGCCCGGTGCGATAAAAGCGTAAATTTGATACAGTAGATAGGGCAGAGAAGCCCCAAAACCGAGTATCAATGCGATCTTGAAGTAGGTCATCGGTGCTTCGGTGGGACTGAGCGCGATGACCATAGCCCCGCCTAAAGGTTTGACGAGCCACGCGACGATGTAATCGACGACGAGTGAAGCAAGAAGGGTCATCACAATGACGGCGACAACAGCGCGGAAAAGCCGTTTGCGCACTTCGGTAATATGATCCAGCAGGGTCATTTCTTTTTCTGCGGCCATTTTACATGTCCTCGCCCGTGGTAGGGGATTCTGCGGCCTGGGCTTTCAGACCATCTGTTGGTGTAGGGACGGCTTGCGCGGAATCTGGGGCGGCGGCAGCTTCTAGCGCCTTGGGAATTTCTCCGAAGCTGGTTTCTACAGATGATGTGACATCCTCCAGCGCTGTTCCGATTTCTGCTACCGTGGTTTTGGCGTCCTTGATGTCGGTTTCGACCGACGTTTTGATTTCTGCGACTGTCGTTAACGTGTCATCAAGGTTGGCTTTCGCTACGGCTGTGACTTCCGCCAGCGTTTTTTGCACTTCGGTAACCGATTCTCGAGTTTCTTTGATGGTTTCTTGGATTTCTTCGGGAATGAGGTCATCGTCGAACTCGCCCTTGAGACCTGCGGATACCTGCGCCCACATGTGTTGTAACTTGCGGACGTATCCTCCTATGGTTCGCATGATTTTGAGTATGTCCTCAGGACCAAAAAGGATGATCGCTAGCAGCACGATGACGATGAGTTCACCGCCGCCGATGTTTAAGAACTCCATCCGATATCTCCGTGGCAGTTGTGGTCAGTCCATAGATCAAGCCGCCGGCAGGAAAGCCGGCGGTGACTTGATCTGGTGTGATGCTGTGTTAAGCTTCGTTCGAAGCGTTCTCAGAGTCGGCCGTGTCGGTATTTTCTTTGGGTTTGTTTGTCTGCAGACCGTCTTTGAACCCGCGGATGCCTTTGCCAAGTTCTGACCCCAGGCGCGCAACCCGTCCAGGCCCAAAAATGATCAGGGCTAACACGATGACTAACACCAACTCCAATGGACCGAAATTTTTGAACAGTGGCATTTCAACCTCCTATCTGAAAGTATTGGCAGAGCGCCGACTCGGATCACTGTGGTCACAATGCGTGCCCTGCATGACGCTTCTGCTTTATGCGCTATCATACTATGGTTTGGCGGATACGCAACCGGTTCTCTGGTGGGTACGTTTTGCGTTGCGTCCGAGTTGTGCGGAGCCTGAGCAAACGTGGTGAGGCGGTTTCAGGTGGACGACTACCCCGGTCATCCTTCGTGGATGCTGGCTTGGACATGAGTCCCCGGTGAGACTCGAACTCACAACCCCCTGGTTCGAAGCCAGGTGCGCTGTCCATTGCGCCACGGGGACTGGAAGGTCATCGGTAGCGATACAAAAAGCCGGACACAATGGCCCGGCTTTAGGGTGACTGGTGGGACTCGAACCCACAGTTGCCTGAGTCACAGTCAGGAGCCTTAACCATTAGGCCACAGCCACCATAATACGAGCAAGA
>DAOUAY010000616.1:0-5757 GCA_034432995.1 Anaerolineae bacterium | reverse complement strand
ATGAAATTGAAGCTAGTCAATTCGTGTGCGCGATAATTGACATTCATAGCATATCAGTGTATCCTCATGTTGCAATGCAGGTCGCCTTTCTGCCGAGAACGTGCTTGTTGTGCGGTATTAACGTCGGAGCGTTCATGATGTCGTCCATCCAGAAGAAAATTTGCCTGCTCGGTGATTTTGCCGTCGGCAAAACGAGTCTGGTGCGCCGCTTTGTCGAAGGTGTTTTCGAGGACAAATATCTGAGCACCATCGGCGCGCGCGTCAGCCGCAAGGTACTGACCGTGCATGATGTTCCTCTGACGTTGCTGGTGTGGGATTTGGCCGGCGAAGAAAGGTTCGCCGGGGTCATGAACAGCTACTATCGCGGCGCTGCGGGTGGGATTATCGTGTGTGACTTGACGCGCGCCGACACATTCCCCTCGTTGATAGACCAGGCGCACGCTTTCTGGCGCGTCAATCCTCAAACCCCGTTAGGCGTTGCGGGCAACAAGGTCGATTTGCTGGAACAGCGCATTATCACCGACGCAGAACTGGCCGAGGTAGCGGCGCGGTTGGGTGCTTTCTGGCTGACCAGCAGCGCCAAGACCGGCCAAAACGTGCAGGAACTGTTCGAGCAGCTTGGAGAACGGCTGCTTGATCAATAAAACATTGTCGATTGCATGTAGCTATACGAAAGGAGCATAAACGATGGCAGATCAAGTCCCTCCGCTTCCTCAGGCAACCCCTCAGAAAAATCCCGCGCCGCAACCGGCAGCGTCCGCCAATGGCGAACTTGAACGTGTGCGCGAAATCATCCTGGGACCCGACCTGGCCCGCCAGCGAATCCAGGGCGCGGAAGTCGACCGCCTGCGCCAGGTCATTTTCGGCGAGCAGATGGAGGAGTACGAACGCCGCTTTGCCGACGTGCGCCGGGAAATGGAGCGCATCCTTTCGGACATGCGGACGGTGCAGGATTCCGTCGCCGAGTTCGAGAAGAGCCAGACCAAGCGCATCGAAGCGCTAGAACGCGATCTGCGCCGCGCTCACGACGAACTGCGCCGCGACGTGGATCGCCTCGGCAGCCGCGAAACGGCCTTGCAGCAACTCGTCACCCGCGCGCAGCAGCAAGACCTGCAAAGCAAGACCACGCAGGAGACACTTCAGGAACTCCGCGCCGCCCAGAACCAATATGAGAACGAGGTGCGCACCTTGAAATCTGTGCTCGGCGAAAACCGCGATCAGCAAGAGCGCCGGCTCGACAGCCTCAAGCGCGAAGTGCGCCAGGCCGAAGACGACCTGCGCGCGGAACTGCGCCGCGTCACCGACCGGCTCGGCGACCAGAAGACCGACCGCAAGGCGCTCGCCGCGATGCTGATGGAAGTCGCCACGCGGCTGGAAACCGGCAGCACCGTGACCGGGCTATTGGAGGGATTGACCTCGGCCGCTAAGGACTAAGTCGATGTCGTTTACGCCGCCGATCACAGACGAGGACGCGGAAGGCGCGGGCCTGCGCGAGCTGCGTAACGTCATCCTCAAGCCGGGTGCACTGGTCGACAAGATCAGCCCGGTCATTGCGGATGTGCTCACAGAGCAGATCAAGCACTCCGGCGATGAGATTGCCCAGGCGATCTCCCCGGTTATCGGCGAGGCGATCCGGCGACAGGTCTACAGCGCCCGCGAGGACATCATCGACGCGCTGTACCCCGTCATCGGCCAAACGATCAACCGCGCCGTCACCGAGGCCCTGCGCGACCTGGCCCGCAACGTCGATCAACGCGTGCGCCAGAGCGTTAGCCCGCAGAGCGCGCTCAAACGCTTCAGGGCGCGCCTGCAGGGTGTCTCCGAAGCCGAATACGCGCTCAGAGAATCGCTCCCCTTTACCGTCAACGAGATTTTCCTCATCCAGCGCGACTCCGGCGTGTTGATTCACCACCTCACACGCAATCCCGAAGCGCCGCCGGATCGTGACCTGGTCAGCGGGATGCTGACCGCAATCCGCGACTTTGCGCGCGATGCCCTCGGCGACCAGGACAGCGGCGAACTGGGCGCGATCGATTACCAGGCGCAGAAAATCCTCCTGGAAGCCGGCGGCGCGGTATACCTGGCTGTGGTCATCGACGGGATCGAACCGCCGGGCTTTCGCCAGCAAATGCGCGAAGTTCTAACCATGCTTCAGGAAGGGCGTTACGCTGACCTCAAAACCTACGATGGCAGCGACGAAGAGATTACCAAAATTGCCTCGCGTTTAGTGTCTGGGCTAACGTCTGCACCGCCGGAGAAGCCGCAGGGGGCGCTATCACTTTCGCAGCGGCTAATCCTCATCGCGCTGATGCTGCTTGTGGCTTTGCCGCCACTGCTTGGCTGTGGCTGGTGGATCTGGCACGTCGAAAACCGCCTGACCTCTCTCGCCGTTTTGCCGCCCACTGCCACCGCAACGGCCACGCTCACGTTCACACCCACGCCCACGGCAACCCCGACGTCCACGCCCACATCCACCGCCACTCCTACCGCAACCGCTACGCCCACCCCCACCGCCACCCCGACGGCGACTTCGACGGCGACGCCGACCTCGACGGCGACGGCGACACCCACGCCCACCGCCACATCCACGCCGACCGCCACGCCCACGCCCTCGCCTTACAGCGGCGTGATGATCGGCAACGTCTTTTTGCTCGACGCCCCCGATGGAGAACGCAGCGGCGCTGTGGCGCGTCTGGGCGACTACGTGGAAATCCTGGCGCAGTACGGCGACTGGCTCAGGGTGCGCGTTAAATCGGCCCAGCAAGCCGACGTCGAAGTGGCTGGCTGGGTGCAGGCGCGCTGGGTCAGACTGCTCAGCCCCGTCCCGCCGGCCTATATCACCCCGACGGTAATGCCATGAGCGATCTGGAATTCTGGCAGACCGTGCTGCGGGAGATGCATATTGCGTATGCCTTGCTGGATGGCGAACAGCGTATTGTTGCCCACGATGCATTGTTCGCCGTGTGGTTGGCTACCGAACCGGGCAATTTGATCGGCCACCATGTGTTCGATGTGCTGCCGGAATTTTACGGGCAGGATATCCACGCCGACTGCGCCGGGAGCGTCCCACCGCCCGCCGTGCGCGTCGAGAATGTGAATCGGCTGTCACCCTCAGGTGAAACCCGTTATTTCAATCTGATCCTCTTGCCATGCAGCCAGGGTCTGGACGCGCCCTTTCTGATCTTGATCGCCGACGTCAGCGAGCAAGGGCGTTATATGCAGCAGTTGATGCAGGGCCGCAACGAACTGCGATTGCTCAGACAAGAGATGGCGCGGCTAAACGAGCAACTCGACTTCCTGCTGCGTCATTATGTCGCGCCCGATGTGGCTGAAGCGCTGGTCAGGGGGACGCTGCGTCCGGGGTTGGGGGGCGAGTTACACGAAGTCTCGATCCTCTTTGCCGATGCGCGGGATTTCACCGCCATCGTCGAGACTATTCCCGCCGATCGCGTGATGACCATCCTGAACGATTATTTGAGCGTCATCGTGGATGCGATCGACCACTATGGGGGCACGATCAACCAGTTCCAGGGTGACAACGTGATGGCGATTTTCAATGCGCACAATGATCAGCCTGACCATGCGACCCGCGCGGTGCGAGCCGGGATTACCATCCAGCAGCAACTCTTTGCCTACCAGACGCAGCGCCCCGAAACAGAGCGCTGGTTCCACTTTGGCGTCGGCGTCGATACCGGTCTGGCTATCGTGGGGAACAGTGGCGCGCGCTGGCGTTATGCCTACACCGCTATCGGCAACACGACGAACCTGGCGGCGCGGATCACGGCTGCCGTCCCTGCCTACGAAGTGTGGATCAGCCAGAATACCCTCGACCAACTGGACGGGGCCTTCAGCGTGACTCCGCTTTCGCCGACCTATTTCAAGGGCAAAGACAAACCGGTGGCAGTTTTCCGCGTGGATGTCCCGCTGCCTGCCCGTGGTTGACAATTCGATTCAAGTGGGTATAATCCCGCCTGTAGGATGTTGTAAGGTTCCAAGTTCGTGCCTATATTGCAAACGTCTGGACTTACCGCCCAGGCGTTTTTCCTTATAAACGGCTTTGAACCTTGCGCAAGAAATACCATTAGTAATTGAAAGGAAGAAATAGAACAATGAGTGAGCGTGAAGTTGGTGTGGTGAAGTGGTTCAATGCCTCCAAAGGCTACGGTTTCATCTCGCGTGAGGGCAAAGATGATGTGTTTGTGCATTACTCTGCCATCAAGACAGAAGGGTTCAAGACCCTGGACGAGGGACAACGCGTCGAGTTCTCCGTCGAGAGAGGCGATAAAGGGTTGCAGGCGACTAACGTCACGACCCTGTAATGCACGTCCCGCTAAACTGATATTGCGAGTAAGTGTAAAAAGGCCACCCGGCACATCGGGTGGCCTTTTTTGATGGCACTGCCGGACTCAATATTTTCTGCCCCAGTCTTCATTTCCCCAGTCCCTGATCGCGCCTACCAAACGCCCGGCGACCAGGCCAAACACGATCAGCACCCCGCCCACAATCTGCGCCCACCGGGCCTGAACCATGATGTTGATGACCAGCGCCAGCAGCAGGCCGATCAGCGTGCCGATGAGCATATACTGCCATTTCGCCGGGAGGTCCAGAAGGATGCTCTTTGCCGTTATCTTCTTATGTGTGTGGTGATGTTTTGTCACAAGGCGCTGTTGCCGCGCGCGTTCTTTCGCTGTGGGATCGCGTGCCTGTAACTGCTCATCGCGGAGACGTTGCAACCGCCTGATTTCGTCCTCTTGTTTGTTCATGGATCACCTCACTGTTCTGGCCTGCGCGTTTGCTCTTAGTATAGCACAAAACCTGGCATCATAGCGTTGACATCCCCTTGAATAATGTTATCATTGCCTCGTTGCTGAAGGTTTAGTGATGGAAAAGTTACGCAAGCAGAAACCTATCTATACTGTCCTGATTGCCATCATCGTGGCGACGATCCCCTGTTACTGTCTGGGGTTTGTGGCGTTGGCCGTGCGGCCTACGCCGCCGACGCCTGTGTCAACTGCCACACCGACGCTGACGCCCGAACCCGGCGCGACGAACACGCCTTACCTCGTTGGCCCCGGCGCGGGCAATGACAACCGGACTTTGCCGCCCACGCCGACGCAGTGGTTCCCGCCCACGCGCACGCCGACGCTGACCCCTTCGAACACGCCGACCATCACCTTGACGCCAACCGCGACGCCGACCGGCACGCTGCCCCCAACCGCGACGCCGACGCCTACAAGTACATCGACGCCGACCGGCACGCCCACACCCACGCCGAGTGTGACGCCGACGGATACGCCGACGGTTAGCCCCACGCCGACGGATACACCGACGCCGACGCCAACCGAGACGTTCACGCCAACGCCGACCGATACGCCCACTGCACCCTGAAAGGATACCTGTGGAATCGACTTTCGAACTGCTCAAAGCTTTCACTGAAGCGCCCGGCCCTTCCGGGCGCGAGAATGTGGTCCGCGATGTGATTGCCGCACGCTGGACGCCCCTGGTCGATGAGATCCGTGTGGACGCGATGGGCAGCCTGATCGCGGTGCAGCGCGGCAGTGCCTCGGAGCCGCGCCCCGCCGTCATGGCCGCCGCCCACATGGATGAGATCGGCTTGATCGTGACCGGCATTGAGGGCGACTTCCTGCGCGCGCACTCGCTCGGCGGCATCGACCGGCGCGTGCTCTTGGGGTTGGATGTCGTTGTCCACGGCAAGCGCGAATTGCCGGGCATCGTTGGCAGCCGTCCGCCGCACGT
>DAOUAY010000615.1:0-5540 GCA_034432995.1 Anaerolineae bacterium | reverse complement strand
CCGTGCGGCGTCTGGATGAACGGGACACCTTCATAAATCCAGAAGGCGCGCTCCGGCGTATCTTCCGCGCAGTGCAAACGCAGGTCGTCCATAAGCACGGCGCGCACAGACGCCCCGTCCACGTTGGTAAAGGTGGCCGACTGCACTTTCAGCAAGTTGTAGCCGACCTCGCCGGGGATGCCGGGATTGGGACACACCATATACCACAAGCGTTTGGGCTGGCAGCACGTTGCGAAGGGCTTGCCGCTGCCGCACAAGCACGTTTGATCAGGCGCAACCGGGATGTAACTCGACATTTGTAGCTTTTCGCCCGGCGCTTCGGGATCGGCCGCGCCAGCCTGCGGCCGCCAATAGGTGCTGAAGCAGAGAAAGCCGCCGTCAGGATCAATCGGGCCTTTGTATGTCTCCGGCGTCTCGAACATAACTCACTCTCCAATCCTTCATCGCTGCGAAAGTTGTTATCATCATTGATATCGCTCAATAGGCAATTCTGGTCCCCAGTATAACCCCAAATCCGGTAAGGGACAAAACGACGTTGTTCAACCTAGCACGCAGCCCAACAATTCAGCACACCTACAAAACCCCGCCGGCCTCGTGGACGAGCACGCCGAACGCCTTGGAGAAGAAAGCGTTCATGCACAGGCGCATCCACTCCGCTCTGGGCTACTTGACCCCAGTGGAGTTTGAGGCATAATTCTATGTGCAGATGCCGGATGATGGAGGGCAGGTTCACTAAGAAACCTCGTTTTGGTGTCCAGTTTTATGAGCGCACTTCAAGCATAGGCACGTCGTCGCCTTTTGTGTACGCCATCCAAAGGAGATTGTCATGCAAAACGTCGAGAAACTTTCCCTGAAAGCCTTTTGGGAAGCTGTAGAGCAGCGGCTGGCGGCGAGTTCTGCCGATGAGCTGCGCGCCGTTCTCCGAGTTATGGCCCAGGAGACGCCGCCTTCCGAACGACAAGGTTTCCTGGCAAAGCTCACACCGCCACAGGTCGCCACGGATACCGCCCCGCGCATTCCGCAGGAGGAATTGCTGGCGGAGATCACTGATCTGGCTCAAGAGATCGAAGCTGAGATGGAAGACGCCGAAGCGTGGGAGGAACGCTATGAATGGGACGAGGACTATGATGATGAAGACAGTCTGGGGCAGTATGAAGAGTTCATCGCGCCATTAGCGGCGCTATTCGACCAAACCCAGGCCGCGTTTGATTACGGCGATTTTCCGCTGGCCTGCGCCGCATACCAACAACTGTTCGCGTTGTTGCAGGCCGAAGATGACTATGGCCGCGGCGTGCATCTCACGGATCTGAGCGAGGTCAACGCCGAAGAAACTGTCGCTCGCTACCTGCGCGCGATCTATGAAACCACAGCGCCCGTCGAACGTCCGGCGGCGTTGTACGCGCAGATGCCGTCTATGCGTACACTGCTACGCCGCCGCGTGATGCTGGATGACCTCATTCAGATTTCGCCGCGTCCCATGCCCGATCAGAACACGTTCCTGGAAGCGTGGATTGCTCATCTGCGCGCCCAAGATGCGCCCAGCGGCAGCGATGCCGATGCCTGGCTGCGCGAAGCGGTGTGGCTGGCAAAGGGTGTGACCGGTCTGGCGGATTTGGCGCGCGCCGAAGGGGTGACGCGCCCACGAGCCTACCTGGATTGGTTCACCGCCCTGTTGGAAACTGAGCAATATGCGGAAGTCGTCACGGCGGCGCAGGCAGCCTTGCAGACACTTCCCGCCGAGTGGCCTATCCGCGCGGCTATTGCTGATCAGTTATGTGAAGCAGCCGCCAAATTGAACCAACCTACAGTAGTGCGCGAGGGACGCTGGCAAGCCTTTTTTGCCAAGCCCACCGAGACGCGACTACTGGATTTATGGGAAGCGGAGCCAGACCCCGCTGCGCGGCTGCTGTTGATGCAACAAGCGCTGCGGCGCGTACAGACGTACAAACCGCCGGCGTCTCAGCCGAACTTTTCAATGTGGAACTGGGGCGACACATTGGAGACGCCGGCCGCGCAGAGTACGACACTCCTGGCGCACGCCTGTATGCTGGCCGGTGAATGGGATGCCGCGCAGCAGCTCGCTGCGCCGGCCAACGTCCTGGGGTGGACTAGCGCCACGAGTCATCAGGCCCTGGTCGTCGCGGTGTTCCTGGCGTTATTGGCCGGTGAAACGCCGGCGGCGCTCACCGGCAGTCTGGCGCAGATTTGGAAGAGTGGCGTCCATCATAGCGCGGGATTTTTGACCGACAGCGCACTGTCTCTCCGCTTCGATCGCGCCTACACAGCCCAGTTCGCACAAACGCAATGGCCAGACGACGTCCAGGCACGCTATCTGGCCTGGTGTTTGGATGTAGCGCGGCGGCGGGTGGAGGCTATCGTAGGCGGCCAACACCGGAAGAGTTACGACAAGGCGGCTATCATCACCGCCGCCTGCGCCGAAACCTTACGCCAGCGTGGCGACCAGGCTGCGGCAACGGCGTTTGTCTCAGAAATTCGCACACGGTTTCCCCGTCATAGCGCCTTTCAGGCCGAGTTGAAACGAGTGTTCCGCTAGGCGAATCGCTGTATAATAGACCACGAGTAAATTATACTAATCTGCATGTGGCCTATCAGAGAGAAGGTGGCGTATGTCGGATGTCCTCATCCGCTTCGTTGATCGTCGAGCCGAGTTGGCGTTTCTCAATGACGTGTTGGCGCGCCAGCGTCCGACACCGGCGCAGTTCCTCCTGCTCTATGGCCGCCGGCGCGTGGGCAAGACTGTGCTCCTGCGCCATTGGGCTGACCAAGCCGACGTCTCCTCAACCTATTGGGCCGCCGAAAAAGAACCGGCGATGTTGCAGCGCCGTAAACTGTTCGCGCGGGTGCTCGGCGTCGAACCGGCGCAGGCCGCCGCCTTCGACACCTGGGACGCCTGCTGGCAGGCCATTGCTGCCGTATTGGCTGATCGCCGGCACATTCTCATCCTGGACGAATTCACCTACGCCGCCGAATCCGATCCAGCGATGCTCTCCTCGTTGCAGCACGCCTGGGATCAGCAATTCAAGAATACGCAGGTTGTGCTGGTGCTGTGCGGTTCGCACGTTCACGCGATGGAGACGTTACAAGCACGCCAATCGCCGCTCTTTGGGCGGTTGACCGGGCAGTGGCATTTGCGCGCGCTCCCGTTTGCCAGCTTGACCGAGTTCTTACCCCGCTGGTCGGCAGAGGAACGTGTGGCAGCCTACGCTGTAGTCGGCGGCGTGCCGGCCTACTTGGAATGGCTTGATCCGGCCCGTTCATTGAGCGACAACGTCCGCGATGTGATGTTGGCGCCGGGCAGCATGTTCGTCGCCGAGCCAACCTTTTTGCTCTATGATGAGGTCCGCGAACCGGCCAATCACCTGGCGATTCTCAAGGCTATCGGCGCAGGCGCGCACACATTGACGGAGATCTCCAACGCTGCGCTGATTGGCAAAGCGCATCTCTCGGCGTATCTCGCCCGTCTGAGCGAACTATACCTGGTGGAGCGGCGCTTGCCCGCGACTGTTCCCCCCGCGAAACGGCGGCAGGCGCGCACGGGGCGTTATCATCTGACCGATCCGTACTTCCGCTTCTACTTCCGTTTCATCGCGCCGCACTACAGCGAGCTGCCCTATCGCGCAGAACCCATTCTGACGCACGTACGCGAAGAATTGCGCGCGTTTGTGGGTATGACGGCGTTCGAGGCGTTATGCCGTCAATGGGTGGCGCAGCAAAGCCGTATGGGACAATTGCCCTTCGAGGCAGAAGACGTGGGAAGCCATTGGAGTCGCGGCGTGCAGGTGGATGTCGTGGCGATCAACTGGCGTGAGAAGGCGCTTTTACTGGGCGAGTGCAAGTGGGGTACGGATGCCGTCGGGCGGGACGTGATCCGCGAATTGATTGAGGAGAAGACGCCGAAGGTCGTGCAAACGTTGCCCGAAACAGGAAAAGCCTGGCAGGTGCATTATGCCTTCTTCGCCCGCGCCGGATTTACCGAGGCAGCCCGCATCGAGGCTGAAGCGCACGGCGCGATGCTGGTGGATTTAGCGCGGTTGGACGCGGATTTGCAGCAGGCTGTAACGTCGTTATAAAGATTATATTGTCAGTGCATCGCATAAGCAGGATGCGAAGTCGCGTAAATCACCGCCGCTAAATGAGGCAGATAGTGAATTGGGCGCACACGAATTACGCCCGCGCGCACACGAATCTCGTTCTATGGAATCGGACCATCTATTATAAGCAGGATATTCGTGTGCGGGGCATTGTGTGCAGGCCCTGTAAATATCTCTTGCGTGACTATCATATCCAATCATCAAAACCCCTGGTGATTACCCACAAGTTGAAAGCGAGACATAATGGCGTCATATCCATTCACCGCAGAGGGCGCAAAGCGCGCAGAAAAAGACCTTTTGGTATCTCTCTGCGGCCTCAGCGTGCTCTGCGGTGAGATGTGGGTAATCACCAGAAAACCCCCCTTGATTTTGCCATGTCAGGTATGGTATAACATTGGTATAGCGGTGAACAAACATCGCGAAAAGGTCTGGGGCTAAACGCTCCAAACCGCAGGAAGCCTTCAAGCCTGCGGCGTCCGGGTCAAGGAAACTGGCCTGGAAACAAAAGGGGAGGACTTGGAACTTCGGTTCCAGGTCCTCCCCTTTTTTATTTCAAATCAAGGAGAGAAGTCAGAGCATGGTAGAAACGAAAACCGAGATATGGGGAACGCTTTTCTACAAGTCAAACGGCTTGTCTGTTGCTCTATCGACGGCGCTGACAAGCCGTTTTTGCGTTCCAAAACAGATCGAAAGAGAAGCGCCCCGACACAAGGCCGGGGCACTCGGTAGAGGTTCCGTCAGAGCTTGCCGGCACGCGGAGCCTCTACCTCCATTCTAGCACAGAATCAACCAATGGAGGACACAAATGGACGTATATCAAATGCAGTTGGTCAAAATCGGCCCTTCCTTGCGGGAACGCGCCGAACAGTTTATCGTCGGAAAACATCACCAGGCTGTGTGCATGGGCCTTCAGTGATCGTCCAGCAGGAGCGACAGCTTGGACCACATTGCGGCAGCGCCAGGCCGATGCGTTGGTCGTCCAGGATTGTGAGATGTGGTTGTGGACGCATCATGTCAGGCGCGACGCTAAATCCCAAAAATCCACACAGCTACTACATTTGCTCAGTCGCGCGCTCGTATTTTGCAAACCTGGAGGAACGCACATGTTTCGAGAAATTTGCTGATGCTGAAAAACTCGAAACTGCCGTATGGGAGTTTTACCTCGACATACTACGCAACCCGGAAACCTTCAAGGCCAAATTACAAAGGGCGCAACAACTCGAATTGGAAGAGCAAGAACCTAAGCGACAAGAACTGGAATCCGTCAACACTCTAATCCTCGAGGCCGAAGCGGAGGCAACGCAACTAGCAGCAGCGCTCACAAAAGCGACAGGGCTGGTCGAGAAGGTAATTCAGGACAAAATGACCGCATTGAATGAACGGTATAAGGCGCTCGAAACTCGACGTGATGAACTAACGGCACTATTG
>DAOUAY010000614.1:0-6405 GCA_034432995.1 Anaerolineae bacterium | reverse complement strand
GAAAACGCTGCGTGCCCTGCGCTTCTGCAATGAAAACCCTTAACTCTTAACTCGCAACTCGCAACTCGTTATCCCCCCTGCTGCGGCTCCAAAAGTACGACCTGGGTTTCTTCGGCGTCGCTGCTGCCCGCAAGCACCTTCAAACTGGGTTGCGGATCTCCCCACGTCACACCCATCTCCTTCAAGAAGCGGTTAACGGGATTGCGCGACGACTTCAGGTTGGGGGTCTTGTAATTCATCGGCACGACGATGTCCGGCTCCACCATACTGATGATCTCGGAAGCCATGGCGGGGACCAGACCACCCGGAATACCCACGGGAATGAGCAGAACATTGACCGATCCCATCGCTTCGACCTGGGCCTGGGTGGGGGTATGCGCCAATTCGCCCAGGTGACACACCACCACACCGTTCACGTTCACCGAAAACACGATGTTTTGCCCGGCTTCTGCCCCCCGTTTGTGGTCACGGAAAGTCGCCACGCCGGTGATGAACAAGCCGCCGATTTCGTACTCACCCGGTCCCGCCAACGTGCGAGAAATGCCGCGCAACCCCTTCCAGCGGGCCAGGTGTGGCTCATCGAGCATCTCACTTGTAGTGACAATCTCCGCACGGCTGCGGGGTAGAACCAGGCCGGTTTCCTCTTCGTTGAATGGATCCATCACCACGGCCGGATACCCGCGCTCGACGATGCGGAAACATCCCAAACCATACCATGTCAATTCCATATTGTTGGCTCCTCCAAGATAACAGTCTCGTAGTCTTTAGTCTCAGTAGAGCGAAAAATGGCAAAGACTACAAAAGTCTCAGCACGTACTGCGCCTTGCAAAGCTATCGTTTACCGCAGATGTTTGCTCAACCAGACGCCTCGTGAGACTTTTGTAGTCTGGCTCCTGCTGAAATTTCGATCCACTGAGTCTTGCAGTCGATCGCCTTGCAGCCCATTCGATGACACACGACTGTGCCGGGCATACGCATCTATACATTTGATTATATGCGAAAGAGTCGAAATACAAAAGTGCATCCTACGTGAAATTGCGTTTGTCCCCACAGGTGAGTTATGCTATAATGAAAGCCAGAGGCAGATATGGCCCAGAATACCTTGCAATTGATCCCATCACAGCAGTCGCGCCAGTTGATCGAAATGGCTGAACGCGCGCGCCTGGGACTGAGCCGTTTCGCCGACTCCGACGTCGAATATAATGCCGTGGGTTTGCAAATGTTGGATGAGTGGATCGATCGTCACTTGAGACAGTTCCCGCGTCCCTCCAAAGAGATTGTGATGGCCTGGGGGACCTTCTTGGGTGAAACCTTCCGCCGAAAATTTAGCGGCGAATGGGGGTTGAACCACACCGAAGGCAAACCCCACCTCGGTATCATCTGCCCCAAAGGCGAAGTGGGCTTGCATTTCGTCGACGTTATGGATCAAATGCAACGACGTATGAAAGAAGGGATGAACGAATCCCTGGCCTTCTATTACACCCTCAAAAGCGTCGAAATGCGAGAGGAATAACCTCACGCCGGGTTTGTAATCGCCGATCAGTGCGTTGACATCGAAATTTCAAGGCGCCCCGCGGTAGGCGGGGCGCCGTGCAGCGATCTACATGTTGCTCAGAATCCGGCGCAGGTCTTCAGGTGTCGCGGCGACAATGGCCACATAATCCACGCCGGGATAATACTGGTTGAAGAACGCCTTGAGATCGCCCGGCCATCCCTGCGGGTTGACGGCGATGACTTTGCGCGTGCGAGGTCCCACCCCGGCATCGTCGGCGCTGCCGCCGATGGTCCAGTGGTATTTGCTCCAGACCCCACTATCGAGCGCCGCGCGCAGCCACGGATCGCCGGCCCCTGGTGGCAGGAGCACGTACGTCCGGGCATAAGCCTCACGCGGGGGAACAAAATCATGCGGAATCGCGCCGGACGCAGGTCGCGCCAGGACTTTGAACGTCAGCGTGTGGAGCACCTGTCCCTGAGCAGAAACTTGTGCTGAGTACGTACCCGGCGTCACCACCACCGTTCGCCAGGTCGTACTCGTCGCCGTGCGGGTAGTTTTTCCCCAGAAGACCTCGCCACCCGTGATCTGGAGCGCCGTCTGATCCGGCAACGGGCCGCCTGAAGCGGTGATTTCAAACGGCTCGCCCTGTATCGCGGCCTCAGGGGTTATCGACACCGTCAGCGGGGCGGGCAGTTCCACCACAGGAGGCTCCTCTGGGGGAAGCGCACCGCCATCCACTACGACAAGTTCCATCGCATCCATATACGCATCGCAATGCTTGAACGGCCACAGGACGACGCTGCGCACAAAGAACGTCACGGCCGCGCCCTGCGCAACCGCCTCAACCGGCGGCACCTGCGCGTGACCGTTGTAGATGTGCGCCCCTTCGCCCCAGACGACCGTACTGGCCCAGGGATTCGTCCCGCCGGTTGGATCGATGCCGATGGTAAAGGTGAAGTTGCGCACATTGTCTATCTTGTCATAATCGCGCGCGCGGACGAAAAAGGGGCCTGCGCCGGCGCCATCGCTGATGTTTGCATTATCCTGACCGCTGGACCAGGCGTGCGCGTAACCAGCGCCCCGTAGCCGTGTTCCCGGCGTAATCCCTTCGACACGCTGATAAACACCGGCGTCATGAATCCGGTAAAAGGTAAAGAATTTCAATCCACGATTGCCGGCTTTGATGCGTAATGGATCGAGAAACGGCGGTACACGGTCGATCAAATGCATTTCGGGTCTTCCATAACCAACAGTGTTGGCAGGATCGTGCGGAACCGGCCCGCCTTGTTTCCAGAAAGCCACCCACTGCTCTGGCACGAAGATCTCACCGAATTCTTGCCCGGTATGGGTTTTACGCCACCAATGACCTTCAAAACTCGGGTTTTTCAACAGATTTGTCATGACACCGGCTCTCCTTTCTGGGCTTAAGAAACAAATCGTGTGATATCAGTAGCGGAATGAAAAGTTTGCGTTGCTCTCATTAAACTACCAAAGCGATACATTGTCAACAGCGCAAAATCAGCAACGGCAATCACAGCCTAGGTGTTGGGATCAGGTGAGTCGTTCGGATCGTCATCTTCGTCACGCTCACTCTTGGCATGTTCCGCAAACTTCCGCAGACGCGCAGCCACCCGGGCATGGACCGAACCCTCAGGAAAGACGCCCTCTGCGTCGCGCTCGCCGGCCGGCAGATCGGTCAAAAGCTCCAGGCCCTCATCCACCGTCTCCACCGCGTAGATGTGGAACTGCTCCGCCCGTACTGCCTCGATCACGTCCTCGCGCAACATCAGGTTTTTCGCGTTGATGGCAGGAATGATCACGCCTTGCGTACCCGTCAACCCGCGCTGGCGGCACACCTCGAAGAAACCCTCGATCTTCTCGTCGACCGCGCCAATCGGCAGCACGCGCCCGTGTTGATCGACCGCGCCCGTCACCGCCAGGTCCTGTCGCAAGGGGACTTCGGCAATCGCCGAGATCAGCACGTACAGTTCCGCAGACGAGGCGCTGTCGCCGTCGATGTCGTCATACGTTTGCTCGAAATTGAGGCTGGCTTCCATCGAGAGTGAGTGATCGATTCCATACTGTCCGCCAAAATAGCCGACGAGCGTCAGCAATCCTTTGCCGTGCAACGGCCCGCTCAATTGCACCTCGCGGTGAATGTTGAGCACGTTCCCCCGGCCCACGTAAGCGCGCGCCGTGATGCGGCTCGGCAATCCGTAGACGTAGCCCCCCAGCGACGATACCGTCAGCCCGTTCACCTGCCCGACAGCCACACCCGATGTGGTGATGATCAGGCTGCCTTCGGCAATCGCGCGATAGGCATACTCTTCCCCCAGACTCACCCGGCGTTTTTGCTGACGCATGGCCTCCAACACGTCTGCGCGCTGCACCGCGGTGTGGCCCGCCTTCTTGGCCCAATACGCGGCCTCGCGCGCCAGGTCGGCGATTTGACCGAACTGAGTGCTCAGACGCTCCTGATGTTCCGCCAACCGCGATCCATATTCCACCAACCGCGCCACGGCCTCCGCCGCGAACGGCAGCAAGTGCTCATCCTCGGTCAACGTCCGCACGAACTGCACGTAGGTGAACTCAGCTTCAGGCGTGCGGTCCATTTCCGAATCGAAATCGGACAACACTTTGAACAGCTTGGCGAAATCCTCGTCGTAGGCGTACAGCGCGTAGTAGATGTGCGGCGAACCGCGCAGGATCACCTTCACGCGCAACGGAATCGGCTCGGGGATGGGCGTCACGGTGCGCACCAACTGCTGCCCATCCGGCGACTCGATGCGGATCAGGCCGCCAAACAGCGCGCGTTTCAGTCCCGTCCAGACGTAGGGTTCGTCCATCAGCGCCTCGGCGTCGAGGATGAGGTAGCCGCCGTTGGCGCGGTGCAGCGCCCCTGGGCGGATCAGTGTGTAGTCGGTCACCGAGGCCCCGCGCCGCACGTCATACTCGATGCGGCCGAAGAGTTTATCATACGTGGGCACGTCCTCGATGATCACCGGCGCGCCCTGCGTGTGCGCGTTATCGACCAACAAGTTGATCCGGTAACGCTGGTGTACCGGAATTTCCAGCAGCGACGTGCTGTCATCTTCCGGGCTTTCTTCGCCCTCACTGCGGAACGTATTCACGTTTTCGATGATGTCTTGCAATACTTCCGACAGGTACTCGCGCACCTCTTCCTGATTGATGTACTTCTCGCGCAGTTCTTCGATCAGTGGGCTGACGGTGAAATTCGCCACCTCGCGGTCCAGGCGCTCGGTGGCGGCCTGGGTGCGACGCTCGAATTCGCGCAGGCGGCGCATCGCGCTGCCGAGCATGTCTTCCAACACGTCGAGATTCTGCTCGACAGACGTGCGATCTTCCGTCTCCAGTTGGCTGAATGCCTCCGGGGTGAGCAATTCGCCATCACGCACGGGGGAGATATACAATCCCGACGGCGAACGCACCAGCGCAAAACCGCGCTCGCGGCAGGCCATATCCACGGCCGTCAACTCCTCTTGCTGCGCCCCACGGAACTGCTGTTCTAGTGTTTCCCGCGCTTCGGCATACTGGTCCGTCTCGAACGCCTGCATAAGACGATCCATCAGACCGCTGTTGAAGCGCTCCATATCCGCGCGCAGTTCTGCCCCCTGACCGGGCGGCAGGCTGATGGCTCGGGGCGTTCCCAGCTCGGTGAAATGGTTGACGTACACCCAATCATTGGGCGTCTCCGCCTGACCGGCCTGCTCGTGGACGATGCGTGATAAAATCGAGCGGCGGCCTGTCCCGACCGGCCCCATCACGAAGACGTTGAAGCCGGGGCTTTGAATGTCCAACCCAAAGTGAATAGCCTCCACCGCACGATCCTGGCCGATGATCGTCGGCGCATAAGGCAGTTCGCTAGTCGTTGTATATGTAAAAGTCCCCGGATCACACGCGCGACACAGCGCGTCCGGGGAAAGTCGTTTAACCGTCATATATGCAATTTACTCCCTCAAAAATGATCCAATCTGTATTTTCAACATAAAGCAGGACCAAAAACGAAGCCGCCTTGACCTCATTCTTGGTCCCGCAATTAACTGTTAACTATCAGCGGTCAGCTTTCAGCCTTCATACTCTATGCCAGACTCTCGTGGGCATCTATGCTGATAGCTGATGGCTGATAACTGAAGGCTTATCTACCGCCGCCCCAAGTGCATCGGCATCACCACGTGCACAAAGTCGTCGTCGCCCACCGCCTTGATCACGCCAGGATTGGTGGGCGCGTTCAGTTCCAACGCCACCTGCGGCGTATCGAGCGCCGAGAACACATCGACCAAGAAACGCACGTTGAACGCGATGTCCAGCCCGTCGCCCTCGACGTTCGCCATCAGCTCCGTGGACCCCTGCCCCGATTCGGCGGAATCGGCGGAGACGGTGATGCGCCCCGCCTGGATGGAGAGCGTGACGATGTTCGCCACGTCGCGGGCGAAGATGGCCGCGCGCTTGCAGGCTTGCAGGATCTCCTCACGCCCCAGAACCACCGTCGTCCTGGACGAGGCCGGAATGATGCGGCGCACGTCGGGGAAGTTGCCGTCGATCAGCTGCGAATTGAGCACCGTGTCCGTCAGCTTGAAGAGAATCTGGTTGTGCGGGTGCGTCGTCGAGATGTTCACCGGCTCTTCCTGCGCGCCGATGATGCGCATCAGTTCGGAAAGCGCCCGCGCCGGGATGATGACGCTGAAGGGCGTCGGCACCGGATGGATGAGCGGGATGCGGCGCATCGACAACCGGAACCCGTCGGCGGCTGCCAGCGTGAGCGTACTGCCCTCGAATTCCGCCAACACGCCGGTGAGCACCGGATGGCTCTCGTCGGTGGAGGCGGCAAACGTGACCTGCACCAGGCCCGTGCGCAAGTCGCCGGCTTCCACGGCGAACCCATCGCCCTG
>DAOUAY010000613.1:0-2170 GCA_034432995.1 Anaerolineae bacterium | reverse complement strand
AGGGGTTACGCTCTATGGACCAGGTGGGCGTGTTGATCGGGGAAACCGTTACCCACGGCGTCATCGTCGGCACTTCGGGGTTGAGCGCCCAACTGTACCGGTTTTTGAGCATGGAAACCCAATTGGCGAAGGTTTTCATATCAACTCTACCTCTCCCGCCAATTCGCCAAAGATAACCCGGATACACGTTGGAAATGCGCCTGATTTCCAGTAACAAGCACGAGATTGTTAACCTTCGCAGTAGCGGCGATAAGGATATCGGCATCACTGATAAGTTGTCCTTTACGATACAGCTCACCGTAAATTTCAGCAGCCTGGACTATGATTTCATCAGACAATGGCAGGATTAGACTTTCCTCGCAGCGTTCCTCGAAAACCTGGATTTTCCTGAAAGCCTGCTTCGCTTCAAGGCCACGCAAAATCTCGTAGCGGGTAATGATCGAAAAAGTGAATTTCCCATACTTGGATAGATATACTGCAGCATGGCGATTGATATGGAGGTCTTGTCCTTTCATGACTTCAGAAAGCGTATCCGTGTCCAAAAGCATAGGTGACATCTCAGTTCTCCTGACGCATAAAGTGACTGCGGTCGGTTGCAATACGCTCGACCTCAGCGATATCTTCCTCAGATAGATCCGCATAGACCTGCTGCCACGCGGCTAGAGACACGTCTCGAGTTTGTCGAGTCACCAACTCCTGCTCCAGAACACTCATCAAACGTTCAACCAATCTCACTTTTTCCACAGGACGCAAAGAGAGCGCCAAAGTCGTCACACTTTCCAACGTAATTGTTTCACTCATCATACACCTCCTGACATGACCACTACAAATCGTAGATATTCCCTTCTCTAAACTGCGCCCACGCCGTCTCGAACCACGCATCGGGCTTGGGCAGCGGGCGGCGCAGAACCCAGCGGCTCGTGACCGCGCCATCGGGCGCAGCAACCGTCTCCAGCACACACTCGCGGTAGGCTTCGTCCTCAGGGACGATGCGCCACGCATCGCCAAGTTTTTCGTGAATAACGATGCCGTCTGGGTCCACGACAATGGATGAGCCGCGACTGCCCGCGCCGCTTTCCAATGCGAACAGCAGCGCCCGCAAGTAGACCGCGTGCGCAAAGCACAACTGCCGGTTGCGCAGCGATTCGGTGATATTAGTCGGATCAATGCCCTGCGCAACCCGCCGGTACTGCACCCACGCTTCGGGGACAGCTTTGCGCAGCTCCGCGACCGAGCGAATGTGCGCTCCTGCCCGGCTCATCCGCGACTGGAATTCCAACCGTTCCGCTTGCCAATCCAGCACCGGTTCAGTAGCGGACAGCGACGCCAGCAAATCCCCTGCCGCCTGTTCGATGACGGGCACTGCGGCGGCCTCGTCCAAAGTCCACGCCGAATAGCGGTTGGCGATGTACTCCGCCGCGCGGAATCCTGCAACCTGCCCGGAGTTGAGCGCCGATCCGCCGGGCCGGTACAGGCCGTGCGAGCCGTTGACCTCGCCGAGCGGGAACAGATGCTTGACGTTGACCGACTCCCACCACAAGTTGCCCGCCAAGCCACCGTTGTTGTGCTGCGCGCACACAGCGATTTCCAGCGGCTCTTGCATCACGTCGATACCGTGATCGAGATACAGTTGGATCGCGCCGGGATTCATCTTCTGCAAACGCGCAATCGGCGTATCAAGCAGCGCCTCGGAGCGCGTGAGATAGGTGCGCGCCTCGTCGCTCAATCCCTCGAAGCTGAAATCCGCCGGATTCGCGCGGAAGTCGAGGAAGACGCGCCGCCCCTTGAGCACGGTTTCGATGTAGACGAGAATATCCACAATCGAAGAGCCGCCGCTCACCTTGCGCGAGTCGAACGGCCACTGGTAGCCTTTGAGGAACACCATCGAATTCATCTCGCCCGCCGAGTCGAAATACTCTGGCATAAACTCGCGCGGGTCACTCACGCCGTCAGCCTCCGTACTGATAAAGCGCGGAATCACCTGCATATACGTGCCGGAGACGTTCCAGCGGAATTGGATCGACGCCAGGCCGTACTGCGACTCCGGCAGACTTTGCGCCTGCGCGCCTGCCAGCAGCGCCAGGCCAATCGCGCCGGTGTGTACGTCGGGATAGACGCTGGTCTTGTACAGACCGCCCGGCCCGCCCACGGCGAAGATGACGTTTTCCGC
>DAOUAY010000612.1:0-8227 GCA_034432995.1 Anaerolineae bacterium | reverse complement strand
TGGAGGTTTCCTGGTGAACAACGACACTCGTGAAGTGCAACTCATCTTTCTTGGCCTGGGTAACATCGGCGGGACGCTGCTCCGCCAGATTTTGGAGACGCGCGCGACGGTAGCGGAACGCACCGGATTGCGGCTGGTTCCCGTCGCGGTAGCGGACGTGAGCGGCCTGCTCTACGCCGTTGACGGCTTGCCCGAAGCGACGCTCACCGCCGCGTTGGCGGCGACGCGGGACGGCGGCACGCTCGCCGCCTTGCCGGGCTTGCGCCCGCTGGCCGACTTGCCCGCCGCGTTGCGACCCGGCGCGATCCTCGCCGACCTGACCGCCTCCCCCAAGACCACGCCCACCCTGCGCGCCGCGCTCGCTGCCGGGTGCGGCGTCGTGCTGGCGAACAAGATTCCGCTGGCCGGGCCGTGGGACGAGGCCGCCCCGCTGCTGGCGCACCCGCACATGCGCTACGAAGTCACCGTGGGCGCTGGCCTGCCCGTCATTCAAACGCTGCGCGAGCTGCGCGACACCGGCGACGCCATCACGCTGATCGAAGGCTGCGTCAGCGGCACGCTCGGCTATCTGTGCGCCGAACTGGAACGCGGCGTCCCCTATTCGCAGGCGGTGGCGCAAGCGCGCGCCCTCGGCTACACCGAGCCGGATCCCCGCGACGATCTCAGCGGCAAGGACGTGGCGCGCAAAGCCCTCATCCTGGCGCGCACCGCCGGCTGGCCCCTGGAAGCGCACCACCTGACCGTCGAACCCTTGTACAGCGAGGCATTGGCAGGGCTTTCCATCGAGGCGTTCATGGCCGCCGCCGCCACATTGGATGCCGCGTATACCGCGCGCATTGCAGAGGCGCAGGCGCAGGGGAACGTGCTGCGGTACGTCGCGCGCGTCACGCCGGAGGGCGGCGCGGTCGGGCTGACCGCCATAGAGCGCGACGGGCCGCTCGGCGCGCTGCGCGGACCGGGCAACTACATCGCCCTATACACCGCCCGCTACCAGCCGCTCCCGCTGGCGCTTTCCGGCCCCGGCGCAGGCCGCGAGGTCACAGCGGCGGGCGTCCTCGGCGACATCCTCAAGCTGGCGCGGCACATGGCGCCAGATAATCCGAAGTAGTTTCTGTCAGCAGATTTAGCAGATCAAGCAGATTTTTTATGTCCGATCTGCTAAATCTGCTTAATCTGCTGATTAGAGTCTATGATGTGCGCGCGATCAAGTCCGCCGTGTACGCCATCGCCACGTCCACCACGCCGCGCACGGTGGTGGTGAAGACAACGACCTGATCCCCAAAATTGAAGCGCGGGTGCGGGTCGATGTGGTAGTGCGCGCCGGTGTAATTCGGCATTTCGGGGTTGTCCACCAGGCGCACGCTCTGGCCCGTTTCGCGGTTGAAGAAGTTCACCGTCGAAGGACAGCCGCGATAGAAGCGGGGATTGGCGTCGCCGATGAGATACTGTCCCGTCAGGCTGCTGTGCGAATGCCAGCGCCCGCCGGCGAAGGGGATTTCCTCGACGGCTGACGTAGCCATGTTCACCCGCCACACGCCCACGTCGCTTTTGATGCAGTAGACGTGCTGCCCGTCGGGGTCCCACCATTCGTGGGTGAGGCGCGTAGGCGTGGGCATAATTGGCCGGGGCTGCTCGCCGCGCCGGATGAGCCACAGGCGATCCACGATGTCGAAGCGCAGGCCGGTGATCGGGTCAGGGTGATTTTCCTGCGCGAAGAGCACGCAGTCGGGATCGGTGGGGCTGAACTGCGCGTGGTTGTGGTTGCGCTGGAAGGTGTGCCACAGTTCGAAGTCGCTGCCGTCCACGGGCAGCGCGCCGAAGACGAACTGCAAGCCCACCGAGGCATCGATGAAGAAGGCGCGCCCGTCCGCCGATTTGGTGAGGTGGGTCGCCACGCGCTCGATCGGGCGCATCAGCGTCAGCTCTTCCGGCAGGCGGTTGACCAGCACGGCGTCATCGCCGGGGTGCGGGCCGCGTCGCCAGACGCCGTCGCCCATGCCCCAGTAGACGTCGCCCGTTTCGACATCTACGAAGGGCGAGGCGTGGTTGAACTGCGTATCAGGGAAGTAGCGCACTTCCTGCGTCTCGAAATCCACCACGCCGAGCGTGCGCCCCTGCGCCGCCGTGCCTGACGGCGGGAACGCGCAGTAAAACCACCAGTAACGCCCATCGCGCGTGATGCTTGCGTTGACGAAATAGAATGCTTCCTGCACGGGGGCGATCTTCTGCGTGAGAATGTAACTTGTGACGCCGGAATCGGGGTCGGTCCAGGGGGTAAACAATTTCGATTTAGTCAGTTCGATCATTGTGTCCTCTCCAAAACAGTTGAAGGTTGAAAGTTGAAAGTTGAAGGTTAAAGGTTAAAGGTTGAAAGTTGGTAACTATTCAGCAGTAGGCCTGCCGACAACGAATGGGGCAACGAATGAACGAATTTCGGCCTCGGCGGGACGAAAAACTCGCGCACGGCAAGCATCCATTCGTTTATTCGTGCAAGAATTCGTTGTCGGCGACCATGCCTGAACAGTTACGAAAGTTGAAAGTTGGAAACCGGTCAATCCGTTGAGATAAGTCTACCGCAGAACAGGATAAGGACAAGGGTAAAACATAACAAAAGCGGCGCGTGATGACACGCGCCGCTTTTTGTTGACAGTCAGCAAAAGTCGAATGACATCCTGGCGTCAGGCCGTGAACTCGGCGACCTGCACGCCGTTCACCCAGACCGTGAAAGTCTCGCCCGCCGGGAAACTGCCCAGGTTGATCGAGCTTGAGAATTCGCCGAGAACCTGGATGCACATTTCATCGGGATCGGCGGCGAACACGGCTTCGATGTGAATTTCGTTTTGCGCGTTCGGCTCGTTCCGGGTCGTCAACACCTGGTGGCATGGCGTGGGACTGGTTCCACGGAGCACCAGCAGGTACTGCACCGGGAAGCTCTCCATCAGCAGCAAGTCGGCTTCGATCTCGGCGGCGTCAACCGGCCCGGTGACAACGAGGTTGGAAGGCGGCGCCGGCGCGACAGGATCATCCGACGATACCGACGTATCGCCATCAACCGCCGACGCGACCACGGGCGTCGGAGATTCCGGCGCGGCGACGCCTAGATTCGCGCAGGCGGTCATCGTCAACAGCAACAACACTAAACTGAGCAACAGTGTCTTTTTCATGGTTCTTCTCCTTTTCTTGATTTTCGACTTCAAGACGTCCACCCAAACAGGAAAGTTCCAAATACAGGTATCCGCAAAGTATCCACACCTTGTCACAAGCCTGTCACAATCACCAGGTACGATAAAGTCTATAGCAGATCGTCTGACTGAAGACGATCTGACTAACGACCATCTGACTATCGAGGAGGAAAACGATGCAACACAAATCAATGTTTTTGTTGGCTCTGGCCTTACTTGCGGTGTTCCCACTTGCCGGCGCGAAGATGAGCAACAACGCGCCAATCGCAGCCGAACCCGGCTTGATCAATGTGAGTGGGGAAGCCGAAGTGCGCATTATGCCCGACGAGGTGATCCTGCGCCTGGGCGTCGAAACGTCGGACAAGAACCTGGCGAAGGCCAAACAACTGAACGATCAAATCGTCACCAGGGTTCAGGCCGTGGCAAAGCGATACGGTATCCCGGCGGAACGTGTGCAGACGGATTACCTCAATATCGAACCGCGCTACAACGACGGCTACACGCAGCGGGAGTTCGTGGGGTATTTCGCGCATAAGACGGTCGTCATCACCTTGCGCGATCTAACGAAGTTCGAGGACGTGCTCAGCGCCTTACTGGAATCCGGCGTGAATTACGTCCACGGCATCGAATTCCGCACCACCAACCTGCGCAAATACCGCGATCAGGCGCGCGAACTGGCGCTCCAGGCCGCCCGCGAGAAGGCGACCGCCATGGCCGCCGCGTTGGATCAGAAAATAGGCGAACCGCGCAGCATCCAGGAAGAGGCTAATAGTTGGTGGTCGGGCTACGGCAGCGGGTGGTGGGGACGCTGGGGCGGAATGACGCAGAACGTCACTCAAGAAGTCGGCGGGAACTACGCCAGCTTCGACAGCAGCCTCGCGCCGGGCCAGATCAGCGTCACAGCGCGGGTGGCGGTGAGTTTTGCGATGACGGGGAAGTAGGATTCGGACGCAGCTTTTCGCAGATTCACGCAGATTTCTCAGCGAACAGATCGGCCCGGTTAACCTGCACCGTGTAGCCGGGCCGGGCGCGCAACATCTTGACCAGGTCAACCAAATAGGATTTGGACAAGTCAGGCGACAGGTAAACGGGGCCATCGAATAGTGTGGACCCGTTTACCTGTTTCAGGTACCCGCTTTGACGCGCCTCGGCCACCACATCCTGATAATCCGTCCAGAGATAGACGCCCACCGTCACCCACACGCCCAGCGGGATCTCGTAATCGGCTAACACAGCCAGCGTTTCTGCAATCGTATCCGGCGTTTCACCCGGCGCACCGAACATCAGCGAAGCGCCGAATGGCACACCGGAGCGGCTCAGGCTCTCCAGTGCGGCGCGCACCTGGCGGACGGTGTAACCGCGTTTCATACGCAGGAGCATCGCGTCGGAGGCGGACTCGACAGCAAGGTTGGCGTAAAAGCAGCCCGAATCCTGCAACAGACGGCAGAAGTCGTCTGTCACCCCTCCGGGCCTGAGATCGCCCGTCCCCCACTGAAAACCGAAAGGAGCAGCGGCAAAAGCGCGGCACAGCGCTTCCGCATGATAGCGCGGCGCGTTGAAGTTGTTGTCGCAGATCATCACGCGGTTGCCGGGCGTGTGCTTCAGCACGTGGCGAATTTCGTCTAGCACCCGCTCCGGCGACTTCAGCCGGTAGCGTTTGCCCTCCAGCTTGCTGTAAGGGCAGTAGGCGCAATTGAAGGCGCAGCCGCGTTTGGTGAAAATGGCCGGGGTGATGTTGCGAGCGGCGTACTGCGCCATATCGAACAGGCCATAAGCCGGCAAGGCCGTATGGTTCAAATCCTCGACCGGGCGCGGTGGGATAGCGGGAAAGCTCCCGTTGGTGCGGAAGACGCAGCCCGGCATGTAGACCACAGCGCGCTCTTGCGCCAGTCGCGCCAGAAACTCCGGGAAGGCTTCCTCACCCTCCCCGCGGATGCCATAGCCCACGTCGAGATAATTCAGCCAATCGTGGGCGTAATAATTGAACCCCGGCCCGCCTAAAACGATCAAGGCATCCGATTTCCAGCGGACGATCTCGACGATCTCCTTGACGCGTGGGCGCAGATCGATATACCGTGTACCGAACGGCGCAGTTGTATCCTGAACGTCGCCGTGGACCAGGCGGATCGAAATCCCCACGACCTCCGGTTGGAACAAAGCCAGGACCGCCGCCAATTCGGCGGCCAGGTCCACGGCGAACAAGCTTTCGTAGACCGCAACGTCGTGTCCGGCCTGCAACAACGCGCCCGCGACGTAAGCCGGGCCGGAAGGCGAGGCCGGGAGCGTGTTGGCAGAAACGAGTAGTACTCTCATCAACGACCCCTGTGTTACACGCACAATGCCGGGCGCACGCCTGCGGCCCAGGCGCGAATCGCGTCCCAGTTACGCGCGTCGCCGGGTTTCGCGCCAACGATGAATTGGACGAACAATCGGTCGAAGAGACGCAAAGTGCCAAAATCCAATTTTCCGGCAAAGAAAGCTACACCAACCGGTTTGACCTGCGGCGCTTTTTCTGCCACCGGCTTCAGGTAAGAGGCGACGGCGGAATAGCGTTCCTTGAAGTTCAGGCGATCCGCGCGTTTGGGTGGTTTCGCCAACGCCGGGTCCTGGAAGACCGGGAAGCCGTTGTGATGCGTTTCGGGCATCCTGGTGAGGCTCAACGCCGTCATAAAGCAGGCGACCGGCACGCGGCTCAGCGTCTCCTGGTGCTTTTGCAGGAAGGTCACGGCTTGATTTGTATCCTTATTCTCTGCTACCTGCCCATCGCTCGACAACATCGGGCGGTAATTCGATCCTGAAAAGGCAGCGATGCGAACCTTTGAGCGCCGATTCCACGACCGCACCGTCGAGTTTCCTGTTCAGGACGGTTTCCCACAGGATCAGCGTATGCCCCAGACTGCACTCGCACAACAGCGGGGATACCTGGCCCTCATCCTGTAGAATAGATTCGCGGGCAAATTGACAATGGCAGAGCGCATAACGCCGTTGCCGGTCGCTGCTTGCACGCAGAAAGCCACCCACATCGGCCGGAATCGCCTGGGCAAGGATTTCATTTCCATAGCGCCGGCCATAAAAGATATTCTCGACGCTTTGTACATATTCGATTACTTCACGATCTATGGTTTGACCATAGTAAGCAGCCTGCTGGCTATAACTGGAGACGACTTCTGCGATGCCAATCTTCTGCAATTCGACGGCAAACCGGTCGATGTCGCCGATCTGATCGAACAACCGGACGGCCCAATCAAAGTCGTCGCGCCTCAAGTCGTGGCGGACATTCACCATAATTGCTTTGATTTCTTCCGCCGGGAGCATACGTTGGAATTTCTCCATGAAGACGCGCATACACGCGCTGCACTGTTTCCACTCCATATCGTCGGACGGCGTCACAATGTCCTGGCTCAAGGCGCGCCAAAACGCTTCCCCTTTTGCCCTCACAATTTCATCCCGCAATCGTTTCGAGACGTTGCAGCGATCACAGTCGATGTCCATAAAGTTGCTCCTAGGATTGTTGTCCCAACGCAAAAGCCTCGGCCAATTTGAACTCGGAAGCCGAGACCGGACCATCTTTGGCGCAGTGTTCTACCACGTCGAGGCGCACGGCGATCCAGGCTCATCCTCCAACCCGCGCCACAAAATGGCACGTCTTGCCGCCGCGTCGCACTGTCTCCAGAATCTCGATATGCACAGGATGTCCCAACGCCGTCTCGAAGATCGCCTGGTGGGTGGCGCGGGTACATTCACAGTGTAGATCGTCCGTCCTGATCGGGGTCGCGCGCGCCGCCGGGCAGTAACAACCGGGGGACACTTCCCCGTAGCGGATGTGAACCCGGTCGCCTTCCTGCCAGATCTCGAACGTGCGCCGGTAAGCATCGATCAACTTCGCCAGATCGCCTTGCCCGGCGCGGGCGATATCTTGCTTGAAGCTGAAACGGTCGTAACATCCGCGCCCGCACCCTTCGATCAACTTCACCTGCGTTTCGCGGTCCAACTCGACGGCCATCGTCGCCAACAGATCGGTGAGCCAGTTAGCGATGAATTCCTTCTCCATTTGAAGTCGCTCTATTTCTCGTACATCCATCTTCTTCACTCCATGGTGATCGCACAAAGCACACCATCCAGCCCGCCGAAATAGACCACACCCTCGGCATAGATCGGAGATGAGGTCACACCCTCCCACTCCCCGCTGATTTCCAGAGCTTCTCCCACAGGCACATGTCCCATTTCCGCCAGCGTCAACCGGTGGTCCATCGTCTCATCAGGAACGATGCTGTAAACAAACAAGCCATGACTGCCACCCGCCACATTGATGCAGCCGGTGACCAATGTCTTGGTTTCAGCCAGGAGCAATGGTTTCGGCCAACAGAAGGCGCCGACGTTATACCGCATCCGGGCTATGCCGGTTTGACGCTCCAGGGCGAAGAGCGTCCTGCTGCCAGAGCTGCCAATGTAAAGCATATCATCCAACAGCGTCGGAGACGACTCGACCCACATATTGCCCCCATAGTTGAACTCCCACACCTTCTCGCCAGTCTCCACGTTCAGCGCCACGACGCTGGCCTTGCGGCTGGCCGAGTAAACGAGATCATCAACCACCAGAGCCGTCGTCTGCACCTGGCCGTAGACCGGCGTCTGCCAGCGCAATTCGCCAGTTTGCGCGTCCAACGCCAGCATCGTCTTGTCCCAACTGCCCACGTAGACGACGCCAGCGGTCACGTTGGGCGTAGCGCGCACTTTCGCGCCAGTCTGGAAAGCCCACGCCACCTCGCCGGTCGCGGCATCCAGGGCGTAGACCTTGCCGTCTGCGCTGCCGATGTACACGCGCTCCCCGGCTGCCACCGGCGACGATTGCAGGTAATCGTAACCGGTGGGGTTGGGCGAATTACCGATACTGTCCGTGCGCACCGCCCGGTCGGTCACGTTGCCAATGTCCGCGCGCCAGACTTCGCCGCCGCTTGCAGCCTCCACAGCGTAAAGATAGCCGTCATCGCTGGTAAAGTAGACGAGTGTGCGCCCGTCCACCTCGGCAAAATCAGGCCGCGCCC
>DAOUAY010000611.1:0-8515 GCA_034432995.1 Anaerolineae bacterium | reverse complement strand
TGGAGATATGAAGAGGTTCAGGAGCCGAGTATGGCAATCACCGATAGAGTGGCGCGATTGCGACAATATAGCCTGGACGCCGTTCCCACGCTTTCGAGCGAGCGGGCGGAGTTGATGACGGCGTTTTACCAGAAGCGCGATGACGCGGTCTCCGCGCCGGTGCGGCGGGCGCTGGCGTTTCAATATGTGCTGGAACACAAGGCGATTTACATTCACCCCGGCGAGTTGATCGTCGGCGAGAAAGGCCCCGCGCCCAAAGCCACGCCGACGTATCCCGAACTGTGCTGCCACACGTTGACCGACCTCGACATCCTCAACAGGCGCGAGAAAATCCCCTTCGACGTCAGCCCGGAAACGCGACAGGTTTACGCCGATACGCTCATCCCCTTCTGGCAGGGGCGCACGATGCGCGAGCATATCTTTGCGGCGATGACGCCTGAATGGAAAGAGGCTTACGACGCCGGCATCTTTACTGAGTTCATGGAGCAGCGTTCGCCGGGTCATACCGTGTTGGACGACAAAATCTATCGCAAGGGGATGCTCGATTTCAAGGCTGACATTGGGGCTGGCCTGACCACACTAGACTACTCGGGTGATCCTGAAGCCGCCGCCAAACGGGAGCAGCTCACGGCAATGGCGATTGCGGCGGACGCGCTGATCCGCTTCGCCGAGCGCCACGCGGAAAAGGCGCGCGAATTGGCGGCGCAGGAGGCCGACCCGGCGCGTAGGCGCGAATTGGAGCGCATCGCCGAGGTCTGCACGCGCGTCCCCGCGCACGCGCCCCGCGATTTCTGGGAGGCGCTGCAATATTACTGGTTCGTCCACCTGGGCGTGACGATAGAACTGAACCCGTGGGACTCGTTCAACCCCGGCAAACTCGACCAACACCTTGAGCCGTTTTATCGCCAGGGATTGGACGAAGGCACGCTCGCCCGCGAACAGGCCGAGGAGCTGTTGCAGTGTTTCTGGATCAAGTTCAACAACCAGCCCGCGCCGCCCAAGGTGGGGGTGACGGCGGCGGAGAGCGGCACGTACACCGACTTCGCGCAGATCAACGCCGGCGGCGTGCGCCCGGATGGGACGGACGGCGTCAGCGAGGTCACGTATCTGATTTTGGATGTGATCGAAGAGATGCGTCTGTTGCAGCCGAGTTCGTCCATTCAGGTGAGCCGCGAGAATCCCGACGCTTTCATCAAGCGGGCGGGGCGCATCATCCGCACCGGGTTTGGGCAGCCGTCGGTATTCAACACGGAGACCGTCATTGCGGAGATGCTGCGCGCGGGCAAGAGTCTGGTGGACGCGCGCTGCGGCGGGACGAGCGGCTGTGTGGAGACGGGCGCGTTCGGCAAAGAGAACTACAATCTGACGGGGTACTTCAACCTGCCCAAAGTGCTCGAAATCGCGCTGCACAACGGCGTCGATCCGCGCACGGGCAAGCAACTCGGCCCGCGCACCGGCGATCCGCGCGCGTTCGGGAGCTTCGAGGAGTTGTTCGCCGCCTTCGAGACGCAGCTCAACTATTTCGTGGACGTGAAAATCCAGGGCAATCACACGATAGAGCGGCTATACGCGCACTACATGCCTGTGCCGTTCCTCTCGCTGCTGATCGACGACTGCATCGCCAACGGCAGGGATTACCACGACGGCGGCGCGCGCTACAACACGTCGTACATCCAGGGCGTGGGGTTGGGGTCGATCACGGACGCGCTGGCGGCGATCAAGTATCATGTGTTCGATACATCACAATCGCTTGCGGCGGATTACAATCCGCCGTTCGCGGCGCTGGATTGTGATCCAGCGCAAGCGGGTATGGGGCCGGTGACGATAGACGAATTGCTCGACGCGCTGGCGCACGATTTCGCCGGATACGAGCGCCTGCGACAGCGGTTACTCAACCGCACGCCGCGCTACGGCAACGACGACGACTACGCCGACGCGGTGATGCGCGAGGTCTTCGAGGCGTACTTCCAGGCCATCGATGGGCGGCCTAACACGCGGGGCGGCGCCTATCACATCGACCTGCTGCCGACGACGTGCCACGTTTACTTCGGCAGCGTCACCGGCGCGACTGCCGACGGGCGCAAGGCGTGGACGCCGCTTTCGGAGGGCATCTCGCCGGTGCAGGGCGCGGACCGGCGCGGGCCGACCGCCGTCATCAAGTCCGCCGCCAAGATGGATCACGTCCGCACGGGCGGCACGTTGCTCAACCAGAAGTTCACGCCGTCGGTTTTGCGAGATGAGGCCGGGCTGGATGGGCTGGTGGGGCTGATTCGCGGGTATTTTGAGTTGGGCGGGCATCACGTGCAGTTCAACGTGGCGGATGCGGCGACTTTGCGCGCGGCGCAGCGCAACCCGGAGCAATACCGCGACCTCATCGTGCGCGTCGCCGGATACAGCGACTATTTCTGCGATCTCGGCAAGGCGCTGCAAGACGAGATCATCGCCCGCACGGAGCACACGGGGTTTTGAGAATATGGAGTAGGGAGTATGGAGTATGGAGTATGGAGTAGGTGAAATCTCCGACCCTAATCCCAAGTTACCAATTACTGATTCTCAATTACTATTCATAGGGAGGTAGGGATGCACGTTTCGACGACGAAGAGTTTGCACGCGCGGTGGCGGACGTTGCCGGTGGGGAAGGTGACGCTGACGGGCGGGTTTTGGCGCGAGAAGCAGGCGATCAATCGCCGGGTGAGTTTGCGGCACGGCTACCGGATGTTGGGACAGTCCGGCAATCTCAACAACCTGCGGTTGGCGGTTGGCGCGGGGGAGGGGGTGTATCGCGGGCCGGTCTTTATGGACTCGGACGTGTACAAGTGGCTGGAGGCCGCGTCCCTCGACCTGGCTAACGCCGCCGACGCGGAGTTGGAGGCGCTGGTCGATGAGGTCATCGCGCTGGCAGCGGCGGCGCAGCAGCCGGATGGTTACATCAACTCGTATTACCAGGTCCACAAACAGCCGGAAGACCGCTGGACGAACCTGGATCACGATCACGAGTTGTACTGCGCCGGGCATCTCTTCGAGGCGGCGGTGGCGCATCACCGGGCCACGGGCAAGCGGGCGCTGCTCGACGTGGCCTGCCGCTTCGCCGATTGCATCGACGGGATTTTCGGCCCCGGCAAACGCGACGGCGCGCCGGGCCACCCGGAGATCGAATTGGCGCTGGTGGAACTGTACCGCGAAACCGGCGAGAAACGTTATCTCGATCTGGCGGTCTTCTTCATCGACGCGCGCGGCAAGGGGCGGATGCGCGGCTATGGTCGGTGGGGTGCGGCGTATCACCAGGATCACGTTCCCGTGCGCGAGGCGTCAGAAGTGGTCGGGCACGCCGTCCGCCAGCTTTATCTCACCGCCGGCGTCGCCGATGCGTACCTGGAAACCGGCGAGCAGGCGTTGATGGATGCGCTGCTGCGGCTTTGGCACGACGCGACCGCGCGCAAAATGCACCTCACCGGCGGGTACGGCGCGCGGCATGAAGGTGAGGCGTTCGGTCACGCCTACGAACTGCCGAGCGACGAGTGTTACTGCGAGACCTGCGCCGCGATTGCCGCGATGATGTGGAACTGGCGGATGCTGCTGGCGACCGGAAATCCGCGCTACGCCGACACGCTGGAACGCTCGCTCTACAACGGCTTCCTGAGCGGCGTTTCGCTCGATGGGCAGCGATATTTCTACGTGAACCCTTTGCAGAGCCGGGGCGGGATCGCGCGCCCGGAGTGGTACGGCTGCGCGTGTTGCCCGCCGAACGTCATGCGCCAGATCGCGCTCGTGGGGAATTACATGGCGACGACCGACGAGACGGGTGTGCAAATCCACCAATACGCCTCGGCGACAATCGAGGCGGCGGTGGGGAACGAGCGTGTGGTCTTGCAGATGGACACGCGCTATCCCTGGGAGGGTCACGTGCGCGTCACCGTCGCGGAGACGGGTGACACCGAGTGGACGTTGGCATTCCGCGTCCCCGGCTGGTGCAACCACGCCGCATTGTGGCTCAACGGAGAGATTATCGCAGGCGGGGCAAGCGACGGGAATTACGTCACCTTGACGCGGGTCTGGCAGCCTGGCGATGTGGTACAACTCGATCTGGAAATGCATCCCCGCCTCACTGCGCCCAACCCGCGCGTGGACGCGATCCGGGGCAGCCTTGCCATTGAGCGCGGACCGTTGGTCTACTGCCTTGAGGAAGAGGACCAGGAGGCGGGCGTGGATTTGCTTGACGTGCGCCTTTTGCCTGACGCGGAATTAGAGGCCGTGTGGCGTGACGATCTGCTTGGCGGCGTGGTCACGGTGACGGCGGAGAGCTATGTGGCGGACGTGCGGGATTGGGAGGCCGCACTCTACCGGCCGGCGCTCGTGCCGGAGACGATTGCGCGCCCGGTCAAGCTGCTCGCCGTGCCTTACTACGCCTGGGCCAATCGCACGCCGGGTACGATGCGGGTGTGGATTCCGACTCATTCAGGACTGACGTAAGCGCAGCCCTTTTTACCGCAGAGATCGCTGAGACCGCTGAGTCATTACAAATGCTCTGCGCTCTCTGCGTACTCTGCGGTGAATTTTTGCTCGCCGGCGCAAATCTTATCATCAGGAGATTGACTGTGAAAATCTATATCAGCGCAGATATCGAGGGCGTTACAGGGACAACCGATTGGGACGAAACCGAGAAAGGCACGGCGGCTTACGCGGAATTCCGCGAGCAGATGACGGCGGAGGTCGCGGCTGCTTGCGAGGGCGCGCTCGACGCAGGTGCGACAGAGATATGGGTCAAGGATGCGCACGATTCGGGGCGCAACCTGCTCGCCGCCAAACTCCCGCCAGAGGTCAAGCTCGTTCGCGGGTGGTCGGGACATCCGTTTAGCATGGTCGGTGGACTGGATGAGACGTTCCAGGCCGTGATGATGATCGGCTATCACGCGCCGGCAGGTTCTAACGACAATCCGCTGGCGCACACGATGAACAGGGGGATCACGTCCCTCAAAATCAACGATCAACTCACGTCGGAATTTTTGCTGCACGCTTACGCCGCGTCGCTCAAACACGCGCCGGTTGTCTTCGTAACGGGCGATGCCGGGCTATGCCGTCACGTGCAGACTTTCAATCCGCACATTGGAACGTGCGCGGTCAAAGAGGGCGTCGGTAATTCCACGGTCAATATCCACCCGATACGCGCCTTACAGGCAATCCGAGAAGGGGCGCAGCAAGCCCTCACCGGTGATTTGTCCCGCTGTCTGGTTCCGCTGCCGGAACACTTCCACGTCGAAGTTTGCTTTCGCAACCACGCGAGCGCCTACCGCGCTGCGTTTTTCCCCGGCGTCAGAGCGGAGGGGCCGCACACGGTCAGTTTCGATACGGCGGATTACTTCGAGGTGTCGCGGACGTTGATGTTCGTGCTGCGTTGTTAGAGATCATCAGCAAAGTCAGCTAACATAACGATTTCCAACTCTGTAACACAGCGCAAGTGTAAATCATGGGTGATGAAGGCTGTCGCCCCGTACACCAATGCCGTTCCCACATGAATTGCGTCTGGCACGCGGAGGTTGTAACGCGTGCGCAAATCAGACATTGTCTCCATGACATCCACATCGCAAGGACATAGCGTGAGGCCAGGGAAGCGTTGAAAAGTATCGCGGTAGTGAAACAGGAGGTCGTGGTCACCAGATTTTTTTACACCGGTCAACACTTCCCCCAAAGCCAACACTGAGGTGTAACCCCGGAAGATGCCGTTTTCCATAGCGCGGAAGATGGTTTGCGCCAGAGACCCCAGGTTCGGGTGTTGCTCGAAGGCATAAATGAAAACGGCAGTATCCAGTCCTGCCGTTCCTACGCGCTGTAGGTGTTCGACTAGTCTGTCTATTCTTGCCACGCTGCCCGTTCCTCTCTTAGAAAATGTTCACCGCCTCCGAGGTCTTCCCACATGGATTTCCCTAAACCGTAGATGTAGTCACTCCAACTCTCCGGCTCTGGGAGCAAGCGCACGTCTTGTCCTTCAACGATGACCATGACGCGGCCTCCTGGCTCGATCCCTAGCGCTTCACGGGCTGCCTTTGGCAATACCATTTGATTGCGCTCGCTTAATTTCACAACTGTTGTCAACATTCTTGGTAGCTCCCTTTGTGTTTTTTGCATATACAAAGTATATCACAGGTTCACAAAGAGACAATGAAGAAAGTAAAGCATCGTTGGTGTCTATCACCACTCCAATGTCGCCGCAGCGCGTTCCCAGATGTCATCGGGAACGACGCCGTCATGCGCTATGCCTGCTTGTGCTGCCAGGTCGAAGGCGTGCAGCACGAGGTACCACGCGTAGTTCTGCCCGGTTTCGGCGTTGCGCATCAACGCGCGCGCCATTGCGCCACACTCTGCCAACATTCCGCTATCTCGATAGGCGGCGAGCAGGGCCTTCACGTCGTACTCCACCACGCGCAAGTCGGTTGTCCAGCGCCCGTTTTCCCAGGTGAGTAGCGCGTATTCCGCGCCCACCACGCCGTCGGTCGGCCCGCCGATTGCGCCGGGATTGACCGCCAGCCGTCCGTTATTGTGGTGCTTCCACGCGATGTGCGTATGCCCGCACACCAACACCGGCTCGGCGATCTGCGCCAGCGCATCGTCCACACCGATATTGTTCGTGGCCCGCGACCGAACGAATTTGCGCCTGGTTTCCGGGTCATCGGGAATGACGCCCTCTGACAGCGCGCGCGGCGAGCCGTGGACCACGCAAATCGGCGTGATGCCGGGCAGTGTGACGGTCACCCGGTTGGGCAGCGCGGCGAGATAATCCAGCGCGTCTCGATCCAGGCGGGCGTAGCTCCACCGCAGCAGCGCCCATTGCGCTGCCGTCTGCCACGTTTCGGGCGCCGCGCCTGTGTTATAACGGGTGAAGTAGACGTCGTTGTTGCCACGGATGATCCAGGCGTCGAGGTCGCGCAGCCGGTCCAATGTCTCCACCGGAAACGGCGCGCCGAGGAGCAAATCTCCGGCGACGACGTAGCCGTCCACGCCATGCGCGCGCGCATCGGCCAGGACGGCTTCCAGCGCGGGGAGATTGCCGTGGATGTCGGCTAAGATTGCCAGACGCATCGTAGTGTTCATTCTGCAATCACGTCCGCGTCTTCATCGGCCCGGGCCGCAGTTCCGCCCGCCCGTCGAAGTACACCGCCACCCACTGCGCCAGACGCTTGCCGAGGCGATGTGCGGCGGCGATTTCCTTGTCCTGCCGGGGTTTACCGGCCGATACCGCGCCGTAGTGGAGGGTGAACTGCGGACCGGTGTAGTCGGTTACGCCGAAGGTCAGCATCCCCACGTTCATCATCATAATGAGAATGGACATGCAGGTGAGTTCCGCGCCGCCGCCCCAGCCGCCGGAGGTGGAGAAGGCGCAGCCGATTTTGCCGTCCATTTGACCCCAGGTAGGATGCGCGATGTCATCCCAGAATTTCTTCATCTTCCACGAGACCACGCCTACGTAGGTCGGCGTCCCGCAGGCGATGCCGTCGGCCCAGAGGACGTCGTCGATGGTTGCGTCGTCCACGCGAAGTAAGCGTACTTCCATGCCGTCGATGCCCCGCGCGCCCTCAGCTACGTATTCGGCCATTTGCGCGGTGTTGCCGGTTTTGCTGTCGTAGATCACCAGGATTTTGCTCATATTCTCTCCAGGAAGTAGCAGGATTGTGGAATGTTAGGATAGGAAATTGCCGCTTATTTGTTACGCGCGCACAAAGACGGGGGATAGGCGGACGTCGTCGAAGTTTGCCAGGATGCCCAATTGGATGTTCTGCCAACGCATCCAGGTTTTAAGGTTATCCAGATGGATGTCTTCTGTGTCACGGATGGCGACCGGGAAAATCATGATTTTCCCTTCGACCAGGAGATGCCCAAAGGCGATGTCACCGATCACTGTATCTTTGTAGGCTACTTGCACTCGTTTAATCGGTTCGACAATGAAGTTGCGCAACTTTAGCTCGTGATGACAGGCATTGGCATAGATGCGATGAATGAAGCCTGCGCCAAGAACGTGGTGGACTTCGTACAATGCGCCGAGGATTTGGTAGGCGAGGTCCGGGTATAGCCAATCCGGATCGGGTTCACGGGGCGTGTGGGTGACGTTTTCTGGACGTTTGTCGAAATCGAAGTAGAGGCGGTGAAAGTTCGGTTCGGCGCTGCCGAAATTAAGGAGGAGACCGACAGGTTTGTTGACCGTTTTCAGGTAAGAGATACATTGCGCTTTGTGGCGTTTGGTGAGTTCGTCAGCGACTTTGTTCTCGACGACGACTTCTTGGACGACGAAGAGATCCAGACGTTGTCTTCCTACACGATGGTCCTTGTAGATAATCTCATATTCGTCCTGCTGTGTACATGAAAGCCCACGAGACTGTAGTTCATGCATCAGCGCACGTTCGTAGATGTATTCGGGGTAGGTGCGAGAGGTGTGGTTGTAGACTTCATAGTACGCGCCGATGATGCGACCGGTCAAGTCTTCGTGTTTCATCTATGGCCCCCTATAGCAGGATTTTCGGAATGA
>DAOUAY010000610.1:0-11149 GCA_034432995.1 Anaerolineae bacterium | reverse complement strand
TTGCGCCTTCGCCCAGCTATCCCGCAGCGAGACGGTGAGATTGAACACGAGCTTCCCTTTCGTCGTATCCGGGTCGGTGCAGAAGTAGCCCTTGCGCATGAACTGGTAACGGTCACCCGGCTGCGTCCCGGCAAGGTTGGGTTCCACCTTCGCATCTGGTAAGATCACCAGCGAATCCGGATTCAGGTTTGCCATAAAGTCCTGGCCTTCGGGGACGTCGCCGGGATCGTCTTTGGTGAAGAGGTAGTCGTACATCCGCACCTCGGCGTCGAGCGCGTGAGCGGCGGAGACCCAGTGGATCGTCCCCTTGACCTTGCGCCCGTCGGGCGTCGCGCCGCCGCGCGATTCGGGGTCATACGTGGCGTGCAGTTCGACGATGTTGCCGTCCGCATCCTTGACGACGTCCGTGCAGGTGATGTAATACGCGCCCACCAATCGCACTTCGCGTCCCGGCGCGAGGCGGAAGTACTTGGGCGCCGGCTCTTCCATGAAGTCCTCTTGCTCGATGTAGACGACGCGCGAGAACGGCGCCTGCCGCATCCCCATTTCCGGCTTTTGTGGGTGGTTGGGGACGTCGAAGTATTCCACCAGATCCGCCGGGTAGTTGGTGATGACGACTTTGAGCGGTTCGAGGACGGCCATCGCGCGCGGGGCGCGCTCGTTCAGGTCGTCGCGGACGCAGTGTTCGAGCAGGGCGATATCTACCACGCTGTTGGCTTTGGCAATGCCGACGCGGCTCAAAAAGTCGGCGATGACTTCCGGCGTGTAGCCGCGCCGTCGCAGTCCGCGCAGCGTGGGCATCCGGGGATCGTCCCACCCGCGCACGTGACCTTCGTTGACCAGACGCAGCAGGAAGCGCTTGCTGAGCACTGTGCGGGTAAGGTTGAGCCGCGCAAATTCGATCTGCTGCGGGTGATAGATGCCGAGCGCGTCGAGGAACCAGTCGTAGAGCGGGCGGTGATCTTCGTAGCCCAGGTCGCACAGCGAGTGGGTGACGCCTTCGATGGAGTCTTCCAGACCGTGCGCCCAGTCGTACATCGGGTAGATGTGCCATTTGTCGCCGGTGCGGTGGTGCGGCGCGTGGACGATGCGGTACATCACCGGGTCGCGCAGGTTGATGTTCGGCGAGGCCATGTCAATTTTGGCGCGCAACACGCGCGAGCCGGCGGGGAACTCGCCCGCGCGCATCCGGCGCAGCAGGTCGAGGTTCTCTTCGATAGAGCGGTCGCGGTAAGGGCTGTTTGTGCCGGGTGCGGTGAGCGTGCCGCGATACTCGCGGATTTCGTCGGCGCTCAGGTCGTCCACGTAAGCCTGACCTTGCCGGACGAGTTGCTCGGCCCATGCGTAGGTCTGTTCGAAGTAATCAGAGGCGTAGAAAATCGTGTCGCCGAAGTCGTGACCAAGCCAGCGGATGTCCTGGATGATGGCCTTCACGTACTCGTCTTCTTCTTTGGCCGGGTTGGTGTCGTCGAAGCGCAGGTTGCACTTGCCGCCGTAATCCTTGGCGACGCCGAAATCGATCGCCATGGCCTTGGCGTGACCAATGTGCAGGTAGCCGTTCGGCTCCGGCGGGAAGCGGGTATGCACGCGCCCACCGAAGCGCCCGGTTTTCAGATCTTCCTCCACCGCCGTGCGGATAAAGTCGCGCGGCATCATTGCTTCATTCTCAGTCATCGTCTCCTCCTCAAAAACCGCTAATCTCGCTCATCTGCGCGGATTTGCAGAATTATGTGTTTATCAAGGCCATCTTACATTCAAGTACACGGATTAACACGGAAGACACGGATTTCTTTCTTGAAAAAAATCCATAGAATCCGTGAAATCCGTGTACAATTTTTCGGCCTGTGCAATAGGCAGAAACCTGTCAGCAGATGGGCAACCATAGGTTGCACGCATTTACAAGTCGTAGTATAGCTCGATTTCGTAAGGGTGCGGGCGGTTGCTGACTTGCCGCTCTTCCCAGCGTTTGCGCTCGATCCAGCGTTGGATGAGTTCTTCATTGAACACGTTGCCCGCGAGCAGGAATTCGTGATCGGCCTCCAACGCATCCATCGCCGCGCCGAGCGATGTGGGCAGCGCCTTGATCGTCGCGCGCCTCTCCGCCGGCCAGGCGAAGATGTCCTCATCCACCGGCCCGAAGCCCAACTCCGTCGGATCGATCTGCTTGAGGATGCCGTCGAGACCGGCGAGCAACTGCGCTGCCATCGCCAGGTAGGCATTGCACGTCGCGTCGGGCGGGCGGAACTCGAAGCGCGCCGTATCTGGCTGGTTGGCGTATTTAGGAATGCGAATGGCTGCGCTGCGATTGCCGAGCGAGTAGATGGCGCTGATCGGCGCTTCATAGCCGGGCACCAATCGCCGGAACGAGTTGGTGCTCGGATTGGTGAAGGCCATGACCGCGCCGCCGTGATGCAGCAAGCCGCCGATGTAATACCGGCCTGCGTCGCTGAGCGCGCCGTATTTGTCAGGATCGTAGCACAGATTCATGCTATTGCGCCAAATGTGTTGGTGGAAGTGCATCCCCGAACCCGCTTCGCCATAGAGCGGTTTGGGCATAAAGGTCACGGACATTCCCTCTTTGAAAGCCGTCATCCTCGATACGTACTTCACCAGCATCGACCCGTCCGCAGCCTGGAGCAGCGGCAACATCGGCGTCTCGATCTCGCACTGGCCCGGCCCGCCAACTTCGTGGTGATGGTATTTGACGTCCAGGCCCATGTTCATCAAGTGCTGGCTGATGCGCGCGCGCAGGTTGTACAGGTGATCCTGCGGCGGGATGGCGTGGTATCCACCGTGGCGTGGGATCGTGTAGCCGCATCCCATCTCCTGCGCGTTCCAGTCGGCTTCCTCCGATTCCACGCGGTAAAAGGCCGAGTTGATGCGGTTATGATAGCCCATCCGATTGAACACGTAGAACTCGAACTCCGGCCCCCAGAGGCTGGTATCGGCGATGCCGGTGTCGCGCATATAGGCTTCGGCGCGCAGGGCGATGTTGCGCGGGTCGTAGGGGAAGATCGCGCGCGTATCGGCCTCCTTCGCGGAACAGATGAAGCTCAACGTGGGCATATCCCAGAAGGGGTCCTCCGCGCCGGTGCTGAGATCGGGCACGGCGACCATATCGCCCGCGCTGATCGATTTGAATCCTACGCTTGAGCCATCGAAGCCAACGCCTTCAGCCATTAGCTCTGGGGTGAACTGCGCGGCGGGAACTGTGACGTGATGCCAACGTCCCCAGAGATCGCAGAATTTGAGGTCCACCATGGCAATCTCGTGCTCGCGGATATAGCTCTGCGCCTCTTCGAGCGTTTCGAACACTACTGGCCTCCTTGAAAAAATGGCAAATGGCAAATGGCAAATGGCAAATGGCAACAAAAATCCGTTAGAATCCATTCAATCCGTTGACCGTCATTATATGCGCCTTTGCTTTTGCGGCAAGAAAAGCCATTTGAACGTTATGCTGAAGTTGTGTATACTTTAGGCGTGATGCGCGAGCGGCTAATTACGAATCATGAATCGCGAATCACCAATTACCGATTACCAGTTTCCGATTACCAATCACTAGAGAAGGACTACGAGAATGATCAAAATTGCTGAAGTGTTACCCCCTTATCCAACCCCGCTATGGCGAATGGTCAAGCAGTGCGGCGTGGATCACGTCGTCGGTTCGATGGATTTCCGGCGCGGCTTGAATGTGGATAAAGAAAGCTTGCCGTGGAGCTATATGTCGTTGATACGAATCAAAACCGCTTACGAGGACGGCGGCTTCAAATTCGACGTGCTGGAAAGCCGTCCGCCGCTCAACAAGGCCAAGCTCGGCCTGCCGGGGCGAGACGAGGAAATAGACACCGCGATCACCTTGATTCGCAACATGGGCGCGCTCGGCATCCCGGTGTGGTGCTACGAGTGGATGCCTGTCTTCAACTGGATGCGCACCTCGACCACTGCGCCCGCGCGGGGTGGGGCGCTGGCGACCGCCTACGATCACGACCTGATGCGCAACGCGCCACTCACGGAATACGGCGTCGTCACCGAGGAACAGTTATGGGAGAACCTGGAATACTTCCTTAAAGCCGTCGTGCCGGAAGCGGAGAAGGCTGGCGTGCTGCTGGCGATGCATCCCGACGATCCGCCCCTGTCGCCGATTCGCGGCCTGGGGCGCATCATGCGCAGCGTCGAAAACTACCAGCGCTTGCTTGACCTCGTGCCCAGCCCCGTCAACGGCATTGCGCTGTGTATGGGCAACTTCACGTTGATGACCGACGATCTGCCCGGCGTCATCCGTCATTTCGGCAAGCAGGACAAAATCTTCTTCGTCCACTTCCGCGACGTGCGCGGCACGCCGGAGAAGTTCGTCGAGACCTTCCACGACGACGGCAAGACCGACATGCTGGCCTGTATGCAAGCCTACCGCGACGTCGGTTTCGAAGGCGTCTGCCGCCCTGACCACGTCCCCACAATGGAGGGCGACAGCAACGACAACCCGTCTTACTCGGCGGTGGGGCGGCTCTTTGCGATTGGCTATCTCAAGGGATTACGGGAAGCCGTTTATGGTGGGCGATGTAGTGAATAACTACTCGACTATCCGACTAATGACTATCTGACTATTTCAGGAGCATACGATGATCAAAAAATATCCCCCGATTACACCAAAATTGCCTGTCTTTCTGCACGGCGGCGACTACAACCCCGACCAGTGGCCTGCCGAAGTATGGGAAGAGGACATGCGCCTGATGAGGCTCGCGCACTGCAACGCGATGAGCGTGGGCATCTTCGCCTGGGCGCGCCTGGAACCCGCCGAGGGCCAGTTCGACTTCGGCTGGCTCGACCGGGTGATGGACATGATCTCCGCAAACGGCGGCGTGGCCGTGCTGGCGACGCCGAGCGGGGCGCGTCCGGCGTGGCTGGCGCGGCAGTACCCGGAGGTGCTGCGCGTCCGCGAAGACCGGCAGCGCAACCTCTTCGGCGGGCGGCACAACCACTGCCTTACGTCGCCGATCTACCGGGAGAAGGTGCGTATCATCAACGGCAAGCTCGCTGAGCGGTACGCCGATCACCCGGCGCTGGCCGTGTGGCACCTCTCCAACGAGTATAGCGGCGACTGTCACTGCGCGCTGTGCCGCGCAGCCTTCGTCGAATGGCTCAAGCGCAAGTACGGGACGCTCGATGCGCTCAATCACGCCTGGTGGACGGCCTTTTGGAGCCACACCTACACCGATTGGAACCTCATCGAACCGCCAAGCCGCATCGGTGAACAATCGGTGCATGGGCTGAACCTGGATTGGAAGCGCTTCGTCACCGACCAGACGACGGACTTCATGCGCCACGAAATTGCCGCGCTGCGCGAATTCTCCCCGGACGTCCCCGTCACGACGAACATGATGGGCACGTTCCCCGGCCTCAACTACTGGCGGATGGCCCCGCATTTGGACGTGATCTCCTGGGATAGCTACCCCACCTGGCACAGCGGAGACGACATCGCGCAAGCGGCCGGCGTGGCCTTCGTCCACGACATCAACCGCTGCCTCAAGGGCGGCCAGCCGTTCATGCTGATGGAGAGCGTGCCGAGCGCCACCAACTGGGTGCCGTCCGCCAAGGTGAAACGCCCGGGGATGCACGCGCTGTCGTCGTTGCAGGCGGTGGCGCACGGCTCGGATACGGTGCAGTACTTCCAATGGCGCAAGAGTCGCGGCTCGTCGGAGAAGTTCCACGGCGCGGTGGTGGATCACGTGGGTCACGAACACACGCGCGTCTTCCGTGACGTCGCCGATCTCGGCGTGAAGCTGGAAAAACTGGCGCCTGTGGTAGGAACGACGGTGCGCCCCGATGTGGCGCTCATCTACGATTGGGAGAACCTGTGGGCGCTGAACGACGCGCAAGGCCCCCGGCGCGGCGACAAAGGCTACCTGGACACCTGCAAGCGCCATTATCGCGCCTTCTGGGAGCGCGGCATCCCCGTGGATGTGATCGATATGGAGCAGGACTTGAGCCGCTACAAGCTCGTCATCGCGCCGCTGCTTTACATGCTGCGCCCTGGCGTGGATGCGCGCATCGCGGCCTTCGTGGAGGCCGGCGGGACGTTCGTGGCGACGTATTGGACGGGCATCGTAGACGAAAACGACCTGGTCTTCCTGGGCGGCTGGCCTGGCGGCCAGTTGCGCCAGGTGTTGGGGATTTGGGACGAGGAGATTGACGCGCTATACGAGAACGACCGCAATGCTGTTGTCCTCAACGCCAACAACCCGCTCGGCCTCGTGGGCGAATACGAGCTGCTTGATTACTGCGCCCTTGTCCACCCGGAAAGCGCGGAGGTGCTGGCGACGTACAAGAGCGACTTCTATGCCGGACGACCAGCGCTCACGGTGAACGCTTTTGGCGATGGGAAAGCTTACTACCTGGCTTCCAATCCCGACGATCTCTTTTTGCGTGACTTCTATGGCGTGTTGGATGCTAATCTGGGTCTGTTACACTCGCTCGATGCCGAATTGCCGCGCGGCGTGAGTGCGCAGTTGCGTACCTACGGCGAGACCAAGTACGCCTTCGTGATGAATTTCAACGCGGAACCCGTAACGCTCGACCTGGGCGCGGCGACGTACACTGATCTGCTGACCGGGGAGATGTTGAGCGGCGCAGTCGAACTGGGCGTCTACGACGTGAAGGTGCTTGTCGCGTAGAATAAGACTCGTCTGAGTTTCACCGGCTGAAATTGGTGTGTGTACATACCGGCTTCAGCCGGTTTTTTAGCAATTCGATGGAGGGTTGTCATGTCCTATCAGCTTTGGTACAGACGCAATCTCCCACACTGGCAGCCAGGAGGCGTTCCTTTCTTCATCACCTGGCGTTTGATTGGTTCCTTGTCCGATGCTTTCGTTGCCGAATACGCCGTAGAACGTGAACGTATCGCCCAAGACCCCCCGCGCGCAGGACGAGCACAGTGATTGGGCAATCAACGCCTACAAACGCCTGTTCGTGCGTTGTGATGATGAGCTGCACAAAATGGACAGTCCGCGTTGGCTCGCGCAGCCCGATATTGCAACTATTGTGCGTGATGCAATGCATCAAGGCGAAGAAGAGCATCTGTATCGTCTGTACGCTTATACCGTGATGAGTAACCATGTTCACGTTTTGCTGCACCCGTTGGAGGATGCGCAAACTGGGAAGCCGGTTCCTCTTGCGCGGATTACCAAGCTGCTCAAAGGGCGCACGGCTCGCTACGCCAACCAGAAGTTAGGACGAGTGGGGCAACATTTGTGGATACATGAGTCATATGATCATTGGTCGCGCAACGAGAATGAGACCCGGCGTATCGTTGCGTATATCCTGAACAATCCCGTCAAGGCTGGTTTGGTCTCAGAGGCATCTGGCTGGCCGTGGAGTTGGGCCGCGGAATTTTGAAGAACGGCTGCTTTGCCGCTTTGCCGCTTTGCCGACTGAAGTCGGCGGGCACGTGTGTTTGCCGGTTTTCCCCGGCTCGCGCTAATCGGTGGCTTTGCCGACTGAAGTCGGTGAGCGCGTGTCAAGTCAGCAAGCACGGGTCAGAATCTCCTGGATCACTTCATCGAGTTCGCCAGACGCGCTCTGCGGCGGATCGAGGCCCAGTTCATCCAGCAAGCGCCCGGCCTTCTCCTGGATGTCGCTCTCGCTGGCCGGGTGGCGGCGCACCAGATCGAGCAACACGGCAGCCTGGCTTTTCATCCCCTGCTGAGCGAAGAGCCGGGCCAGGTTGACCAGGATTTTGGTTGCCATGGTGAGGGTCTGAGTCTCTTGCGCGATCCGCAAGGCTTCGGTGAGGTGGCTTTGCGCGTCGAGACAGTTGTTTTGGGCGCAGGCGATTTCGCCCAGGTTGTTCAGGCACGTCATAATCGTCCACGGTTCTTGGATGGCGCGACCGATGCTGAGTCCTTCGCGGTAAAACTGCGACGCTTTCCGGTAATCGCCCAGGGTGTAGGCGATCTCGCCCAGGTTGCTCAGTGCGATGGCCTGACCATTCTGGTCGCCGATCTGACGGCAGATGTCCAGGCTCTCCTGGTAAAATGCTTCGGCTTGTGGATAGTCTTCTCGCAGGTGGAAGACCGTGCCCAGGTTGTTGAGGTGAATGGCGACGTTGAATTGATCGTCCAGGGCGCGGCTGAGCGCCAGACACTCCTCGAAGATGCGCTGCGCTTTGCCATAGTCCCCGCGATGACAGGCGGCATCGCCCAGGTTATTGAGCGGCGCCATAATGAGCCGTTGGTCGCCGAGTTCTCGTGCGAGCGCCAGGCTTTCTTCGAGCAGCGCTTCTGTTCCCTCCAGGTCGCCGGTCCAGTAGCGCAGAATCCCCAGCATTTGGAGCGATTGCGCCATACCTCTGCGATCTCCAATTTGTTTGGACAGGGTCAAACTTCTTTGCGCCAGTTGCTCGGCTTCGTCGTTGCGTCCCTGGTGGCGGAGGGCGTTTGCCAGGTTGACCAGGCAGAAGATTTGTTCATCCGGTATCTCCAGGCGCCCGGAAATTCCCAGCCCGTGTTCCAGCGCCGCGATGGCCTCTTGGTAAAAACCCTGGTGCTGATTAAGTGCGCCCTGGCGGGCCAGCAGCTTGCCGAGCAATTTCTCCTGTTCTGAATCTGCGCGCCATCGATGTATCGCCTGAGTGAGCAACGCCACTCCGACCTGAAACCAGCAGCGGATGTCGCAGAAGTGGTAGAGGGTTTCCAGACTCTGCTCAACCTCGCGGACGTAACCTTGCGTCACGGCCCATTCCCACGTCTGGCGCACGTTATCGCTTTCCAGGGTGATTGCGGCGAGGGCCTGTTTCTGTGATGTGCCTTTCAGGTGGGCTTCTTGTCTTTCCAGGAATGAGGCGTAGTAGCGCGCGTGCTCCGAGTAGACGGCGGGCGCATCGCCCGTTGCATCGAGTTTCTCGGCGATGTATTGGTGCAGCAGCGGGTGCAAGCTGTAGCGCCCGTTGGCGTCGGCGCGCAGCAGCGATTTGTGGCCCAGCCCGGTGAGCACATCCGGCGCAGCGGCGGCGACCTGCGCGGCGGCGTGGCGGTCGAAGCTGCCCCGGAAGACCGCCAGCCGGGCGAGACACGCGCTTTCTGGCTCTGTGAGCAGTTTCCACGAGTATTCGAAGGAAGCGCGCAAGCTGCGGTGGCGTGGGTCGACGTTGCGCAGCGTCGTCGTCAGCGCGTCGCTGTTGGCGGCGATTTCCGCGGCGATGTCGACGCAGGCGCGGGTATCCACCCAAGCCGCCGCGAGTTCGAGACCCAGGGGCACGCCTTCGACCAGGCGGCAGATGCGCAGTACGGCGGGGAGCGTGCGCGCGTCGAGCGCAAAGCGCCGGTTTACCCGTTGCGCGCATTGGGCGAACAGGGCGAGGGCGCTGTAGTTCTCCACGTCTACGCCCGGCGCATCTGTTTGGGGGTAGGTCAGACCTTCGAGATGGTAGACCCGCTCTTCACGCAGATTAAGTCGTTCGCGGGATGTCACCAGCAGTGTGACGCCGGGCGCGCGGCTGAGGATGTGCTCGATGAGGGCGCTGTGGCCGGGCGTGTCGCCTTGCAGAAGGTGTTCGACGTTGTCGAGCGCCAGCAGCAGCTCTTTTTGGCGCAGGTATTTGAGCAGTTGCTCGTCGGGGCTTTGCGGGCCTTGCAGGGAGAAGTTGAGCGCCCTGGCAATGGCATAGACGATGAATTCGGCGGATGTCACGGCATCGAGCGGGACGAAGGCGACCTCGTGAGCGAACAAGCCGTGCTGTTCTTCCAAAACGCGCAGCGCCAGGCGGCTCTTGCCGATCCCGCCCGGCCCAACCAGGGTGACGAGGCGGCAATCCGGCGCAGCCAGCCATTCTGCGAGTTCGGCCAACTCGGTTTCCCGACCGACGAAGCGGGTGGGGAACGCTGGCAAGCCGTTGCCGGGCGGCTTGGCCCGCATCTCTTCGCGCTTGATCGCTTCGCAGAGCGCCGTCGTCTCGGTCATCGGCTCGACGCCCAACTCCTGGCGCAGGATGCGGCGGCAGGTTTCGTATTGGGCCAGCGCCGCGCTGCGTTCGCCTTCCAGGGCCAGCAGGCGCATCAGTTGGCGGTGCGCCTCCTCGCGCCAGGGTTCCAGTTCCACCTGTCGCCAGGCGTAATGCCGCGCGCGGGCCAGGTCGCCGCGCCGGGTGTAGTAGTCGGTCAGTGTGAAGAGCGCCTCGATGGCCTCGCGGTGCAGCCACTCGCGCTTGAGCGTGGCCCATTCCTCGAAGAGCGTGCTGTCGCCCAGGAAGAAGTGTTCCAGGAATTCCCCGCGATACAAGTCCGCCATACGCTCCAGACGTTGCAGGCAAGGAAGGCAGCTTTCGAGCCGCCGGTGGCGATGCTGCCGGCAAGCGCGGCTGAGGGCCTCGAATTGCGTCACGTCCAGGCTGTGATCGCTGGCGGGATTGAACTGCACGGTGTCGCGGTCCACCAACAACAATGGCGTTTCGGCGCACTCGTCTTCGCGTAGCGAGTGCCGCAGGTAGAGAAGCGTCTGACGCAGATTTTGGCGGGCTTTGTGATCCGGCTGATCGGGCCACAGCAGCGTGGCGAGGAAATCGCGGCGCTGCGGGTGCTCGACATCCAACACCAGATAGGCCAGCAGGGCGCGGGCCTTGTCGGTGGCGAACCCGGTCAAAGGATTGCCGTCCAGTGAGATGTGTAGTGATCCGAGTAGGTGTATGTCTAAATGCGTCATAATTCTAGCCGTCAGCTATTAGCCGTCAGTTTTCAGCCTTCAGCTTTGTGTCATCACCAGCACGTTGCCAAATCTTGAGCCTCTTTGCTGATAGCTGACAGCTAAAAGCTGATAGCTGAAAGCTTACTGCTGATTATACCTGTAAGCTATTGAGAGGGCAATGCTTGCCTTTTTGCAGAAGAAGGGGCAAATGCGGCGCGGTTATGACGTTTTTATGACGGCGTTGAACTATGATAATCCGCGAAGCCTTGCGAAGGACTGTAACTATCTTTTTGTCATTTGCCATTTTCAAGGAGGTCAACATGAGAAGGATTTTACTCGTCGGTGTCATTTTGGGTGTTATGCTTCTTGGATTGAGGACTGCGCGCAGCGGTGTGGCGGCGGCCAGCCTGCCGGAGCCGGAAGCGCCGGCTGAGCCGGCCGTGTGCAGCGCGCTTGCCGCCGACGGCGGGACGGC
>DAOUAY010000609.1:0-4478 GCA_034432995.1 Anaerolineae bacterium | reverse complement strand
TTTTTATCTTGAATGAAATTGATTTTCCGGTTAGCAATATCAATTTTATCAAAATGCAGTTAAATAAAACTCCGTGCCCTCTGTGTCTCCGTGGTGAAAATCTTAGTTTTTTCAGTAGACTCACGGATGTTTTTGAAAAATCCAAAGAATTGTAGTGGTCAAAGACATATTGCACCGCAGAGAGCGCAGAGTCCGCGGAGATTTATGGAATCTCTCCGCGCTCTCAGCGAACTCTGCGGTAAAAATAACTGTCCAGCAGGTTCAATATCTCGTTGACCAGTACAAAAAATCCAAAGAATCCGTGAAATCCGAGTTCGATTCTCTGATTCTCAAGGATAGCGAGTATTTTCTTCTATGGTCAGGTCGGCGAACTGCGGCGCGGGGATGGCGGGAATGACCGGCTGCGGTTTGGCGGGCGCGCGGCGCGTTGTCAGGATCACCGCGCCGACGATGATCGCTGTCGCCAGCAGCGAGCGCGCGGTCAGCGGCTCGTCGGCAAGCAAAAAGCCGAGCACGACCGCCACCACCGGGTTGACGTAGGCATACGTCGAAACCAGCGGCGTCGGCGCGACGCGCAGCAGCCAGGTGTAAGCCGAGAAGCCCACCCACGACCCGAACACGATGAGGTAGCCCAAGCCAAGCCACGAGGCCGGAGCAATCGCGCGCAGGTTCAGCTCGCCGAGGTCGCCCACGAGGACGCCGAACACGAGCAGCGCCGCGCCGCCGATTAGCATCTCCATGCCCGTGCCCAGGAGCGGCGACGCCGGCAGTTGCGCTTTGCGGCTGTACAGCGATCCGGCAGACCAGGCGAACGCAGCGCCCAGCACCACCAGCGCGCCGAGCAAATCAACGTGACCCGCGCCGCCGGCCAGTTGCGCCGGGCTGATCAAGAGCGCGATCCCGCAGAAGCCGATGACGATGCCCAAAACGGTTTGAAGGCTCGGTTTCTGCCCCCGGGGGCGCAGCGCGTCGATCAGCGCCATCCACAACGGCGTCGAACCGACCAGCAGCGCCGAAACGCCGGAATCCACCCGCCGCCCGGCCCAGACCACGCCGCCGTTCCCCACGAGCAGCAAACACAGGCCGACAATCGCCGCCGACCGCCACTCGATTTTGGTGGGCGCGGGGTCGCCCTTCAGCCGTCGCCAGACGTAGAGCACGCTGCCAGCGACCAGGAAGCGCGCGCTCGCCATCAGAAATGGCGGCATCGTCTGCACAGCGAAACGAATCGCCAGATACGTCGATCCCCACACGATATACACGGCCAACAGCGCCGCCCAGATCGCCAGGGACGAGGGTGCATGTTGTGATTTGTCAGGTTGCATGTCGATACCTTCTGCAGAGGGATATGCCTGGGCATAGCCGCAAGCGGAGGTCATTATAGCACGGTGGGGGAGAGTCGCAATCGAAAAACGAAAGTAAGCTGACGCGATTGAAGACCAACCACAATCGATCAAGCGCCAGAAGTGCTCTCGTCTACCAAACTACATCAGATTATAAAAACCAGCTTGTTCAAAATGGCGATCTGTGGTAAGAACTTGGGTCAGGCCGTGTATTTGCATCACCACAAATGAAATACAATCGGTCAAGCCCCATTCTTTGTCAGCGCGGGTGCTGTACAAGTTGATAGCCTCAGCCAGCAAAGCACTCTCAAGAGGTACAATCTCGATATCCGCGGCATTCTGCAACCTTGCGAGCGTAGCAATGCCCAGGGTTCGCCAGCGATGTTTTGATAAAGCATTGCCAATCTCGATAAGCACAGCTTCGGTTGTGATAAAAGGCGGTTTGACAGACAAAGCGGCCATTTGCGCGCGCTTATGAAACTTGTCTGCCGTGTTGATCGCCGCCAGAATATAGCCGGTATCAAGAAAAACTGGCGGGTTCATTGCTTTTCAACGCTGTAAAGGTAATGGTCATGTTGTTCAGCTAGATCATTGACCCCCAGATCTTTTGCCAATGCTAAAAGGTCATACAAAATATGGCCTTCTTCAGTAGCGGCAACTTCAGTTTCAGGTTCAATCTGAATACGAATACGAGTACGTTCCGGCAAGGCCAGAGGGCGCAAAAGTCGCAAAACACCATTTTCATAAATTGCTGTAGCTGTGATTGTCATAACCGTTCACCTCTCAATACCGTTATTCAATTCGCCTATCTCAGTATACCATAATCCGAGTATATGGCCCCCTAGAAGACTTCCAAAAAACGCCGGACAAGACGCCAGAAAAGACGCTTGAAAGACGGCGCGCGGCTATACTGAAAGCGTAATAAAAAAGAAACACAAAATGTAGTTCGGAAACAGAAAGGAGGTTTGCGATGTGTGAATCGTTTGTTACCGCAAAATTGGCAATGGCGATCAGTGAGGAGAGGATCAACCACAAGCGCCAACCCATCGTCCTGGAGCACTTCAACCTGATGCAGTACGTGCGGCCCATCGTGCGCAGTCTGTTGAGCTTCTTGTTCTAGCAGATGGGGTGCAATGCGCTTGGGAGAGTGCATTGCACCCGTTTCAAAAGGAAAGCGTTTCTATATAGAGGAGAGAAGCCATGTACAACCCGATTGAGATAGAATTATGGAAAATTCGCGTCGCAGAGGCGGAACGCAAGGCCATGTTAGCCTATCGCACCAAAGACCTGAAGTCTCCCGAGGCGCTGATGCTGGAACGTCTCCTGCGCGGCGTGCGCCGCCTGTTCGATGTGCGCCTGCGGCTGGATTTCAGTCCATTGCGCTACGCGGCACAGCAGAAGTAATCGTACACCAACCATCTCACTTTATACGGAGAACATGATGATCTACGAACTCGAGAGAGCGGCCTATGAGAAAGCCCGACCACTCTTCCAGGAGATGGGACATAGCCAACTCTTTACAGACGCCATATTCGAAGGCAATCACGCCGGCAGGTTCTTCGTGAACGATCCTGAACACCCCACAGCGGCGCTCGCCGCGCCGCTGTGTGAGTTCTTCTTTCTAGCAGGACGGACAGACGACGATGCCTTCAATCAAGCCATGCGAGCACTGATCTTGTCCGAATTGGTATCGCCAGAAGGGGATTTACTGCTCTTCCCGACCTCGGAAGCGTGGCAACAAGCACTGGACAGGCTATTTGCGGATTATGCGCGACTGCACGTCGCCCGCAAGGCATTCACCTTTCAGCCTGCGGCGTTTGCCGAGCGCCACGCTGGATGGCGCGAGCGAATCCCCGCCGGGTATGACATCCGCCGATACGACCGTGCGTTGGCCGACAACACCGAATTGGCAGACTTTTGGGGCAACCCGGACAACTTCCTGGCGCGCGGCGTCGGGTTTGCCGTGATGAAGGGTGACGAAGTCATCAGCCGGTGTCACAGCGTTATGGTCGGCGGCGGTCAGGCGGAGATCAGCATCGAGACGGCGGAAGCTTATCGCCGCCAGGGCTTTGCGACGTTGGCGGCCTGCGCTTTCATCGAAGGCTGCATGGAACAGGGCTTGCGCCCGGCCTGGTCGTGCTGGGATAACAACATCCCCTCGCAAATCCTCGCGCAGAAACTCAGCTTCAATCATCCGGTGGACATCCCGGCTATTTACACGAAGGTGAAATGAGACGGGGGAGATCTGAACATTCCTGTCCCCCTGTCAATGCATAGGCTACGATGCAAGACCCAACCATAATCAGGACTATAAACGACCACACAGATACTGTTTTTGAATACGATCAGTTCTAACATATGGCACCTCCTATACCATTGATATCCAGATATCTACTTTGAGTGCCCACACAACATGGTGTTCGGCAACATCAACAAACAATATTGCTGTTTTCCGTAGCACGTAACATATCGGACGTAGGATACATTTCATAGCTTCATCTCCCTTCATAACTATGCTTACTATAGAACAAGAAAATATGGACGTTTTTTTATCCTTCTACTATTAGTAACAAAAAAAACAGTGTGTTTGTAACACTATCTTTGCACTCTGCGCTTCAGAACCTATTCGAGAATTCGTCGTTGACGCACCAGAAACACTCGAAAACACAATTTTTGGATATATCTGTTACTATAACAAGAATGGAGCTTGGTTTGTAACATTTGAAGGAGATTCAAAATGGACAAAATCATTGCTTACTGCCGCTTGGTCGTGTTGGGATAATAACATCCCCTCCCAAATCCTTGCACAGAAACTCTGTTTCAATCATCCGATGGACATCCCGGCTATTTACACGAAAGTGAAGTAGAACATATTTTCTATCTATATGACGCGCTTTGACATATTCCTCGTTTATACTCGTTATGTTGACAACCCAAAAATCAACCTAAGGAGGATATTGACATGGAACCAATCACCGGAAGCGCGGCAATTATTGCTTACTGCGGGCTTGTGTGTAGCGACTGCCCCGCGTACATCGCTACCCAGGCGAACGATCAGGCGGCATTGGAAGCCGTCGCTGCCCAGTGGCGCGCGGAGTACAACGCGCCGGGCTTCACCGTCGCGTCGGTCATGTG
>DAOUAY010000608.1:0-6320 GCA_034432995.1 Anaerolineae bacterium | reverse complement strand
GGAGCGGCTGGAATAGAGCAACCAAGTCTCGCCGATCTGCACCGCCAGATTGTAGAACCCGGCAGGCAGATTCTCGATCGTGAAGGCGCCGTCGGCATCGCTGACGGCGTCGCGCGTGTAGGGATGCCCGTCGCAGGGTGTGGTTCCCCGGTAGCTGCTGTAGATCGTCTCCACGCATACTTCGAGGGCCGTGTTTGGCAGTGCGTTGCCGTCGGCGTCGATGAGTCGTCCTGCGAGCGCGCCCGGCGCTTTTTGCTGCGCCGTCGGCAGGGCCGGCTCCGCGCCGGCAACCGCGATGGCAACGATGTTGTCGTCGGGGAGATCGCTGTTGCTCATGTGGTAGGTCGTCCATGTGTCGCCATCGACGATGTGCAAGCCCCACGCAGTCCCTACCCACAAGCGGCCCGCTGTGTCGCTCGCCAACGCGCCCACATTATAGCTGGCGAGGGCGCTGTTCTGCGGCGTGAACGTGAGCCAGCTCTGGTTTTCGTAAAGCAACAGCGAAATACGTGTCGCCGAAGCCTATGCCTTTCTCGTACACTGTCCATTTGTCTTCAGCAAACACCGCGACGCCGTTGACCAGCACCACCCAGACCGCGCCATCCGGCGCAATAGCGATGTCCTCGACCAGGTCGTAGGCATCCGGGTTGAGCGATAACGATTCTTTCACCGTGTACGTGCGCCAGGTCGCGCCGTCGAAATGACTGACGCCCTGGTAGTGCGCCACCCAAAAGTTGTTGTCGGCAGCACACGCGACGGCCTCCGGGCTACTGTGCCCCCATCCTTTCCCATAGTCACGCCAGACTGCGCCATCGAACAGATTCAGGCTCGTTGTATTGAGGATGAGCAGTTCCCCGCCGGGACAAACGCTTATGTCTTTGATGAGGTCGCCGCTCAAGGCCATGGTGCTCTTGGTGTAGTTGACCCACTCGTTGTTTTGGACGCAGGTGACGCCGTAACCGAAAGAGCCAACGCAGGCCACGCTCACTTCGCCGGATGGCGCCGTCTTGGGGACGTTTGTTGCGGTTGGGCGCGCCGTTGGACGGGCTGCGGCCGGTGACGTCGCGGTGGGCGGCGATGCTGGCGCCGGCGTCGCCGGCGACGGCTGAGTGGGCCGCGGCCCAGCGAGCGTCTGGCACGCAATTTGCAGCAAGAAAAGGCCCACAACCATCAAGACGGAAATCCGTTTCATCCGTTCAATCCGTTGACTCACGATCCGCATCTCCAAAAGCAATTTCCAAAGCGCGGTCGGTGACGCCGCTGTAGACCTGCTCCATCTGTGCGCGGAAGCTCGCGGCGTCTACGAAATCCGGCAGGCCCAGGCGCTTGAGCAGCGCCAGCTCCACGGGCGGCGCGGCGATCCGCAGGGTGACGGCGTCCCACGCGGCCGGCGCGCCCCAATACGCATCCAGGCAGTCGGCCAATGCGGGCGCGTCCACGGCGGCAATGGCGTCGGGGACGTAGGGCAGCGCCTCTTGTGTGGATGTTCCGACAGCGCGCCGTTCACGCAGCGCGGCGATGATCGCGGCCTTGCTGCGCCCGCGCAACTCGAAGAGCAGAAACGGGTCCGCGTCGAAACGCTCGCCCAGCAGGTAGTACACGGCGGCGATATGCTTGCACGGATTTGCCGGATCCGGGCACGAGCATTTGGTGCTCAAGTCGCCTCTCGACTGCGGGAAGAGCGGTACTTTGGCCTTGTCGAAAACCTGCTCGATGTCAGCCGGCATCTCTTCGTTGAGCAATTGCGCGGCGAAAATGGCTTGTTCCGCCAGGGCATCCAACACGCTCGCCCACTGTTGGTCGCTCAACGGCTTCAATTCGATACCGACCTTGTACGGCGAGGCCCGCGACCCCTGCACCCGCGCGGCAACCTTCCCGGTCTTGATGTCGATCTCCAACACCTGCCCCTTGCGAGCGTAGCTGCGCCCCCGGCTCAACCGCCCGGCGTCCATCAGCCGCTGCAGCGCGCTGATCCACTTATCCGCCCACCACGATGCGACGAACTTGCCGCGTTGGCTTTTCGCCTTGATGCCGTCCACCTCTATCGGGCGCGTTGGCTCATAGTGCGGCCAATAATCATCGTAATAACTCCGCGAACGTCGCTTCGCCATCTCAACTCCTGAAAACAGACCACGGAATACGCAGAATACACGGAATGAGCATTACTTCCTGTCTCGTGCCTCCTGCCTCATTCCCGCCGGAGCATCATCACGTCGCGTAGCTCGTCGGTGCTCATCTCGGTGAGCCAGTCCTCCCCTGCGCCGATGACGCTCTGCGCCAACGCCTTCTTCGATTCGATCAGTTCGTCGATGCGCTCTTCCAGCGTGCCGCCGCAGACGAATTTGTGAACCTGCACGTCGCGCGTCTGCCCGATGCGGAAAGCGCGGTCGGTGGCCTGATCCTCCACCGCCGGATTCCACCAGCGGTCGAAGTGGAAGACGTGGTTGGCGGCGGTCAGGTTGAGGCCCGTGCCGCCGGCCTTGAGCGACAGGATGAACAGCGGCGGCCCGGACCCGTCCTGGAAACGGGCCACCATAAGGTCGCGGCGTTTGACCGGCGTCGCGCCGTGCAGGTACAGCACTTCCATCCCAAACAGCGTTTGCAGATAGCCCTGGAGCAGCGTCCCCATCTCCGCAAACTGCGTGAAGATGAGCGCGCGGTCGCCCACATCCAGCGCCTCTTCGAGCATCTCGGTCAGCCGTTCCAGCTTGCCGGAGCGACCCGGCAGCGTGGAGCCGTCGCCGAGGAACTGCGCCGGATGGTTGCAGATTTGCTTCAGCCGCAGCAGCGCGCCGAGCACCGCGCCGCGCCGCGAGAAGTCGGGACGCTCCTCGTCGGCCTCGGCCTCTTCGATTTTACGCAGGGACGCTTCCACCACGGCTTCGTACAGCGTCACCTGTTCCGGCGTGAGGGAGCAGTAGACCTTCATCTCCAGCTTGTCGGGCAAATCCTGGATGATGGTAGGGTCGGTTTTGAGGCGGCGCAGGATGAACGGCCCGGCCAGCCCGCGCAGCCGCGCCGTGGCCTCGGCGTCCTGGTAGCGTTCGATGGGCAGGGCGAACTCGTTGCGGAAGCCGCTCCGCGAGCCGAGTAGGCCGGGATTGAGGAATTGCATCATCGACCATAGCTCCGAGAGCCGGTTCTCGACTGGCGTGCCGGTGAGTGTGACGCGATTGCCGGCGGGTAACTGGCGGACGGCCTGCGTCTGTTTGGCGCTTGGATTTTTGATGTTCTGCGCCTCGTCGAGAATCACGTCGCTCCATGGGATTTCGCGCAGCGCCTCCACGTCGCGGCGCACCAGGCCGTAGGTGCTGATGACCAGGTCGTGTTGTTGGGCCGTCTCAACGAATTCGTCGCCCCTGGCGCGCTCCGCTCCGTGGTGGATCATCACCCGCAGCGACGGCGCAAAGCGTTGCGCCTCGCGCTTCCAGTTCCCCACCACCGAGGTCGGGCAGACCAACAGCGCCGGCGGCAGGCCGTTGCCGCTCTGTTCGCGCTCGTGCAGCAGCAGCGCGATGGCCTGGATGGTCTTGCCCAGGCCCATATCGTCGGCCAGGCACGCGCCCAGGCCCCAACGCCGCATAAACGACAGCCACGAGAAGCCGCGCACCTGGTAGGGACGCAATTGGCCGACGAAGCCGGCGGGAGGTTCGAGCGTTGTGAGTTCTTCCCCGGCCTGCAACTGCCCGATCAGGTCGCGCAGCGCGCCCGTGGTCTCCACGCCCAACAGCGGCAGCCCGCCGACTTCTTCCGCGCCGCCGAGCGCCAGGTTGAGCGCGTCGCGCAGCAGCAGCTCGCGCTGTTGGCGCTGTTTTTCCCAGAAGGCGATGGCGGCCTCGATTTCCTCCGGTTGGAGCAGCACCCATTGCCCGCGCACCTGCACCAGCGGTTGCTTGAGCGCGACGAGTCGCTCGAACTCCTCGCGGGTGAGGGCCTCGTCGCCCAGGGCCAGCTCCCAATCGAACTGCGCCAGCGATTCGAGATTGAGCACGCCGCGCCCGATGATGGCGGCGTCGGCCTTCAGCTTCGCCTTCGCCCGCACGCCGAGCCGCGCGCCCGGCTTGGTCCACCAGGGCGGCACGAGCACGCCGAAGCCGCTCCCTTCGAGCAGCGGGCCGACTTCGCGCAGGAAGCCGTAAGCGGCGTTGGTGTCGAGCGCGCACGCCTCTGGCCTGGCCGCGCGCAGGCTTGTGAGGATCGGCGGGAACAGCCGCGCCGCCAGTCCCAGACCGGAGAGCACGCGCTCTTGCGCGTTCTCGAAGCGATAGGTCAGGTATTCCAATGCGCCGCCGCGCGCTTTCCAGACGTTGTCGAGGGTGATCAGCAGGCTTGGGTCGTCGTTGGCCTGGAGCAGATAGCGCAGCATCCAGTCGGGGCGAGTGACGCGGCCCGTTTCTGCGTCTATTTCTGGCGGTTCCAGGCGGAAGCACAATCGGAACGCGGCTTCGCCGGCGGCCTGCAACTGACCGAGCCAACTGCGCCACGCCTCGAACAGGTTCGCCAGCTCGCGGCGCTGCTTGACCGGCGCAAGAATATAACCGTCTGCGCTCCACAGCGCGTCCCACCACAGACCGGCGACGCCTTCCGGCGGTTTGCGGCGCTTGTCGAGCGTGTTTGCGCCCCACTCGCGCGCCGCCTGGTCGATGAGCGTCCTGACGAAGTCATCCAGCAATACGTGCGGCGCGGGCGCTTGCGCCGGGTCGGGCGTCCCTGTGGGATCGAAGACGGCGCGGCAGACGGGGGGCATCGCTTCGGCCAATGTCTTCAGCCGCGCGCGGTCGTTGGGATCGTCGAGCACCGTTTGCCAAACGGCGCGATAACGGCCTTCGTTCTCTTCCAGGCCGGGGAGATAGCGTTGGCGGGCCAGCATTTCCAGCCCCAGCTTGGCGACGCGGCTCCAGTAGCGCAGGTCGTCGCCCCAACGACGGTCGCGGTCACGCGCGGGCAACGCGACGAGCACGTCGAGCGCGGTGAGCACGTCCAGCGCCAGGCCGGGAACTTTCCACGGGGATAGGTGCGGCGCTTGTTTATCTGTCGTCTCATCCGACGTTTCATCCGAGGTCGCCTCGACAGGCAGTAACCAGGGCGGCAGCAACGGTTGATCGGCGTTGGAGGGCAGCAGCAGCGCGCGGGTGGTTTCTGGGGTATCGGAGACCCACGTAGCAAGCGCCGCGCGGAGCTCGTCCAGCGTAGCCGCGCAGGGATGCGGGCGCACCGCCGCGCGCCGTCCCCGTAGCCTGGGGGCGTCCGGCGCAGGCGCGGTCTCGCCCCAGACGAAGAACGTCTGCCCGTCCCACGTCCCGTGCAGGACGAGGGGGGTGAGAAACTGAGCGTCGTCTATGTCAGCAACATCTAGTTTCTCTGGTGGCCTCTTCTCTTTCAATCCCATTTTTGTAAGTGACTACGCTACGCGAGCGCGAGTTTCATATCATACGCCGGTACGCGCAGAATTTCAGCCGGGCGCGGCGGTTGTTGCAAGAAAGTCAAAATCTGGTGGGTGGTTTCTTGCGTGTATTCTTTTTCGCCGCACTGTTGGCAAACAAAGGCCGGCACATTGCGAATAACCTGTACTTCACCATGCATTTCATGCACAAAGGTGGTCATTTTGTGCATTAATTGTCCGCCACAATAATAACAAGTATGCATCATTTCCTCCTGACACGGTGATCAATCCATTCATGCGGATCAGGAACATTCGCCGGACGGCATGGTTCGTGAACAGCAGTTGACGTTGCCGCGCGCAATCTTTGATTTGTTCTATGTCTATGGTCATTCAACGCCCTATTGTATTCAAGCAGCGAATTACACGGGTATATCAGCGCGCCGTTTCGATAACACGGCGGCGTATCCCTTGCGAAAGGTCAGCACATCTGCTTCTCGGCGAAGCGTATCCAGGCGTTTTTGTTCCGCAGCTGTGAGTGTGGCCTCTTTCTTTTTCGCCAGCAACGTTTCATATTCTGTCCAACGTGCTATTGGAAAGACTTGTTGGGCCTCGTTTTTTAACTCGGCTACGTTCATCCGCAGGAGCGGATAAACATCGCGTTGATATTCGGCAGGAATTTCCTCGATGAGCGGCGGCAAGCTGTGACGCAGACTCTGCGCCACAATCGTCTCTGGCGATTGCTGGGCCAGTTCCGCAAAACGTTGCAGTTGCCGGTATAAGTTTTCTGGCAGATGAATGGTGAGCGCTTCAGTCATGAGTCTACTGAAAAAACTAAGATTTTCACCACGGAGACACAGAGGGCACGGAGTTTTATTTAACTGCATTTTGATAAAATTGATATTGCTAACCGGAAAATCAATTTCATTCAAGATAAAAA
>DAOUAY010000607.1:0-2398 GCA_034432995.1 Anaerolineae bacterium | reverse complement strand
ACGCGCGACGAAATCGGCGCATTAGCCGCCACGTTCAATGTGATGACCCGCCGGCTTCGACAAGTGTTCGACGGCATGGAAGAACAAATCCAGGATTTGCGTGAAGCGCACGCGAAGCTGCAAGCGCGTGAGCATGAGTTGCAAGAGAGCGAGACCCGCTTCCGCACATTGAGCGAGAGCGCTATCCTGGGCATCTATATCATCCAGGATAACCGCTTCCAATACGTCAATCCGGCGATGTCCAGAATCTTCGGGTATACTGCCGAAGAACTACTGCGCACGATGCAGCCGTCGGCGCTGATTCATCCCGAGAATCGCGCCCTCGTGGCCGAGAGTTTGCGGCGGCGAATCGCCGGCGAACAGGAGATCGCGCATTACATCGTCCGCGGTGTGCACCAAGATGGCGAATCGCTGCACGTCGAAGTCCTCGGACGCCGCATCGAATACAATGGACGCCCAGCAGTGATGGGCAACCTTCTGGATATCACCGAGCAAGTCCAGGCCACCGAAGAACGCGAACGGTTAATGGTCCAACTCAAAGAATCCGCCGAGCAAATTCACCAGATCATGAATACCGTGCCCGAAGGTGTGCTGCTCCTCGATACCGATCTGCGCATCGTTATGCGCAACCCCGTCGCCGATACCTATCTCGCCACGCTCACCGGTGACGCCGAACGCGATCACAGCCAGCCCATAACCCATCTGGGAGACCGTCCCATCGGCGCGCTTCTTACCACTCCGCCCCACGGATTGTGGCACGAAGTCAGTGTGAAGCGGCGGCGTTTCCAGATCATCGCACGCCCTGTGGAAACCAGTCCGGTGATGGAAGGTTGGGTGATGGTGTTACGGGATGTGACCCAGGAATACGAAAACCAGCAGCATGTCCAGCGCCAGGAACGTCTGGCGGGCATCGGGCAGATGGCAGCCGGCATCGCCCACGACTTCAACAACATCATCTCCGTCATCATGCTCTACAGCCAGATGTCGCTGCGCCAGCCCGATTTGTCGGACAAAATCCGCGAACGACTGACGATCATTGCCGAACAAGGCCAGCGGGCCTCCGAACTCATCAACCAGATTTTGGATTTCAGCCGCAGTTCCGTCCTCGATCTGCGCCCGCTGGATATGCTTCCCATGCTCAAAGAAACGGTCAAACTGTGGCAGCGAATCTTGCCGGAGGATATTCGCGTCGAACTGAGCTATCAGGCGGATACGTACACCGTCAACGCAGACCCTACACGCATCCAACAAGCGCTGATGAACCTGGCCGTGAACGCGCGGGACGCGATGCCCAACGGCGGCGCGCTCTCCATCGATCTGGCGCGCTTGCATGTGGCTGACCGCGCCACTGCACCACTTGCCGATCTCAATCCTGGCGAATGGATTCGCATCAATATCGCCGACACCGGCGACGGCATCCCCGACGATGTGCTGCCCTACATTTTCGAACCGTTCTTCACCACTAAAGCGCCCGGGAAAGGGGCGGGGCTGGGATTGGCGCAGGTCTACGGGATCCTGACGCATCACCAGGGACACATCGACGTCCACACGCAAGTTGGCGCAGGCACAGTCTTGACGCTCTACCTGCCCGCGTTACACGCTGCGCACCAACGCGATGAGGTGACGTTGCAAGACACATTGCCTCTAGGTCACGCAGAAACGATCCTGGTGGTGGAAGACAACCTTGCCACCCGTGAGGCGCTCTGCAGAAGCCTGGAGATGCTGAACTATCGCACTCTCGAAGCTGCCAACGGCAAAGAGGCGCTGGAACTGTTCGCCCAACACCGCGCAAACATCGCGTTGGTCCTCACAGACCTGGTGATGCCGGTGATGGGCGGCAAGGCATTGGCCCAGGCGCTCTACCAGCAGGCTCCCGACCTCGACATCATCATCATGAGTGGCCATCCGCTTGATCCTGACACCGGTGCCCATATCACGGAAAGCGTCCGCGACTGGATCCACAAACCACCCAGTCTGGAGCGCCTGGCCGAAATCCTGGCACGTGTGTTGCAAAAGTAAGCAGTCAGCCATCAGCTTTCAGCTATCAGGCTTCGACTTTGGACTTATATCACAGGGAGGAGAACATTATGGAGCTACCGTTCACTTTGACGCCACAACGCCTGCTAGGCACGCTGTCCGGTGAGGATACCCCCGCGCCTCTGGCAGAAGCAACGTGGTACATTGCCCGTGAGAACGGCGATGGGCTGACCTACACCTTTCCCAAAGGCACTCTGGCCAATGCGCGCTATCTTACCGCCGACACCCTGCTCGAGGGTGAACACCTGGTCGTCTTCACCCTGCACCTGCAAGAGGGCGACGACGGCCCGACGTTTACGTTGAGCTACGGCCTGATCACGGAATGTGCGGCGCGGCTGCGCGTCCCACTGGAAGCCGTCAA
>DAOUAY010000606.1:0-6513 GCA_034432995.1 Anaerolineae bacterium | reverse complement strand
TTTTTATCTTGAATGAAATTGATTTTCCGGTTAGCAATATCAATTTTATCAAAATGCAGTTAAATAAAACTCCGTGCCCTCTGTGTCTCCGTGGTGAAAATCTTAGTTTTTTCAGTAGACTCATGGATGGAAGACTACAAAAGTCTCAGCACGTATCGGGATTTGCGCACCGCGCGTTGGGCGCAAGTATCTGTTCAATCAAACGCCTGGTGAGACTTTTGTAGTCTGGCATCGACGTGGAGCGCCGCGACGAACAATAACGATGAGAGGCGGTTGAGATAGGCGAGGCTGAGTGTATCGATGCCCGGCTCAGCCTCGGCGAGCGCTACGACGCGGCGTTCTGCGCGGCGGACGGCAGTGCGCGCCACGTGCAAGGCCGCGCCGGGAACAGAATCGCCGGGCAAGACGAACGCGCGCAAGGGCGGCAGTTCTGCTTCGAGTTCGGCGATGTGGGCCTCCAACCACGCCAGGCCGTCTGAGCCAGGGCCGGGATAGCGCTGGCGGGCATCCGGCGTCGCCGATAGGTGTGACATCAAGCGGACGAGGTGCTCCTGCACGGTGCGCAACGTCGCCTTGAGCGTGACGTCTTCCACCAACGCGCGCGCCATGCCGATGGCAGACGCAGCCTCGTCCACCGCGCCGACGGCTTCCAGCAACGGTTCACGCTTGGATAGCCGGGCCTCCCCACCTAACCGGGCCGTCTCGCCGCGATCGCCCTTCGCCGTGTAGAATTTGGAATGAGTCATCGTGCACTTCTCCTTATCCTAAATGCCCCGACAAGATTTTCACATGGCTTGGAACGGATCGTCAGATCCGCGTCTTGTGACCGGCTTAACTCAAAGCGGGGAACTGACGTTCCCCTCAAAGCTAGAATTATCTCAAGGCTAGAGTTACAGGACCTGCGTTTCGCTATGACTGTAGTATACTTTCTGTAAAATGCCATTCGATGAGGGAGTAGAATTTCATGAGCTTTCATATCCGTGATCACTATCTCTACTGTGAAGGGATCAGGGTCAAAGACCTGCAAAACGCGGTTGAGGGCAGTCCCTTCTACCTGTACAGCGCCGCGCAACTGCGGGCGAACGTCGCTGCTTATGCCGATGCCCTTGCTGGCTTGCCGGCGCGCATTTCTTACGCGGTCAAGGCCAACGGCAACCTCACCCTGCTCACGTTGCTGCGCGACCTCGGCTGCGGCGCGACGTTGGTGAGCGGCAACGAGCTGCGATTGGCGCTGCTCGCCGGGTTCGCTCCGGCGGATATGGTCTTCAACGGGAACGGTAAACGGCGCGATGAACTGGCGCTCGCGGTGCAGCACGGCGTGACGGTCAACATCGACAGCGAATTCGACCTGGAACACATCGCGCAGGCCGCGTGCGATGCCGCCAGGCCTGTGGATGTACTGCTGCGCGTCAACCCGGACATCCGGCCGGACGTGCATCCCTACGTCGCCACGGGGATGCGCAATTCCAAGTTCGGCATCCGCGCCGAACGCTTGCCGTGGTTCCTCGACCGGTTGAAGGGCGAACCACTCCTGCGCCTAGTCGGCCTGCACTGCCACCTCGGCTCGACGATCAAGGACGTGCAGGTTTTTCATGACGCAGCCGTCCTGATGGGCGACCTCATCACCGCCGTTCGTGAGCAAGGTTTCGAACTGCGCTACCTGAACCTGGGCGGCGGCCTGGGCATCGACTACGAACGCGCAGGTGGGACGCCCACCCCACGAGAGTTGCTCGACGCGCTGCGCGGACGGCTGCCCGACGATCTCACGCTGATCGTCGAACCGGGACGCAGCATCGTCGGCAACGCAGGCGCGCTGATCTGTCGCGTGACCGGCGTGAAGCGTAATGGCGACAAACACTTCATCGTCACCGATGGCAGTATGGCGGCGCTCATCCGGCCCAGCCTCTACGACGCGTACCACCACATCGGCTTCATCGAGCCGGTGGATGGCGAGCCACAGGTGTTCGACATCGTCGGTCCGGTGTGCGAATCCGCCGACTTCCTCGGCAAGGCGCGCGCGCTGCCCACGCCCCACGAGGACGCCGGATTGATCGTCTACGACGCGGGCGCTTACGGCTACGCGATGAGTTCGAGCTACAACCTGCAACTGCGTCCCGCCGAATATCTGACCGATGGCGCCCGGGTGACGCAAATCCGGCGCGCGGAAACCTTCGAGGATGTGGCGTTGGCGCAGTCGTCTCTTTCCGTTATAATGCCTTGATCGTGCTGGATGTATCCTTCTCCAGATAGAACTATGCTATGCTCAAAACTATGCTCAGAGGGGATCGTCAGATCCCCGACTCCTGCGTATAGTCGGGGATCTGACGATCCCCTTGAAGCGATAAACTGGGAAGGGGTTGTGCCACACTGAGCCAAAGACTAATCAAAGCAGGTGTAATATGCGCCAGGATTATCCCATTTTGGAATTCGACCCCACCCGCGAGGCGATCATCGAGCCAGGCCGGCTCATCCACCGCATCGACGTGCCCGAACATTGCGTCATCTGCTTCTTCCAGGATGTGCTCAACGGCCTGGTGGAGTCAGGGCGCGCCAAACACATCGTCGATGGACACTCAGAAGTAGGACGGCATCCCCTCTACGAGATCGACGTGGACGGGCGGCGGGTGGCGTTCTTTCATCCCAGCGTCGGCGCGCCGCTGGCGGCCGGGCTGCTCGAAGAGACGATCGCGCGCGGCTGCCGCACGTTCATCGCCTGCGGGGGCGCGGGCGTGCTGAACAGCGACATCGCCGTCGGGCACATCGTCGTCCCCAACGCGGCGGTGCGCGACGAGGGCGTCTCGTACCACTACATGCCGCCGTCCCGTGAAGCGCACCCTTCCCCACAAGCGCTTGCCGCCATCGAGCGCGTGCTCGAACGCCACAAGCTGCCCTACGTCGTCGGCAAGACGTGGACGACCGACGCCTTCTACCGCGAGACGCCCGGCAAGGTGAGTCTGCGCCGCGAGGAAGGCTGTTTAACGGTGGAGATGGAGGCCGCCGCGTTCTTCGCCGTGGCCCAGTTCCGTGGCGTGACCTTCGGCCAACTGCTCTACGGCGGCGACGATCTCGGCGGTGAAGCGTGGGATGATCGCGATTGGGTCAGTCGCAGTTCGGTGCGCGAAAAGCTGTTCTGGCTGGCGGCGGAAGCCTGCCTGGAGGTCGAGGGATGAAAAATATCTGCGTATACTGTTCGTCGAGCGATGCCGTCGATGCGATCTACCTGGAGGCGGCGCGCGTGTTGGGCGCGCAGATGGCCGCGCGCGGCGATACGTTGATCTACGGCGGCGCGGACCTCGGCCTGATGGGCGCACTGGCGCGGGCTGTCCACGCGGGCGGCGGGCGCGTCGTCGGCGTGATTCCACAGGCTTTGCAGGCGCGCGGCATCGCCTACGCCATCGCCGACGAGGTCATCATCACCCCGGACTTGCGCGAGCGCAAAGCGACGATGGAAGCGCGCGCCGACGCCTTCATCGCCTTGCCCGGCGGCCTCGGCACGTTGGAGGAGCTACTGGAAGTGCTCACCCTGCGCCAACTGCAAGCGCACACCAAGCCCATCGTCCTGCTGAACACGGCGGACTACTACGCGCCGTTGTTCGCGCTCTTCGCCCACCTCTACCGCAAGCGCTTTGCCAAACCTTTCGAAAATCTGTATCACGTTGCGGACGACGTCAGAGGCATTTTCGACTATCTGGACGCCTACGAACCGTTCGTCGCACCGAGCAAATGGTTCGCGGCGGAGGAAAGATGATCGATCTGTTAGCGTTGCAACGCGCCATTTATGAGAACAAAGTCAACCGAGGCTTCAACGTCACCGACGTGGGTAAAGAAATCGTACTGATGGTCGAGGAATTGGGCGAACTGGCCCACGCTTACAAGAACAGCGACAAGCTGCCCGCGGCCAACATCAGCCACAAAGATGAGATGGTGGATGCCGTAGGCGATTTGATGGTCTACTGCCTGGGGCTGTGTGAGATGTTCGGAGTGGACAGCGAGACCGTGCTGCTTACGATCGTCGAGAACAATCGCGCCCGCACGCATACTGGTTGGATGTAAATAGCGCCGTATATAAGAAAATCCCCCGACTTGAGCCAGTCGAGGGATATATCGATAGAGGATACCCCCATCTGGATTCGAACCAGAAACCTAGAGATTAGAAGTCTCTCGCACTATCCATTTGTGCTATGGGGGCGTGGATACGATGTGAGCTTTTGGCTACTCGATCACCGGACGCAGGCCCTTGCGCACGGTAGCGCCCGATAGCACCCGCAACACTTGCTCCGACGTATGCCCCACCAGAGGCGCTAATGCGCGCGGCGTGAGTGGATGGTTGCCGTTGCTCAAGAACACGCGGAAGATCGCTTCGAGCAGGGTCGGCGCTTGCATCACGTAGCCGGGGTCCTTGCTGCACCGCGTGGCGATCAGGTATTGCAGTCCCTCGACCTGCCGCACCTCGCCGGTTTCCCAGTCGATCAGATCGATTTTGTCCCCAAGGCGTTGTCCGGCGTAAAGTTCGCGCAATTCCGGCGAGAGATGCTGCAACAACTGCACATTCAAGTCAAGGCCCTGCTCCGCCCACCAATTGTAGTCGATGTGAAACGGCGTATCCAATGTCGGCTTGATAAAGCGCGCCAAAGCAGGAACAGGGGGTAGTGTCGGCATTAGCTCTCTCCTCGATAAGCCCAATAGTTATCCCCCAACGACACGTACCGCGACGACGTCGCCAAGACGGCCAGCATCGGCGCCGGGGGGACGCGCCGCAACAGGTTCAAAACGCTGTACAGCGTCATCGCATGAACGGCGCGCTGTAAACTCAAGCCGGCCAAACCGTTGAAAATTTGCTCCAGCAGCGCTTCAAGCGACACCCGCTGAAGTTGCTGCGCCAGCGCATCCACCGCGTTGGGGTCCGGCACGGCGACCGTCGCCAATTCATCGAACTCACACGCGACCGGAATGCGCGTCACCTCGAACAGCACTTGCCCGCTTTCGGTTGTCACAGTGCGCAGCCACTCGCGGCGCTTGGCCTTAGTCGTGCGCAGATTCACCTGAATGACGCCCGGCTCGTTGCCGTGTGCAAGATCGACGTAGACGCCCACGCTCGCGCCGAGCTTTTTGTACCATTCGGCCAATCCGTAGACGTAACGCCCGCTGCGCACCACCCAGCCGGGGAAAGTCTGTTTGGTCGTCATATCCATGAACGTGAAGCGGATGCGGTCCGTCACCCGCGCGGTGGGGAAAAGCTGCGCCACCCGCGGCGACAACGGTAGGGTGCCGCTGCGCCAGTGCGGATAGTTCAACACCACCGTCACCGCGTCGGTGGGTGGAAAGGGGTATTGGATATCCGACCACTCGTCATCAATCTGGCGTTCCAGCGCCAGCATTGTCTCTTCCAACAAACTGCGGTTGTAAGGGATGGGCATATAGCGCAGCGGCTGCGGCACTTCGAGCACGCCCTGCGGTTCCATCTGCCGGAGGTACCACAGCGCGTAGCCTGCCGGCCCCACCTCATCGAAACGCCGGTCGTGCAACAGAGCATATTCTAGCGAGAAGAGTTGCAAAGGCCGCGAAATTTCCGAGGGGACCTCCATCTCAGCAAGCATTTCATCCGTGCGCAATGGACCGCCACTCGCCATGTCCAGCAACGCCTCAGCGATATTCAACTGCCCGGCCGGGATATCCATCACCAGATCGCGCAAGAACCACTGCTCCCCCACGCTGAGAAATTGTACGTTTTTCTCCAACGCGGAACGCAGCGCCGTCTTGATCTTTTCCCCGTGACGGCTGTAAATTTCGTCCGGCGCCACGTTCTTGGAAGGCAGATAGGTGGCCTGGTTCAGTGGATGATCGCGCGTCAGCGCCGCCGTAAACTCACGCACAGTACCGCTTTCCAACCGCACTTCGATGACGGAGAACGCGTCGTACTCGGGATTGTGTCCAGGTCGCACCTCAAGCACTTCGCCCAGCAAGTTGTTGAGATGGGGGAAAATGACTTTTTCGCCGACAGTATAGCTGTCTCCGGGACGATAAATGCTGCCTTGCGCCAACGTATCTTCGATCAACGCCACCATCTGCTGGTGACGCGCGCGGATGACTTCTTGCGCCAATTGGTCGATGGTTTGGGGACGCTCCGTCTCGACGAGGAAGTTGGTGATATACTCCAGATCATTGGGTAAGATGGAGAACTGTTCCCAGTATTGGTCATTCTGCACGGTACTACTCATAAGCCTCTCGATTCCTGTATGCTGACTATCAAACATTTTGATTATACCAGGAATACAAGGGTTTGACAAATATCTTTTTTTGGCGAAACTATCGAAGAGTTAAGAGTTCAGAGTTAAGAGTTGTGGGTTGTGGGTTGTGGGTTGTGGGAGTTGGACTACGGACGTGGGACTTAGGGTTCGTAAAAGTATAACTTCCCGAAGCTGTGGCCGGTCTCCGACCGCGCCACCGTGGCGTCAGGCATCGGCGGGCACGGTCAGAGACCGGCCCGAGCGGGAAGTTGTTTATTTACAGACC
>DAOUAY010000605.1:0-8861 GCA_034432995.1 Anaerolineae bacterium | reverse complement strand
GGTCGCCGTTTTCGTAGACCTCTACGGAAACCGGTGGGATCTTTTGGAACTGAGAACACCATGAAACTGATCTCCCGCCTTTATGAAACTGAACACGACCTGTTGGACATGCTGAATCTGCTGATGGCGGCGCGCGCGCAGACCAGCGATTGGCGCTACGCGCACGTCGGCGAAATGCTGTTCGACTTCTTCATGGTGGCGTGCCACCTGAACCCGCAAGAGCACATTCGTCTTTGGCACGCTGACGCGGGCAAGCTGGTCGGCTATGCGATGATGGGCGAGGACCCGGCTTTCAACTGGCAGATTTTGCCGGCGTATGAATGGTCCGGCATCGAGGATGAGGCGTGGGCGTGGATCGAGACGCGGCTCGCCGACCTTCGCCAGCGTGACGCGAAACTTTGGGGCGGCAATCTCGTCTCCGGCGCGCGGCAAGATAACGCGAGACGTATCGCCTTCCTGAAGCAACACGGGTTCCAGTACTGTGGCGATTTCGCCGAGGTGAACATGCTGCGCTCGCTGGATGAGCCGATTCCCGATGTGACACTGCCTGCCGGTTACGAAGTTCGCGCTGTGGCGGCGGATGAAATCTCCAACCGGGCCGCGGGTCAACGCGACGTGTGGCTGCCGTGGACTGTCGGCAATATCACCGACGACGACTACGCCTACTTCATGCGACTGCCCGGCTACCACCGGGATCTCGACATCGTCGCTGTCGCGCCGGATGGCGTCATCGCTGCCTATGTCAACGGCTGGATCGACCCGATCAACCGCATCGGCGACTTCGGGCCGGTCGGCGCGATTCCAGAATACCGGCGGCGTGGCCTTACGCGCGCTGTGCTTCTCGAAGGCCTGCGCCGGATGAAGGCGCACGGCATGAATCGCGTGTGTGTCTCGACCGGCATTTCGAATACGGCGGCGCGCAATCTCTATGAGTCGGTTGGGTTCAGGGTTGTGAACCAGTATCTCGATTATGTAAGGGCAGATTGAATTTTGGACAGAGTCGGCAGAAGAGAACTCCATAGAACAAGATGTGGGGCATCGGGAGAAGCATAAATGAATCTACCGCAAACAAAACCGGGACCTGTATTTTTACGAATTCATGGCGATAACATCATTGAATGTGAACGCGGATTGCATCTGATTGCCGATTCATATTCTGCCGTTCTTCGATATGTGGTCGGTCCTCCCTATATGCCGCGATACGAAATCTTTGCTGAAGGTGCGCTTCTATTCGATGTGGAGCTATTGCCAGGGCATGGGCGATGGGGTGTCAATATACAGGACATTTTTCGATCTCACGGCGCGCCTTTGCGCGAAGCGACCGATATAGTCATTACCAAGATTGTGGAAGGCGAGAATGAGTGTAGTGAGGAGATTCTGTTAGCTGTAGAGTTCTCGAGTGCTTTGCCTGCCGGTAACAACGCCTGGCAACGTAATGGCAGAGCTTTGGCTTGCGCTGTTGCCGGGGTGCCTTATCTTTATTTCACAGAAGTCGGCGGCGTTGAGTTGGGAGAAAATCGCATTGTGAAAGCGCCGCGCTTCCCAAATCCGATTGTGCCATTTTCATATTTGACTGCTAGTGAAGCGTATCAGGTGTTGTGTTTGCCTGTCTATGCGCTCAGTCCTTCCTGTTCTGAGAGTATTGGCGCTCAGTTTGAGCAGATGGTTGGTGTCGAAGATGCTTGCCATGTGGTCAGATGTGTTCTCGAAAGTCATCTACCATGCGACTCTCAGGCGGTTTTATTCCGCAAAGCTATCGCAGTTGTGAATATCCTGGCTGAGAGTCGAAAGCGGGAAGATACGCTACGCGGTGATGAGTGGGCAGAGTTTCTAACGCTGGACACTGGCGCGCACAAAGTTGCCTGGTTGACCAACAGACAGTCTAGGTGGCAAAAGAAAAGAGCGAGCAAGGTCCAAACTACAGAAACTTTTCAAAACCTCACTGAGCTGTTCGCATCTCTCCCGGTTGTTTCTGTGGGGGCCTCTGATATCCCGATTTGTCTGATTCCAGGTGTTGAGCGCCGAGAACTGGCCACAAGAATATCACATCTGTACGGGAACTCGCTTGACGCCGAATTTGTCCGATGGTTGGATTCTGATGCGCCGCTGCTTATCGTGTGGATTACGGGTTTCAAACCCAGAGGGGACGACTCGCGGCCCGATAGGGGACTTGTCCCACTGGCGAGAATGCTGTTCGGCGATGAAATCGAGATTCTCTCTATCGTTTCTGGCCCGGCCAAACCGGAAATGTGGGCAATGTTACGAGAAAATGCAGAACAACTTGCTCAACAGAACGGATTGTGGGAAGCCGTGCTGCACTTGAGCGACGCGGTTATCGTTGATAGTCCAACGTTGACGAATATCCCGCTAACCTTGTTGCTTACCCCTGTGCGTAAACAGAATCGAGACACAATTCGTTTCCCAATGGCCTCGTCGGCGATAAATTTCTCTGAATATGATGTGGATACAGTTATCCATTTGCTGTTTTCTACAGGGGTAGAAGCGGGAATCTTTGAAGCTATGTGCAATCCACCTGGCGGCGACTGGAGCGGATTATCGGTGATGGATTTTCGCGCAGGGGTCGAGTATCGCTGGACTTCTTTGCCGCGAGTTTCGGCAATTGGCGGCAAACGACCTGACCATGTGATTCAACTGGATTTCACCGAGAAAGGGACTATCTTGCTGGCAATCGAGTCGAAAGATGTGCCGGCAAAAATACAAACTAACTTGGGCTCGAATCTGAAAGCCTATGTAGGAAAACTGTTGGAGATACCTCCTGTTACTGCAAAAGCACCCAATTCAGCGTGGCGGTTGTGGCAAGCCGCCAATTTGCCAGTGTCCAATGCGCTTATCATGTCGGGTGGCGCTTTTTGTTGGACAGGGGAACACGATTTGCTGCTGTATCTGGAAAAGTGTCAGTTCGATTTTGTGATGGCAGTTGAGTTTGACTCAGTTGAACAAACGGCTTTGCTCCATATGTTGGTCAGTTCGAAAGCTGAGTTTCTGTTGCCCAGCATACATCACCTGGCGCAACGTTTCGGCGGGCGGCTCAAAATTAAGGTACACTGACTCTATGACCGGGTCAAGGCTGGTTCTCATTAGTTTTGTGAAAGGAGAATTGCCGGTCGGTAGTTCTATCTTGGTTGTGTACAAGTCAGGTGGAACAGGCGACTCGTATGCCCTGTCACCGGCCTTGCCGTCAAATGTCAGGATCCATTTGACGCCAACGCGATTCAATCGCCCCAATTCGAGATAAAACTCCTCAAAATCAAAGTCCATTGGAATATATCTGCCTTTTGTGCCGTTGTAAGGCGGATCTAAAAACGCGAAATCACCTGTTTGGGCATTTTCAAGCGTCTGACGATAATCGCCAGTTACAAATGTAATGTTTTGGGTGTAATGACTCCATTGATGGATAAGGGTTGCCAGGCGTTCTGGCGCAATTCCAGGGCGCGTATGGTGTAATGAGTTGTTGAAATCGCCATTTTTGTTGAATCGAATCAAGCCATTGACACAAGTTCGACTTAAAAAAAGAAAATCGTGGGGATTGCGGGTGACGTTGAATGAATCTCGTATCTGATAATAAGCTGTGTAGCCTTCAGATTGCAATTTCTGCCAACGCCGATTGTATTCTTGGATAGTGCGTTCCGGCTCATCTCGAATGGCTATCCATAGCTGGACAAGTTCAGGAATCACGTCGCCAGCCACGCCAGGTTCACTGGGCCTGAATGGCAACATAGCGCCGCTGCCTACAAAAGGTTCAAAGTAACACTTCGCCTCTGGCAATAAACAAGCCAGGAGCGGCGCTATTTTGCGTTTGCTGCCCGACCATTTGATTACAGGGTCAAGGCTTTGGAAACATCTCTGCATCAAAACAACTCCATTTGCAAACTCTGTGCTCTTGTTTTCAGGTAGGCCGTGATGCGTTGGCAGGCTAAATCAAAGTACTCTTGCTCGACCTCATACCCTACACAATCCATGTCGTATTCCAATCCGGCAATCACATCGGTTCCTGAACCTAGAAAAGGTATCAGTAGTCGGCCCCCACGTAAAGCGGAGATGAGCAACAGCCTTTCAATCAGCCGTAAGGGCTTTTGGGTGGGGTGTTTGCCAAATTCCAATTCATCAGACTTTTTGTTGTTTGGTATGTCCCATACCGTGCGTAATTGTTTGCCGGGTTCTTTCAGGCTGTCTTCCTTGAAAGCGGCTGCTTTGACTTCTTCATAATTGAAAAAATAGTCGCGCGTATCTCGCCCGGTATGTACCCACAAGATAGTTTCGTGGCTGGCCGTCAAGCGACGTCCTGACAAATTGGGAAATGCATTGCGCTTATACCACACTACCTCATTGATGATTTCCAGTCCCAGGATTTGACAGGCCACATTGACGATGCCTGAATTGTGATAAGTCGAATGTATCCAGATGGAACCGGTGGGTTTGACCAAACGTTTCAACTCATTGAGCCAGGAAATGGTAAACGCAAAACCGTCGAGGCCGTTGAATATATCCCAATCGTGTGAGGCCAATTTCCAGGGGCCGCCAAAGCCTTCGAGCGCGTGCCCATTCTCCAATTTCCACGTGGCTTGGGTTGAAGCGCCATAAGGTGGATCTGCGATAGCTAAGTCGAATGAGTTGTCTGGTAAATCGCGCACGCCTGCCAGCACATCTTGAAGATGCAAATTTACCTTGTCGCGTATAAACGTCGGGTGGTCACTCATGGTCATTCCCTAAATAAGCGTTGATTCGCGCCTCGGCGATTCTTAAGGCTTGCAGGGTAGCGGGATTGGATGTATAACTCATAACGATTTTTTCAGCAATGGCATGTGCTACAAGTTCTTCCAAAGGGATATCGAAATACCAGGCAAGTTTTTGTAACTGTTGATCTGTTGGCAACCTGTCGCCATGTTCGATTTTACTTAACAGGCTAGAATCAACTTCAATGGCTGCCGCAACGATACGTAGAGGCTCGTTACGCGCTCGACGTAAATCCCGCAGTCTTTCCCCGAGAGATTGCTGATTTTCCATAATCTGTCTTGTTTATTATTGTCTTGACACAATTTGCCAAATTTTACCATAAATCACTTTAATGTCAACTATGCCGATGCGCGCATCCTCGAACTGGGTTGCGGTCCCGCCGACCTGTGGCGCGAGAACGCCGACCGCATCCCAACCGGCTGGGACATCCAATCGTCCAACACGTTGATGAATCACGCCTGGACTGAGGCCGAATTGGGCGCTCTGCATGTAGCGGCGGCGGCGCGCATTGCGACAGAGGGGGCGTTCCACATCGGTAAGGTCGCGGGGCTGTTTGTGGCGCGGGCGATGTGATCGCGCTTGACAGGAGGTTCTAAGCCCTTAGAATGGGAGAGTATTCATCTATTTCATCAAAAGGAGGTTGTAGCGCATGGATATTTTCGAGAAGTGTGGGTCTTTTACGACAGCCAATGATATTCGTGAGACAGGACTTTATCCTTACTTTATCCCATTGACCAATAATGAAGGCTCTGAAGCGCGCATCGGGGATCACCACCTGATTATGATCGGCTCCAATAACTATCTGGGGCTGACGATGCACCCTAAAGTGCGCCAGGCCGCACTCGATGCGATCAAGACGTATGGCACGAGCTGTACCGGATCGCGGTTCCTCAACGGCACTTTGGAGATGCACCTGGAATTGGAGCGGCGCCTGGCCGAGTGGGTGGGCAAGGAGCGCGCGCTCGTGTTCAGCACCGGCTACCAGGTCAACGTGGGCACGATTTCGGCGCTGGTGGCGCGGGACGACTTCGCCATTACCGACAAGGACGATCATGCCAGCATCGTGGACGGTTGCCGGCTCTCTTTTGGGACGATGAAACGCTTCCCACACAATGACCTGGAAGGCCTTAAACGCGTGCTGGCTTCCTTGCCCGAAAGGGGTGGGCGGCTGGTCATCGTCGATGGCGTGTACAGCATGGGCGGCGATATCGCCCCACTGCCGGACATCATCGCGGTGTGCAAACAGTACGGCGCGCGGCTGATGGTGGATGACGCGCACTCCATCGGCGTTCTCGGCGGCGGTCGGGGCACGGCGGCGGAGTTCGGCGTGACGGAGGACGTGGATCTCATTATGGGCACGTTCAGTAAATCGTTCGCCTCGCTTGGCGGCTTTATCGCGGGTGATGATTGCGTCGTCGATTACATCCAGCACCATGCCCGCTCGCTCATCTTCAGCGCCAGCATCCCCCCGGCCAACGCGGCGGCGGCGATGGCGGCGTTGGAAGTGATGCACGCTGAGCCGGAGCGCGTGGTGCGCTTGAGCGAGATTGGCGCGTTCATGCGCAAGCGATACCGCGAGCTGGGCTTCAACATCGGCGTCAGCGAGACGCCCATCATCCCGGTGGTGATCGGCGAGGATACCAAGGCGCTGCAATTCTGGAAGGCGCTCTTCGACAACGGCGTCTACACCAACGTCGTTCTCCCGCCCGCTGTGCCGCAGAACCAGACTTTGCTGCGCACCAGCTATATGGCGACGCACACCGACGAGCAGTTGGAGAAGGTGCTGACCATCTTCGAGAAGGTGGGCAAGGAGTTGGGGGTGATCTAGCTGTCAGCCGTCAGCTTTCAGCGATCAGCTTTTGGGCGACGGGCCGGGAGATTTCTCCGGTCCGTCGTTTTTGTAAATGGCAAAGACTACAAAAGTCTCAGCACGTACTGTGTCTTGCAGGCCGGTTGTTTAACGTGCGTACTGACTCAACCAGTCGCCTCGTGAGACTTTTGTAGTCTGGCTCAAGCTTACTGAGATTGGCGAGATTCGCGGTTTATTCTGGGGACGATTGATTGAGCGCCCAGACGGCGTGCTCGCGGACCAGTGCGCTGGGGTGGGTGGCTGCGGCGTGCGCCAACGCGGGACGCGCTGCAGGGTCCTTGTGGTTTCCCAACACCACGGCGGCGTTGCGCGCCAATCCTTGCCACGTGGCGCGCCATAGTGGGGTATGACGAAAGCGCGCGCGGAAGTCGGCTTCGCTCATCGTCAACAACCTGGACAGGTCGAGCGTTGCCGTCTGTGACACGGGAGCTTCGATGTGGGCGGTGAGCGGTTTGCGGTTCCACGGGCATACGTCCTGACACGAGTCACAGCCGAAGATGCGGTCGCCGAGCAGCGGGCGCAGGTCTTCAGGGATTGTGCCGCGATGTTCGACCGTCAGGTAGGCAATGCAGCGGCGCGCATCGAGCATGCCGGGCGCGACGAGCGCGCTGGTGGGGCAGGCGTCGAGGCAGCGCGTGCAATTGCCGCAATCCGGCAGTGCGGGGACTGGTGTCGGTTCCAGTTCGATGCCCAGAAGCGCCACACCCAGGAACAGGTATGATCCCAGGCGTGGGTGAATCAGATTCGTGTTTTTGCCGATCCAACCCAGACCCGCAGTCCGCGCCCAGGCGCGTTCCAGAATCGGACCGGTGTCCACGTAGCAACGGGCGGGGAATGGACCGTATGCCTCGGCGAGGCGCTTTACCAGCGTTTCCAGGTCGCGCAGCAACCAACGATGATAATCTTCGCCCCAGGCATAGCGCGAGACGCGCCCGTGCAGCGGCGGGAGTTCGGGATGCGGTGCGCCCGCATAGGAGCCGGCCACAACCAGCACCGAATGTGTTTCCAGGAGAATCTTGCGGGGATCGGCGCGCCGATTCACGGCGTCTGGGCGCGCGAGGTAGCTCATCCCTGCGGCGTAGCCGCGCGCCAACCAGTCTTGATAAGTAGCCCAGGTTGGTGTCGGACCAACCTGGGCCACGCCGATGGCCGCTATACTGAGATCGACGGCCAGTGCTGCCAGTTCGTGTGAATCTGGCTGCACCTCTTATTCGCCAAGCGTCAGCATGACGTTCGATCCGCCGGTGTCATCGTTTTTCGTGATGGTGAGGCTCAGGCTTTCGCCATCCTTCGTCCAGGTGCCCATCAGCATCTCTTCCATGTTGGTGACATCGCCGGCTTCCCACCCACCGTTTTCCAGCATCTCGGTGTAGAACGTCGCGGTGTCTGCGACCGAAGTGGGGCAGGAGAAGATGGACATTTTCCCCATCACCATCACGTCGGAGGCGTCTGGACACAACTCCAGACCTTCGGGCAGGGTGGCGACGTCTGTTGGAGGTTCGATGGTGATATCCGCGTTGACATCGTAGATGTTCCAACTGAGGGCGAGTTTCCCTTTGCCTTCTTCTTCAAACGTGCCGGCTGCCGTAACTTCGTAGCGCGCCACGAATTTCGGCAGGTCTCTCTCATCGACGATCCATACATCGACAGTGGCTTCTTCGATCTCGGAAGCGTTGAATGCAGTCGCCATACTCCAGGCGCTGTCTTTGATCTGGTAGTGCCGGGTATTCAGTCCGTTCACGTTGTCCTTGCCCATATATTTATAGGCAGCCTTATCCGTACCAGAAAACATCTCCTCGGGCTTGATAAAGAACTCGCCAAATCCACTCATCGCTTCGTCTTCGCCGGCGGTGGTTTGCATCCATTCCTCACCGAAGCGCATCCATTGGGTCTGGTCGATCCGGATGAACTCGATGTTTTCGCCGCCGCTCAGCATCGTGTAACGCTGCGCGGCGGGATCGCGTGTGGCCTCTTCCGAAATATTGAATTCCTCGACACTGCCATCCTCTTTGGTGAAGGACCAGCTCATCTCCATGCGATAGCTGTTCAGCCCTTCCAGCGCATTTTCGTCGAACGTGAGTGGCGCGTCTTCGTCCTCGGCTGGCTCATCCTCGGTGGCGACTGGTTTATCTTCGCCGGCCGCCGGGGCTTCTGTGGTTTTCCCGACCACCGCAGATGTTGGTTCGGGGGCAGTAGGTTCCTCGGTGGCTTTGCCGCCAAAGAGCGAGCAGCCGAG
>DAOUAY010000604.1:0-9366 GCA_034432995.1 Anaerolineae bacterium | reverse complement strand
TTTTATCTTGAATGAAATTGATTTTCCGGTTAGCAATATCAATTTTATCAAAATGCAGTTAAATAAAACTCCGTGCCCTCTGTGTCTCCGTGGTGAAAATCTTAGTTTTTTCAGTAGACTCATTTACCATTTGCCATTTTTACGGAGGAACCCGCCATGCAAATCACACACGTCGAAGTCATACCGGTAAAGCTGCCGCTACGACTGCCCTTTCGCACGGCCTACCACAGCGAAGACGCCATCGAATATGCGGAGGCCGTCTTCGTGCGCATCGAGACGCGGCAAGGCGACGTCGCCTGGGGCTGCGCGGCCTTCGATACGGCGCTCACCGGTGAAACGCTCGACAGCGTCACCCGCGCGTGCCGCACATGCGCCGACCGCGCCCGCGACCTGAACCCGCTCAACACCGAGTACGCGCTCGCCGAACTCAGCACGCTGACGCAGAATACACCTTCGGCGCTGTGCGCGTTCGACATCGCCTTTCACGACCTGCTCGGCCTGGCGACGGGACAGCCGCTATATCGCCTGCTCGGTGGATTCCGCGACCGCATCCAGACCTCCGTTTCGGTCGGGCTAGGCACGGTGCAGGAGACCGTCGCAATGGCCCGCGACCGCGTCCGGCAAGGGTTCCGTATCCTCAAAATCAAGGGCGGCATGGACCCGGAGGAGGACGTGCGCCGCGCGCGCGCCGTCAATGACGCGCTCCCCAACTGCACGTTGCGGCTGGATGCGGACGGCGGTTACAGCATCCGCGAGGCGTTGGACGTCGCGCGGGCGCTCGCGGGCCGGCTGGAGATGCTGGAACAGCCGATCTCTCCGGCAGAAGGCATCGAGGCGCTGCAACAACTCACGAAGCAGAGCAGAACGCCGATTCTGGCGTCGCAGAGCGTGGTCGGGCCGGCATCGGCATTGGAGCTTGCCGGTCACAGAGCCGCGCACGGCATCAGCATCAAACTGGCGACGTGCGGCGGGATCGCCTGCGCCCGGCGGGTGGACGCGATTGCCCGCGCCGCGCAGATGACGACCATGGTCGGCAGCCTGAGCGAACCGGCGCTGCTCATCGCGGCGGGATTGGCTTTCGCCCTGAGCAGCCCTGCCGTGCGCTACGGTGACCTGGACGGGCACTTCGACGTCGAAAACGATCCCACCGTCGCGCGCTTTGTCGTCGAAGACGGCTGGCTGATCGCCACGGACGTTCCCGGCCTGGGATGCGCCGTCAACTTGTGATGCGTATTTTTCACCGCAGAGGTCGCAGAGAACGCTGAGATGATCTAGAATCTCTGCGATCTTTGCGTACTCCGCGGTAAAACTCTCTTGTCTGGAGGCGCAATGAATCAATCCGATACCCTTTACCTGGGCCGGCTCGTCGATGAACAGAACCAACTCACCGACCAACCCGTCGACTATCCGCTCGATCACCTCACCACGCACGCGCTGATCCTCGGCGCGACGGGCAGCGGCAAGACCGGGCTGGGCCTGGCGCTGGTCGAAGAGGCGCTGCGCTGCCAGGTTCCCGTACTGCTGCTGGACGTCAAAGGCGATTTGGCGAACCTGCTATTCACCTTCCCTGACCTTTCGCCTGAGGATTTTGCCCCGTGGATCGATCCCGACGCCGCGCAGCGCCAGAGGCAAACGCCCGATCAGGCCGCGCGGGCGATGGCGGAACGCTGGCGCACCGGACTTTCGGGCTGGGGATTGGGGCCGGAGCACATCGCGCAACTGCGGCTCAGCGCGGACATCGCGCTGTACACGCCCGGTCTGCGCGCCGGACGCCCGGTAGACATCCTCGCCCGCTTCAGCGCGCCGCCCAGCGGCGATCCCGACGTGGCGGTATTACGCGCGCAAGGGCTGACTTCGGCGCTGCTCGGCCTGGCGGGCGTCAACGCGGACCCCCTGCGCAGCCGCGAACACATCCTGCTCACCACGCTGATCCGCCACACCTGGGACACGCAGGGCACGTTCGATATCCCCACGCTCATCCGCCAGGTGCAGCAGCCGCCGATGGAGCACATCGGCGTGTTCGACGTGGAGAGTTTCTTCCCGCAGAAAGCGCGCTTCGACCTGGCGCTTACGCTGAACAACCTCATCGCCGCGCCGGGGTTCGCGCGCTGGCGCGAGGGCGAACCGCTGGACATCGACCGCTTCCTCTACACGGCGGAGCGACGCCCGCGCGCGTCGGTGTTCTATCTGGCGCACCTGCCGGAGGAGCAACGGCAGTTCTTCGTCACGCTCTTCCTGGAAGAGCTGCGCACATGGACGCGCGCGCAGGCCGGGACGCGGACGCTGCGCGCGTTGCTCTACTTCGACGAAATCCTCGGCTACCTACCGCCGCACCCGTACAATCCACCGACCAAGGAGCCGCTGCTGGCGCTGGTGAAACAGGGGCGCGCCGCCGGATTGGGCGTCGTCCTCTCCACACAGAATCCCGCCGACCTGGATTACAAGGGATTGGGCAATATCGGGACGTGGTTCGTGGGCGCGCTGCGGACGGACCGCGACAAGGCGCGCGTATTGGAAGGCATGGGCGGCGCCATCGCCGAGGCAGGGATGACGCTAGGGACGGTGGAAACCGCGTTGAGCCGCCTCAAGCCGCGCCTCTTCCTGATGCACAACGCCCAGGAAGGCAAACTGCGCTTTTTCTTCTCCCGCTGGACGATGTCCTATCTGCGCGGGCCGTTGACCATCGCCGAAGCGCAGCAATTGACGACGCCGGAGCCTAAGCTCGATCTTGCCAACACTGACTTTTCAACATCAACACCAGCCTCACCAACGCCCCAACCTCCTGACTACCCGACTACTCGACTACCCGACTACCCGACTACTCGACTACCCGACTACCCGACTACTAGACAAGAACTGCGCCAGCGCACGACGCGCCCGCCCACTGTCGATCCCGAAATCCCGCAGGCGTTCCTCCCGACGACACTCACCGCCGCGTGGGCGCTGCGCCAGCACGGCCCCTCCCTGCCTGCCGGAGCAACTGCGCAACTTGTGTACCGCCCGTATCTACTCGGCGCGGGCGTCACACACCTCTTCCACCAGCAGGCCGGCATCGCCCTATACGACGAACAAGTCTGGCGTATCGATCCGGCGTCAGGCGGAAGCTGGAATCTGCGGTGGGATCAAGGCGAAATGATCGACATGCGGCTGGATGATCTTTCGCCAGACGACTTCAGCGAAGGGATGTTCGAGGCGCTGCCGCAAGGTCTCGGCAACAAAACCGCGCACGCCAAACGTGAAAGCGCGCTCAGGACACATCTTTATCAGCACAGCCAGGTCAGCATCTGGACGTGCAACCCGCTCAAGCTCTTCAGCCCGCCCGACGAGAACAAGCGCGCCTTCCTGGATCGCTGTCGCCAGGAGATGGAACGGCAGAAAGAAGTCGCCCTGGCTGCCGAGCGCCTGAAATTCGAGCAGAAAATGGAGCGGATCGAAGCCAAAATCCGCAAAGAGCAAATGGAGCTTTACCAGGACAAGGAAATGCTGTCCGAGCGGAAGCGCGAGGAACTGTTGAGCGGCGCGGAGTCGGCGCTCAGCCTGCTCTCCAGGCGTCGGCATACGTTGCGCCCGCTCTCGACGACGTCCCGCCAGCGCCGCTACGTCAAGCAGGCCCAGGCCGAAGTCGAGGAATCCGAAGAGGCGCTCAAACTCTACGAGGAAGAAATGAAGCAGCTTGAAACGGCGTGGCAGGCCGCGGCGCGGCAGATCATCCAGAAGTGGGAAAGCGCGCTAAACGACATCCGCGAGGTCGTCGTGCGCGCCAACCGCACCGACATCGACGTGCGGTTCTGTGGTCTGGCGTGGTTCCCGTTCTGGGAAGTGCTCGCCGGGAACGAGACCGTCCTTTTGCCGGCCTACTTCCCCAATCCACAGTGATTTGTGTTAAAATTGGGCGAACCCAATTTCGACATGAAAGGGGCATTATGCCTACACTACTGAATGATCTGCAAAACGCCGTGCGTATCATCGGCATCGAGCCGGCGCTGCACGCGGCAGTCTACCGCTATCGCAAGGCCTGGACCGAGGCCCGCTGGGAACATTCCAACCGTCCTCGACGCGGCCCGGCACAATGGCTGGCTTTCCGCCGCCACCTCAAACGCCCGCAAGCCGTTTGGCCCAAACAGTGGGAACATCCAGGAAAGGTGCGCTTCATCGCGCCGCACGAACGCGGCGCGACGCTGACCACCAAACAATGCATACTCGACATCGTCTTTTTCGCAGAAGACATAGCGCGCATCCACTACCGGCCCCACGCCCACGCGCACGTCCCGGAGACGATCCCCTACGCCATCGCCAAACCGCTGGAAGCGTGGCCTGTCCCCGCCGTCGTCTCCATCGAGACAGAGAAGGCGCTGCTGTTGCGCACCGAGGCGCTCACCGTCGGCATTGCGCTGGCGGATGCGCAAGTCTTCATCGCCGACGCCGAGGGGCGGCTCCTGCGCGCCGACGTGGACGTGGCCTGGCACAAGGACGGCGCGCTGCGCCATCGCACCGCCCTAACCCCAGAAGAACGCCTCTTCGGCCTGGGCGAGCGCGCCACCCCCTGGCAGCGCCGTGGACGCACGCACATCCTCTGGAACCGCGACCCTTCCGGCTACACCAACGACGACGAGCCGATCAACTTGAATATTCCGGTGTATGTCGGAATGGCGAATGGCAAATGGCAAATAGCAAATGGTGAATCCCCAATCCCGACTCCCCAGTTACCAGTTACCAATTACCTGACGTTCTACGAGAACCCGCACTACGCGGAGTTCGATTTAGGCGATAGCACGCCGGACGTAGCCGAACATCGCTTTGCAGGTGGGGAATTGCGCTACTATGTCATCGCCGGGACGCCGCCCACCCTACTCGAACGCTACACGGAACTGACCGGGCGGCACGATCTGCCGCCGCTGTGGATGCTCGGCTACCAGCAATCGCGTTGGTCGTACTATCCAGAGGAGCGCGTGCGCAAGCTGGCGCAGGATTTCGCCGACCACGATGTCCCCTGCGACGCCATTCACCTGGACATCCACTACATGGACGGCTACCGCTGCTTCACGTGGGACAAGAAGCGCTTTCCGCACCTGGCGCAACTCGCCGCCGATTTGCGCGCGCAAGGCATCAAGCTGATCACGATCATCGACCCCGGCATCAAAAAAGACGCCGCCTACCCCATCTACCGGAGCGGAGTGGCAGGTCGCCACTTCTGCGCCACGCCCGACGGTAAAGTCTACCATGCGCCGGTCTGGCCCGGGCTGAGCGCACTGCCCGACTTCACCGACCCGCAGACGCGCGCGTGGTGGGCTACGCAGTACAAACCCTTGCTGGATGCGGGCATCGCGGGCTTCTGGAACGATATGAACGAACCCGCCATCTTCACCAACGGCGGCGACTCGACCCTGCCCGCCCCCATTCGCCACAGCCTCGAGGGGCGCGGCGGCGATCACCGCGAGGCGCACAACGTCTACGGGATGCAGATGGTGCGTGCGAGCCGCGATGGGCTGCTGCGCGAGCAGCCGGAGACGCGCCCGGTGATCATCACACGCGCAGGCTGGGCCGGCGTGCAGCGCTATGCCACCTCGTGGACGGGCGACAACGAAAGCACATGGGCTTCGCTGCGGCTGACCACGCCGATGGTGATGGGCCTGGGCCTTTCGGGGTTGGGCTTCACCGGGCCGGACGTTGGCGGGTTCAACGGCGCTGCCGACGGTGAACTGTTCACTCGCTGGATTCAGATGGCGGCTTTCCTGCCCTTCTTCCGCGCCCACACCATCGCGGGCACGCCGGATCAGGAACCGTGGTCATACGGCGAACCGTACCTGAGCATCGTGCGGCGCTTCATCCAACTGCGTTACGAACTGCTGCCCTACCTCTACACTGCCGTCTGGCAGATGACGACGCGCGGCTGGCCCGTCGTCCGCCCCTTGTGGTGGAGTTGCAAGCATGACGCGCAACTCGACGTGGACGACGCCTTCCTGTGCGGCGACGCGCTCCTTGTCGCGCCTGTCGGCGAACCCGGCGCAACCGCCCGCCCCGTCCCCCTGCCGCCCGGCGCCTGGTACGACTTCTGGACGAACGCTCTCCAATCCGTTTCATCCGTTCAATCCGTCGACACTTTCGCCTCCCTGGAAACCCTCCCCCTCTTCGTGCGCGCCGGGAGCGTGCTGCCGATGGGCGAATACGGCCCCAGCGTCGAACAGCGCTTGCAGAAGTTCCTGCGGCTGGGCGTCTACCCACTTATCGAGCCGGGCGAGGCCGTCAGCGAACTGTACGAGGACGCCGGCGAGGGCTTCGGCTACCGGCAGGGAGAGCATCGTCTGAACCGGTTCACGATACGGCAGACGGACGACCGCCTGACCATAACGTGGACGCGCGAGGGCGACTTCACACCGCCCTACGAGCACGTCGAATTGACGCTCAACGGCCTCAAGCGCGTCCCGCGCAGCATCCACGCGGGCGGCGAATCTTTTGGCATCGCCCTCAGCGATCCAATCCGCCACAGCGTCGTGCTGGGCATCCCACCCTTCAAGACCGTGGAGATCATGCTGTGAACGACAAACCCAACAGCGAGCGCCTGGGCTGGACGGTGCTCGAATCTAGCACCCTGTACAGCGATACCCGTTTTGCCATACGCCGCGATCGACTTCAGTTACCGGATGGGAGCGAGGGCGTCTATACCTATCCCGTCAAACACGGCGCGGTCTTCATCCTGCCCATCACGCCGACCGGAGAGTTGGTGCTGATCCGCCAATATCGCTACATCGTGGATGCCTGGCTGTGGGAAATCCCCGCCGGGAGCACGCACGATTTCAATGGCAGCGATTACAGCGACCTGGTGCGCCGCGAGCTGTGGGAGGAGATCGGCGGGCAGGCGGACACCATCCACCCGCTAGGCCGCACGTTCGCCGCGCCGGGCTTCACCACGATCCAGGTGTACGGCTACCTGGCGCTTGGCGTGACGCTGGCGGGGACGAACCATCCCGAAAGCACCGAGTTCATCGAAATCCACCCCACCCCGATCCCGGAGGCGCTGGACTTGCTGCGCACCGGCGAGCATACCAGCGCCATCGACGCCTACTTTGTTTTGCAACAAGAACCGCTGCTGCGCGCCATCAACTCCCGCGTCATCAGAGGCCGTACCTTCGAGGATGTGGTGGGACCCTGCGTAATTCGTAATTCGTAATTCGTAATTCGTAATCGTAATTCACCGGAGGAACTTATGCCCATCGAACGCCCGGATTTAAGCGATGTTGCACCCGACGTATTGGCCTATATCGAAAGCCTGGAAGCGGCTTTGGCGGCGCAGACGCCCCGGCGCGCGCGTCCACCAGTCGTCGCCGAGCCGGAACCGGATGCCGCGCCGGAATTGTGCGAGCCGCCGACCACCATCAACCTGCTCACGTTGACCGCGGGCGGGCTGCTCAAACGCACGCCGCGCCACCTTTACGGTCAGCAGCGACGCGGCGGTATGGGGATCTTCGATCTCGACGCGCCGGATGACGATCCGCCCACGCTGCTCGCTTTGGCAGACGAAAGCGCCAGCCTGATTCTGTTCACCGATCAAGGTCGCACGTATCGCCTGCCGGTAAACCGTCTGGCCGAAATGCCAATCCGCGCCAGAGGGACGGCGCTCAGCGGCCTGCTGCCCTTGCGGCCTGGTGAACGGGTTGCCGCGGCGCTCCCTGAAGACAGCGGCGAGCAGATCGCGTTGGTGGGACAGCGCGGGTGGGTGATGACGGTGCGCAGCGCCTTTGTGGGCGAGAGCATGATTGCCGGCGTCGTCTACTACGACGCGGCGAAATACGGTCCGCTGGCGGCGGCGTGCTGGCTTCCCGGCAGCGCCGACGAGGTCTTCATCGCCACGCGGCAGGGATTCGCCATCCGCTTCCCGGCGCAGCGCGTGCCCAAAACCGGCTGCCTGGGCATCCGCCTGGAGAAGAACGATGCGGTGGTTGTAGCCACATCCGCGAATGACGAGAGCAGCGTCTTCCTGCTCGGCGCAGACGGCAAGGGGACGATCCGGCTGATGGCGGGTTTCGCGGCGAATAAAAGCCCGGGCGGCGGGGGTAAGGTCGCGCTCAAGACCGATTGCCTGGTTGCTGCGTCGGCGGTTGCCACAGACAACGATGTCTTCATCATCTCCCGCAACAGCAAGATCATCCGCTTCCAGGCCGCCGAAGTGCCGCCAAAAGAGGGCGTGGTGCAGGGCGTCAACTGTATGGCGCTGCGCGGGGATGAGACGATGGCGGGGGTCGTCGCCGGACTATGAGCGTCACACATGAGCGCAGTACGGTTAGTCGGCAGACGAAAAAGCGTCTACTGAAATTGGGCTGTCTTGCAGCGGCGTGCCTTCTTGTCCTGTCCTTCTGGATCGTTCTGTACAAAGTGTCCGATGGGCATGTCGTGGACTATACCATCTGGCGTTGGATGGTCACCTTCAAGCGACCTGTTCAGCGCGTGGATGATTATCGCATCGTAGTCATAAAGTCTGAGCGCCGGCTCAATGTCTATCACCACGAAGAGCAGATAGCGGAGTATCCCATCGCATTGAGCCGCTACGGATTAGCGCCGCGCGCGGTGTGGGAGGACTCGCTAACGCCGGAGGGAGAATTCCTGATCGCGAGTATGCAGTACAAATCGATCTTTGGTCCTCGCCAAATGCTGCTGGACACAACAGAGCAATCGTTACGCGACTACGTAGCCCAGTACGGTCAAACAGGCGCAGCGCGTATTGCGGTGTGGGAAACCGAGCATGGGACACTGGACACAATCTGGGAGGTCTATGACTTCAATGAAGCCAACCAGACGTACTGGATATGGAACGATATCCTCATACACGGCGGAGGGGCGCACAGCGATTGGACGCTTGGGTGCATCGCATTGGACAATGAGGATGTGGTAGAGCTATTTGACATTCTGCATCGGTCAGAGAAGCGCGGCTTGGGCATAGCGGTGGAGATTCGTCCGTAAGCAGAAGAGAACCCATCGCACAAGAGGGCATCAACAACGTCCAAAGACAAATGCGCCAATTCAAAAGAGAGTTGGCCGACGTTCGAAACCAGGTCGAACTGGGGATCAATATCAGTGAATTCGAATCCTTTGCCGATGTTTTCCTGGACGGGTTTATCTTTGATTGGATCGTTCAAACCAAAATCACCGACGCTTTAGCGCAAGCGCACCAGGCCAGAGCCACAGTTTTCCAAGCCGTCAGAGAACTTGAAGAGCTAAGAAGGGCAACGCAGAGAAAACAGAGCGAGTTACATTGAGCAAATTGCCAGGCGTTTGACCATCAAAGAAAACGCACATATACTGGTGTCGGAGTAAAAAAGCAATGGCACAAAGCATCAAAACACTATTCACTCATGAGCAGAAAATCACAGA
>DAOUAY010000603.1:0-2248 GCA_034432995.1 Anaerolineae bacterium | reverse complement strand
AATGAGTGAATCAGCGAATGAGTGAATCAGCGAATGAGTGAATCAGCGAATGAGTGAATCAGCGAATGAGTGAATCAGCGAATCGGAAGAGGGCTGTCACAGAGATATTCCAGTGTCCGCACCAGAACGTCTTCGGGCGTCAGCGGCGAGGTGTCGACGTACAGATCGCAGTGTGCTCGCGCGTGCGCCAGACGGAATTCGCGCTCTTCGATCCACCACGAGGAAGGCTGCTCCAGTCCCTCACGCTGTGCGGCGACCTCCAGGCTGACATCCAGGTAGATCAACACATCGGGATTGCTGATCCGCCGCCACATCTGCGGCGCGGCGCAGTGCTCTTGCATGATTTCTTTGACGCGGTAGCCAAGCGCCCGTAACGCACGCGCTAACGTGGATTTGCCGGAGGAACAGGGGCCAACGATGCCAATGCGACGCGCGTCCATCATGATCCCCGCACCGGTGGGCTACAGGTCCGGGACAGGCACCTCGACGCGCATAAAACGCGGGCCTTGCGGTTCACCAGACTGCACATGCAGCACCAGGATGCTGGTATCGTCCTTTGGCCGCCCACTATCCGCCGCCATCGCCCGCTCCAGCAACCCATCGGCGATGGCCTGCGCAGAGGGTGTTGCCTGCCAGATAGCCTCAAATGCCTGCGGAATATCTAATTCGGCAGCGGTGTTCGCCCCCGCGTGAGCCAACCCATCGGTAAACGCCAGGGCCAGCAAGCCCGGCTCCAGATAAATCTGATCCACCGTAGGCCGCGCATGCTGATGAAAGCCCAACGGCGGTGACTCGCTCTCCAATAACTGCAAATCGCCTGCCGGGTAGCGCACATAGACGCCGGAATTGCCGCATTGCGTAATCACCAGCGAGCCGCTGTCAAGGTCCACAGAGAGGATAATCAAGGTTGCCGATACCTTGCCACGCCGGTGCTCGTAGAGCATATCGTTGGCGGCGCGCGCCGCCGCGCCATCGCGCACGCCTTCGGCCAACTCGGAGACCACTTTACGCACCACACGGATGCTGATGGCTTTGGCCGCCTCGCCGGAACTTTGTCCATCGGCCAGCACAAAGGAGATGCCACCGTGAGGACGTTCGATCATTTCCAGCGTGTCCCCGCTCTCGCGCACTGCCCATTTGTTGATCTTGCTCGCGGCAACCGAAAGATGCATCGCGGACTCCTCTTATGCGCGTTCGGCCTCGCGTGGAACGTACTTGCCGCCGATCGCGCTCGGTAGAATATCCACCTCGACGCCCTCGGCCAGACGAATGCGGGCGATATTCGCCTCACGATCGTAGCGGGTCAACGTCCCGATAAAGCCGCCGATGGTGACAACGCGATCCCCGGCGGTCAGTTCTCGTTCCTGTTGCTGGCGGCGGCGGCGTGCCATCCACTGCGGCACATAGAGAAACACGATGATCAACACCATCATGACAATCCAAAACGACCAATCTGCACCCTGTCCCATGTCACGCTCCTGACTGACAATGTTGCGTTCATATCACTGGTTGAACGTTTATACCTCGATTATACCCGCAAGGTGAAAGAAGGACAAGAGCCGGCGTCCTGGCAGACACGCACTAACGATTTTCAGACGTAACCCGCGCAATCTTTGACAAAGCACACATTCAGTGTATAATACTGCGTTGGTTAGCGGAATAATCAAAAGTGCGAGTGCCAAGGAATAGAGATGCGTAGGCCTTTTGAACCACAATATCCGACCGAAGATGATCCTGAAGGAGCATCTGACATGATCACCATGCCACAGCAAGCACGGGTGGATATCGGCCGCGTCAGGCGTTAATGAATGCTACTTGCCATTCATTGACCGGGGGTCACAGTGCAGACTGTGACCCCCGGTTTTCTTATGTGAATTTTCGTGTGATCAAAGGAGGTAAAAATATGTTCGCTGCAATGCAAAACAATACCTGGTTATTGGCCCTGGGAGGGTTTTTCACTATCGCCCTCCTGGTTGTCAGCTCTGATGTAGCCGTGAAGAAATTCGCTGGCTTATCGGGATTCTTCAAACTCTCAACCACGTTCATGGGGGTCACCGTGCTGTCGTTGGCCACCAGTATCCCAGAAATCGCCGCCCATCTAACGGCTTCGTTCGGCATACTCAGTGGCGCATTGGACTACAAAGTCAGTTCAGCGGTTGTCCTTGGAGCCAACATCGGCTCGAACGTCGTGCAACAAACGCTGATTATGAGCATCGTCGTCTTCATCGCCGGTGGGCTGCGCTTCAAA
>DAOUAY010000602.1:0-2857 GCA_034432995.1 Anaerolineae bacterium | reverse complement strand
GAAGCCCGCCGTTTCAACCTTCAACTACGGGCGGGACACGCTCGTTTGCTCACGAGATCGCACTAGCAGCAACAAAGCAGCTCTCGGTTGTCGGCCTACCAAAAACGATGGATAACGATCTTGTTTGGGTTTGGCAATCCTTCGGATTTAATACGGCCGTTGAAAAAGCAACAGCAATCATCAACACTCTATATTGTGAAGCAAGGTCTACAAGGCGAGTGTGTTTAATTGAACTCTTTGGCGCCAACTCCGGTTTTGTTGCAGCCAACGCTGTTCTTGCCAGCGGCCATCCAGACCTCGTCCTCATACCAGAAATGTTTGCTGATCTAAATAAAGATGAATGCGAAGCACTACTCGCAGATACCATCAACTACATGAAAGGCGCGGTCAAGCAAGACCGTAAGCTAACTCGACCACACGCCGTCGCGGTTATAGCCGAAGGGGTTGAGCGCTTATTACAAGAGAAGACCGTGTTGATGAATGGTCGCTCAATTTCGAAAGGAAACTTCCTGGAACTCCTGGGACATAGCATCACTGAGGGTCTTCACGACCAAGTTGGTGAGCCTATAGAACATTTTATAAATCGACCATTACATTACATTCGGGCAGGCAAGGCGAATTCGCATGACCAAATTTATTGCGAACGCCTTGGCGCCCTGGCTGTTGACAATGCTCTCGCTGGGTACACTGATTTCTGCATCTCTCAATGGCTCACTGAATACGTTTTGGTCCCACTGGATTTAATTGCAGGCCGACAGAAGCGAATTCCGCTTCAGGGTATGTTTTGGATCACTCGTGTCCAAATTAGCTCCCGGCACCTGTGAGAAAGGCGCTCATCTGGTAGGGTAAGGATCGATTCCTGCAAGAACGAATCCACCCTCCCGAAGGAGCGCCATGAATCGAGTATCCAGCATTTTCAGCCAGATGTTGCAGCTGGTGCCCAAGCCGCTGTTTCAGCGTGCGGTCGAGAAGCACCGCGGGGAACGCCATGCGCGCGGCTTCCGCTGCTGGGACCAGTTCGTGGCGATGCTGTTCTGCCAACTCGGCCAGGCCAAGAGTCTGCGTGAAATCGAAGAGGGTCTGCGGGCGGCCGAGGGCAAGTTGCGGCATCTCGGCATGCGGGAAGCGCCTGCGCACTCCACGCTGGCGTACGCCAATCAGCACCGGCCCTGGCAGGTCTACGAAACCCTGTTCCAGTTGCTCAGCGAGTGCCTCACTGCGCAGCTTACGCCCGCCGAGCGCGCCCCGCGCCTGGCGCTGCCCCACCGGCTGATGATTTTGGACAGCACCGTCATCGACTTGTGCGCGAAGGTCTTCGACTGGGCGCATTACCGCACGGCGAAAGGCGCCGTGAAGCTCCACTTGCTGCTGGACCACGAAGGCTTGCTGCCGCACTACGCGGTCATCACCGAGGGCAAGAAATCCGACATTGCCGTGGCCCGCAACCTGGAGTTGCCCGCGGGCAGCCTGCTGGTGTTCGATCGCGGTTATTGCGACTACACGTGGTTTGCGGAGCTGGACCAACGGGGTGTGCACTTCGTCACCCGGCTGAAGGAACGCGCCGCCTATGAGGTGCTGGAGGAGCGCACGCCCGAGGGTGACAATGTGCTCGCCGATGAGGTCATCGTCTTCTTGCAGCACGCCACGGAGGACAACGAAAGTTTCTTCCGGCTGGTGCGTTTCCGGGATCGGAAAGCGGGCCGCGAATTCACGTTTCTGACCAACCATGACGAGTTGCCGGCCGCGACCATCGCCGCGATCTACCAGCAGCGCTGGCAGGTGGAACTGTTCTTCAAGGCGCTCAAGCAGAACCTGCGGATCAAGAGCTTCGTGGGCACCAGCGCCAACGCGCTGAAGACGCAAATTTGGACAGCACTGATCGCGCTGCTGCTGGTGCGTTTCCTGCAATTGAAAAGCAAGCTCTGCTGGCACCTGTCGCGATTTATCGCTCTGCTGCGGCAGCAATTGTTTGTCTATCGCGACCTTTGGCTGTTCCTGGACCGCCCTTTTGAGGGACCGCCCGAAACCCATACGGACGCCGAATCGCCACCGCCGCTGCTGGCCCCGCTCTACGAGAGCACTCCAGCCCCCCAACCTCAACCGGAAACCGTGGCTACGCACACACCGGAATCAACACTGACAGGAGCGCCTGCGATGGCGGCTGGCTAATTTGGACAGGAGTGGGATGGAATATGCGTTTGACCACCAGGTGGATCCGCATATTCCGGAGATGTGGCCGTATTTGGAGTTTGCGAAGCGATTGCCGCCGCCGGGGTTCAATACTTCGACGGTGGATTATCCGCCGAAGCGGGTGTTTGAGCGGGAGAGTCCGTTTCCGCAGCCGCCGTTGCATGTGTTGGAGCGGGAGTTGAAGGGGGAGGAGGCGGCGTAGGGGGTTGGGGCGCGGAGGCGTCTGACACGCTTTTTTGGAAAGGCGGCGCGGAGGCGTCTGACACGCTTTATTGGGAAAGGTGGAGCGGAGGCGTCTGACACGATTTTTGGGAAAAGTGGAGCAGAGGCGTCTGACACGATTTTTCCGATTTTTCGATTTTTTGAGGGGAGAGATGGCGGAACGGTTGATTATTGACAGGCGGGCGCGGGCGGAGCGGGCGGCGCGGGCGCGGCGGAATGGGGCCCGGGGGCGGGGGCCGGTGTCAGCAGAGGGCAAGGCGCGGTCGGCGCAGAATGCGCGGCGGCATGGGTTGTGCGCGGCGGTGGTGGCGGATGCGGCGGAGTTTGCGCGGTTTCGGGCGGGTCTGGAGGAGGAGCTGCGGCCGGCGTACCGGGTGGAGGAGGAGGCGTTTGAGGCGTATGCGGTGGCGGCGTTCCAGTTGCGGCTGGCGCGGGAGTTGGAGGG
>DAOUAY010000601.1:0-3904 GCA_034432995.1 Anaerolineae bacterium | reverse complement strand
TCATCGAAACTCGCCAGCAGGCGGTCGGCAAAATCGCCGTCGAAGTGGCGGGTATCCAGGGGCAATGATGAATGATGCGTGAGGAATGTTGCGCGCTCTTCCCCATTCATCATTCCACATTCCTCATTCATCATTCCCAAAGCCTCCCACTCCGCCCACTGCGCGTCGCAAGCAGCGATCTCAGGGTAGAAGGCTTCGTCAATCACCCCCACCGCAATGCACCAAAAGGTCTCGACGACGAACTTGCGCTTCTCCCAGAGCATCTTCTGAAAGGTTTCGACTTGCGCCAGGAATTCGATGATGCGGTTGCCCACCTGCTTGATGAGGCGCATCAGTTGGAACCAACTCTCGCCCAAGCCCTCGCCGGCGGCTTCCAGCTCGTCCAGGTTGAGCACCTCGTTCTTCAGGTAGAAGTCCAGTTCGCGGGAAAGAAAGCCCTGCAAGTCTTTGTGGATGAAAAAATCGCTGGTGTTGCGGCGGGTGTACTGGCGCAGGTGGTGCTCCAGGTAGGAAACAGGTCGATCATCAGCGGTGCAACGTTTTTCGGCGGTCAGGGCGGCGACAGCGTCGGCGGCAGTTTTTGGAGAGAGCCGTTTGGGAAGATCGGTCAGCGCCCTGGAGATGATGGCTTCCTGCTGGTTTTTCGAGCCATAGGCAATCGTTTCCTGCGTGGTGAGCGGGCGAAACTCGAAGGGAATGGTCAGTTGCTGTGACGATGCATCCCAGACAACTTCGCCCGGTTGCGGCAGGAAAAAACGCTTGTCGCCCTTGACGTTGTTCTGCTCCACGTCGGCGGCTTGAAGTTTGAAATGCGCGGTCACGCCGTTGGGCGCTTTCCAGGTGTAATCGGTAAAGTACTCGCCGGTCTTGACGTAATACTGGTCGTGATTAGCCCAGTAGAGCATGACTTCTTCACCGTTGTAGGGGATGGCGTAGCGCTCGCGTTTGGAGTAGCGCCGCTTGGAGATAAAGTCGCCGTCCTGCCAGTAGCGGCTAAAAAAGGCGTAGAGGTGGTTGTAAATGGCGGCTTCCAGCGCGTCGTGACTTTTGGCGGTTTGCGCCTTCTCGAAGGCGTCCAGATACCGCTGTCCGGCTTTGGTGTTGCGGTATGCCTCGGCCAAGACGCCGGCAGCGTCGAGGGCGTCATCGCCCAAAGCTTCCAGGATATTCTTTCTGGCAGCTTCCAGTTCCCGGGCAGCCTGCGATTGTTCGGCCAGCGCGCCCTGCGCCAATTCAGTAGCGATGGCTTGCGGCAGGTCTCCGGCGATAAAATGCTCGATGGCTTCGCGCTTGTGGTTCATAATGCGGTAGATGCCGAAGTCCAGGTCGGCGCAGTCGAACTGGAACAACTCGCGCAAAAGAGATTGGAATTTTTCCATAGATTTCGTCATGACGCTCTTACTCCACATAGCAAAGGGGTTACGGACTGAAAGCTGCCTTCGAATACCTCTTCGAGATCAACGCAATGATTATATGGTCACACGCCATGGATGTCAATTGAAGACCGCCGAGGAGGTTAGTCCTCGGCGGTCTTGGTGCTCTCGCTTCTACACAATGACATGATGACGCCGCAAAAACCGGTTATTCGTACACTCGATTCCAATCAGGGATAGTCTTGATACTGACAACGATCCCGCCAAAGACTCCTAGAAGCATAACGGGCAAAGGTAATCCCAACACCCACAACAAAGGGCCAGCCAACAGCATCACGAGAATGGTCGAACGGGCGCGATGCACCCGGGCGAAGCGATTCAGCCCGAGCCAAAGAACAAGCGCGATCACGACAGCGAGTAAAGCCAGCAGCCACCCCTGAGGCGCGGATATCGCCAGCAGGCAACCGGTCAGTTTCGCCAGGCCAATCCCGCCCGCAAACCGAATATACACAGACCAATCGTGCCCCACAATCGCCGCGACGCCAGCCACAGTCCCGGCCAAAGGGTGAGACCATAGCATCTCGGCGACAGCAACGACAAGCCCGCCCAGCAGAATATCGCCCAAAGCTGTCAGCGCGCCGCCCCGCAGCCCGGCCACACGCGCGACATTCAGGCCGCCGGTATGCCCGCTGCCCGTCGCGCGCACATCCACACCGCGCATCGCCCGCGCCACAATCACCCCCGTCGGAATCGCGCCAACGAGATAACCCCAAATACATGCGAATAAGAGTTCTGTCATAGTTGAATCAGCGAATGAGCGAATGAGCGAATGAGCGAATGGGCAAATGGCAAATGGCAAATGGCAAATGGCAAATGGCGGATGTGTGAATCGTCATCTTGCATCCTGCCTCTTGCATCCTGCATCCTGCCTCTTGCATCCTGCATCCTGCCTCTTGCATCCTGCATCCTGCCTCTTGCCCCTTGCCTCCTTCTCAGCACCACACCCGCAATTTCTGCGGCAGGACATCGAAGGCGAGGCGGTGGGCGGCGGTGCAGAGCACTTCGCCGTCGGCGTGGGCGATCAAGGGGTCTGGCGAGGTCACGACGAGGCTTGCTGTGCGCGCCATCGTCACCGCGGCCTGGCCCACGTGCGAGCCGTTCATGAAGCGCGGGACGAAGCCGAGCATCGCCAGCTTCCCCATCTCCCGCACGATGCACACGTCGAGCAGGCCGTCGTCGGGCTGCGCGTGCGGCGTGGAATAAAAACCGCCGCCTTCACGCGGGCCGTTGCCCACGCAGATCATCGCGGCAGGTAATGTCGCAGACTGTCCATCGTAGGTAATCGTCACGATCGGCGCATGGGACTGGAAGATCGTTTTCAACACCACCGGCACATAGAGCGCCTTCCCGCGCACCCACTTGACCTTGCGCGCCTCGAACGTCACCGTTCCGCCAAAGCCGATGTTGACCGTGTTATCGAAGTAGCGCGGCGGTTGCTCGTCCACCGTCACCCGGCAGACGTCCACGAGCCGCGCCCCTCCGCGCGCCAGTTGGCGGCACGCGCCTGCCAGATTGGGGGGGATGTTCATCGCGTTGGCAAAGTCGGAGCCGGAGCCGACGGGGAGCACACCCAACGTTCCCACGACATCGCCATTCGAGCCGGACGCGCCCATCAACCCGTTGACGACTTCGTGTGTCGTGCCATCGCCGCCAGCCGCCACGATGATGTCGAATTCACCGTTCGCCGCCTCTGCCGCCAGCGCAATGGCGTGGCCTGGTCCCTGCGTGCGGACCAGGTCGAAATCCACCCCTTCGGTATGTAGATAACGGCGCAGGTTCACTTCGCTGCGCGCGCCATACCCACGTCCCGCAATCGGATTGAGAATAACCTTTACCGGCCCCATTTTCTGCGCTCCCACGATGAAGACTTTTGCTGTCCGCGTCTTTTATACAACACCCCAGCGACCGGCAGGTTACGCGCACTATAAGCGCCCGACAGACAAAACAGCTATCGGGCGCGTTATGAATTGCGACCCACTATCCTCTACTGGCTCAACTAGCTCAACAAATCTACAAATTCCTCAACGCTCAATCCCGCCTGACGGATAATCGCACGTAGCGTTCCTCGGTCCAGTTCCTTACAACACAACAGGAACCGGAAGATCATCCTCCTCAAGCACCTCGACATAAAGCTCAATCGCTTCACGAATATTCGCTATAGCCGAGGCGCGCGTCTCATCCTGACTTATGCAGCCAGGAAGCGTAGGACATTCGGCCACCCAATAGCCATCTTCACCTGGATAAACAATGACTTGTCGCATATACCCCTCCACGCGATCCATTCTCACCCATCGTCTCTGTATTTATTATACCCCGGAAAGCGCCGATTAAGGATGCAGGGCGCAAGATGCAGGATTCATGCTTCGTGCTTCCTGCCTCCTGCCTCTTGCTTCTTGCTTCTTGCCCCTTGCTTCTTGCTTCTTGCCCCTTGCTTCTTGCCCCTTGCTTCTTGCCCCTTGCTTCTTGCTTCT
>DAOUAY010000600.1:0-2550 GCA_034432995.1 Anaerolineae bacterium | reverse complement strand
GTAGGCCAGCGGGGCGGGGAGGCGTTGCCGCGCGGGCCATCCCACCCAGACCAGCCCTAAACCCAGCAGGACGCCGACAAGGCTCAGGCTAGTCAACACTATCGACATGGCATCTTCCGCTGCCTGCGGCAAGCTGAAGACCAGGATCGCGCCTAAAAGGCTGCCGACGATGATGGCGGCGCCGGTGATAGCGGTGAGAATCGACAGAGCTTGGGGAAGGGGTTTTTCCATAGAACTTGCCTGACCAAAATGGTGATGATGACCGCAACGGATGGGGCTTTCGCCCCATCCGTTTGGACCGTATCGCTGATTTTACTTTTCGACTACCTCGATGCTTTGGAGTACGTCCGGTTTGGGCGCAGCAGGATCGCCCGGCGTCAGCCGCGCCAGCTTATCCAGGACGTCCATACCCTCGACAACGCGTCCGATTTGCGCGAATTGTCCATTGAGCTGCACTGCATCCGCTCCTAGGGTAATGAAGAACTGCCCGTTGGGGAGGGCGCCGACTGTACCGGGTTCATTGAAGACGCTTTGTTTCTCGCCGTCGCAGTAGTAGCCGGGTTGTCCGTAGTTCGTATTGCTCGGATCGCCGGTGAGCGCGACGAAATTGTCCATCACGTAGAAGAAATTGGAGCCGTTGTACCATTGCTGCTGCGCTAGAAAAATGAAGCTGTTGACGTGCGTTGGCGCGAGCGCTGCCGACAGTTCTAGCACGATATCACCCTGGGTGGTCTTCAGTGTCGCCTGGAAAATTTGCGCTTCGGTCACGGTCATTTCTGGCGCTGCATCGAAGATGGGAAAGTCGGTGTTTATCATCTTTGCTACAGCGGCGAAGTAGATCAGTTCGTCATACGAAGAGATATCGGGCTTGAAGTAAACGTCGTTGATGCCGATGATGAAGGTCGGTGTGGAGAACTGCAAGCCCAGGTTGCCGAATTCTTCGACTTGCGCTTCGACTTTTGCCTTGTGCGTTCCTGCCGCCAGCTCACTGCTGAAGCGTTCGACGTCCAGTCCTAGTTCCTGCGCGAATTTGGCAAATTCTGCCGGCGCTTGGTCGAGCGGCAGCGCAATCCACTCGTTGGTGGTTTGATCGTTTTGCATCGCCATATACCCCTTGATCGCCCGGTCGAAGAGCAGCGTGTGCATTTCCCAGAATTTCCCTTGCGCGCCGGCGGCCTCGGTTGCTTCTGCGGCCAGGTATGCCTTGTCGTGCAGGCTCTCAAGTGGCAAGTGGCGGAAGATCAGGCGGATGCCAGGCGTCGTTTCCAGTATTGACTCGATGGCGGGAGTCGCTCCGGCGCAGGCCGGGCACTGGAAATCGGAATATTCCACGATGGTCAGATACGCATCTTCGGCGCTGGCCCCTGTGCTCCAATCACTGTCGTTGATAGTGATAGGCAAGCCGGTGACGGGTAGCTCGGGCAAAGGGCTAATCTCGCAATAGCCTTCTTCATCCACTATCGCTGTGGCGGCAGCCGCAGTGGGCGCCGGCGTCGCTGTGGGCGTCGCTGTGGGCGTGGGTTCGGGGGTCGATTTCGGCCCGCATCCCGTTAAAACAAGAACGGCCAACAGTGTGGCAGCTATGATGGGACGTAAGGCCCGTTTCATTTTTCCCATTGTATTTCTCCTATCGTCTATATGTCTTTTGTTCGGGAGTCGTTAATCTGGCCGGCGGATATGCAAAACGGCATTGCCGGCGCTTATCGTTGTCCTCCGAATTTAGTAGATATTATACCACTATATTTTATTTTTTATTTTCTGTGTTTGGGGGCCAGAACGGGGGGCGTTCCATGCGCCACAGACCATAAAGTCCGCTGATCCCGGCGAACGCACCGACTAAATACCCTTCCCACACCGTCGCGCGCGTGATGAAGATGGCGACCAGCCCAACCCCGAACGCCACACAATACAGCACCAATACAGCTTCGCGGCGCGTCAGTCCCGCGTAGGTGAGGCGGTGCGAGGTGTGGTCAAGGCCCGGGGTGGTCAGCGGATTCAGGCCACGTTTGAGGCGCGAAATCGTGACCAGGGTGGTATCGAAAATCGGCACGGCTAACACCAATAAGGGCACCATCCAGGTGACAATGGGGAGGTTCAGGGGAAAGTCTACTTTGATGCCGATGGCGGCCAGCACAAATCCCAAAAAGAGGGCGCCAGAATCGCCCATAAAGATCGTCGCCGGGGTCCAGTTGTAGATGAGGAAGCCGATGCACGCCGCCATTACCGCCACCGACAGCGCGCCGACCAGATACTGCCCGGTGAAGGCGCACATCAGCGCGAAGTGCGCGGCAGCGATGGCCGCGATCCCGCCTGATAGCCCATCCATATTGTCCAACAGGTTGATGGCATTGGTAATCCCCACCACCCACAGCGCGGTCGCCAGTAGATTGAGCAGCAGGTGCGGCAAAATGTTGATCGAGACGCCGGTAATGATCAACAGGCTCAGTGCGATCACTTGCCCGATGAGTTTGATGCTGGCAGGCAGCGAAAACCGGTCATCCCACAATCCCATGAATGACATCAACGCCGCGCCGATCAGAATGCCGGCCA
>DAOUAY010000599.1:0-2545 GCA_034432995.1 Anaerolineae bacterium | reverse complement strand
CACGCGATGTGGTATGCATTGAGCCTCCGTGAATTGAACTTGCGCGATCTTTCGCGTGCGGCATTGCTAGAAGCGGTGAATGGGCGCGCGCGCGAATTGTCGCCTGGTACGTGGATCATCGGGCGTGGGTGGGATCAGACCATCTGGGCCGATGTGCGGTTCCCCACCGCCGCCGAACTGGATCGCGTGGCCCCGCAGCATCCGGTGGCGTTGATCGCCAAGAACGCGCACGCCTGGGTGGTGAACACGGCGGCCTTGCGGGCGGCCAACATCACGGCAGAGACGCCTGATCCGCTGCACGGCAAGCTCGGTCGCAGCGCCGATGGTTCACCCGATGGAATGCTTTTCGAAGACGCCATACGTCTGGTGGAGGCGGTCATCCCACCGACGACGTTGGATGAAATTGTGGATGCGTTGGACGTGGCGCAAGACCATCTCCTGGCATTGGGGATCACCGGCGTTCACGACGTGGATGGCGTTCCGGCGTTCGCAGCGTTCCAGGAATTGCATCGCCAGAAACGCCTGCGAGTGCGCGTCGTCAAATACGTGCGGCTGGAATCGCTCGATTCCGTGCTCGATGCGGGCCTGCGCAGCGGTTACGGTGACGATTGGCTGCGCTTTGGTGGGTTGAAGCTCTTCGCCGATGGCGCGTTGGGATCGCGCACGGGCGCGATGTTCGCACCTTACGAGGGCGAACCCGAGAACGTCGGTCTGCTCACGCTAGAACCAGAGCAACTCGTCGAGGTGACGCAGCGGGCAGCGGCAGGCGGGCTGGCGTTGGCGATCCACGCGATCGGTGACCGCGCCAACGCCCTCGTCGTAGATGCCTTGGAAGCTGCGCGCGACATCAACCCGGCGTTGCGCCATCGCATCGAGCATGTGCAGTTGATGCGCTTGGAAGATCAGGTACGGATGGGCCGGGCAGGATTTGTGGCCTCGATGCAACCCATCCACGCCATCCACGATATGGCCATGGCCGACCGGTATTTGGGGCCGCAGCGCACGCCATACGCCTGCGCCTGGCGTTCCGTGGCGGACGCCGGATCGGTGCTGGCCTTTGGTTCGGACGCGCCGATCGAGATTTTCGACCCGTTCATCGGCCTGTACGCCGCGGTGACGCGTCGCCGCGAGGACGGCTTCCCTGGCCCAGAGGGCTGGCATCCCGCCCAACGGCTTACCCTGCCGGAGGCGCTGCGCGCCTACACCTGGGGCGCGGCCTACGCCGCCGGATTGGAGTCGCGGATGGGGCTGCTCATGCCCGGCTACGTCGCCGATTTAGCTGTGCTAGACCGCGACATCTTCACACTGCCGCCCGAAGCGTTGCTCGAAACCCGCGTCCCCCGCGTGATGGTCGCCGGTCACTGGCATACTCTCTAAAACCACACATCGGCAGAAGCGCTTCCCCCTTTTGCCGATGTGCCATTTGCCATCTGCCATTTGCCATCTGCCATTTGCCATTTGCCATTTGCCATTTGCTACAGCAGTTCCTTGTGCTTCTCCTCCGCAAACCGCCGCAAGGCTTTGAGCCGCTGAACCGGCAACTCTTGATTAGCGACGAGTGTCTCCTGGACGGCTTTACCCCACCGGTCTAGCGCGGCCCGCGTCTCTTCCCAGAGCGCCACGATGTCCCGGTAGTACATTTCGGCCTGTTCGTCGAGGTTGGCGAAGTGTTCTGCTGACTTTTGATTGGCGAGGTCCTGACGCCGCCAGCGGTCTTCCTCGGACACCAGCCGCTTCTGCCAGTCGCGCGCGAAGGTGGCCTGCCACTCTTCCCATTGTCGCCGGAGCCGTTCTTCGGTGAGGCGCTGCATCTCCGCAATTTCGTTCTGGCGCTTCTCCAGTCGCACCTGGAAGGCATCCAGTCCATCGAGCGCCTGTTTGTTCTGATTGTAGAGCAAGGCATATTTCTGCGTCTGTTCGACCAGGCGGGCAAGTTCGGCGTCGACGCGCGCGGCCTGCTCGATGTACTGCTTCACCCGCTGCTCGCGTTGGAAGTCCGCAATGCGCAATTCCTCGATGCGCGGTTCGTAGGATTTGGCAATTTGGACGCCCTCTTCCACCCGCGCTGGGATCTTGCGGATGCTGTCTTCCAACCGTACTTGTTTGGCCGTGAGTTCGTCGATACTTTTGCGCAGCCCTGGAACTTCACCCTCCACCGCGGCGACGCGCCGCGTGTCGGCCCGGCGCTGCTCTTCGAGGTAGACGATGGATTGCAGGCGATCTTCGGTGCGCTTGGTCAGGTCGGCGATGGCGTTGGATATGACCTGAATCTGGCCTTGCAGCCGTTGCTCGCCCGCTTCACGCGCTTTGAGCGACTCCTCATAGCGCAGCACCGCGCGTACTTTTTTGCCCAGATCGGTCAGTTGCTCGTTGACGACCTCGATTTCTCCCCGGCGCAATTGCTCGCTTTCAGTGCGCTCGCGGCGCGCCAGCGCCTTGAACTCCTCAAGCATCCCGCTGAGATCGCGGTTCACCTTCTCGATCATGGCGGGATAGTCGTCGGTGTGGCGCAAGTCGGTGCGCAATTCGACGGCATCCTGGTGCA
>DAOUAY010000598.1:0-8420 GCA_034432995.1 Anaerolineae bacterium | reverse complement strand
CATCGTTCAGCACTTGCCCGAATTTGTTCTGAGCTTCGGTTGAACTTATGCTTTTTGTAGTTGTCATATTTTTCCTAAAATGGCTGAATTAGCTAATTTATCTAAATTATACAACAGAACGCATGTTTTGTCAATTAGTAACAATTAAGTACTTCGACCAATTGCTGTTGTAAAAACGCTCAACGTTGATGATTACACAAATAAATCCCGTCGAGGGCCTGCTCGCCGGAACCGAAGCGCCCAAATACGTCGATCTATCGCAGGGCGGGCTGAGCTTCAAGAAGGCGAAGCAGGAAAAGCAGCTCGGAGAGCAACAGGAGTTGTTTTCATAACCAGAAAGGAGAAAGGGAAATGGACCCGACTGAATGGAAATGGACAACACGTGATGGCCTGGAAATGTACGCCAGAGCCTGGATACCTCAGGTAAAGGCCAAAGGGATTGTTTGCCTGCTGCACGGGGTGGGTGAAAACATCGGCCGGTATCAGACTGTTGGTGAAGCATCGACGGAAGGCGGGTATATCCTGGCGGGCTTTGATCAGCGCGGGTTCGGAAAATCGGGGGGGCGCCGCGGGCACACCCCGTCACTCGAAGCCTATTACAACGATATCGATGTGTTTCTCGCCGAAGTTGCCCAACGCTATCCCGAACAGCCGCGTTTCCTGTACGGTCAAAGCATGGGAGGCATTCTGGCTCTGGGATACACCCCGGTCCGCCAGCCCAAGGTAGCCGGGGTGATCGCCACCAGTCCTGGTTTGAAATCGGCGATCGAGGAACAAAAACTAAAGGTATTACTTGTGAAAGTTCTTGGGAATTTGCTTCCAACCCTCAGCATGAAAAGCGGCGTGGTTTTACAAGACGTCAGCCGGGATCCCCAAGTGATCGAAGCATATATCAATGACCCGCTCAACCATTTATTGATCACAACAGCCTGGGGGAAAGTGATGTTGGAGGCCATTGATGTTGTCTTTACAAATGCTCCGCGTTTTCCCCTGCCCCTGTTGCTGATGCACGGAACGGAGGACCGAATTGCCTATCCTAGCAGCAGCTTGCAGTTCGCCGACTTGGCTCCTAAGGACAAGGTGACGTTGAAGATGTGGGAGGGGTTCAAACATGAACTCCATACCGATCCCGAAAAAGCGGAAGTCTTTAGGGTCATGATTGATTGGTTGGATAAGCATTAGTTCGGAATGTTTAGAGGGTGCGATTGCGTTTTAAAGATTCTAGTTGAGCTGCTTTAGTCTCCAGAAACGCTGAAAGGATATCGCAAAGGTATATCGACGATGAAAAATGGCATCAGCACTGAAGCGATTCGTATTACGGAATTTTCGCCGACTATGATCGATGAATGTACCGATCTGTTCCTGAACGTCTTCACGCGCGAACCCTAAAACGATCGATGGGAATCTCCGCAGGAGGCAAAGCGGTACCTGGAATCGCATTATGCGTTCAACAGCTTCCTGGGCTATGTGGCAATCCTTGAGGGCAGGATCGTGGGTGCGTCCTTCGGATTTATCAAACCGTGGCAGCGCGGATTCGAATACTACATCAACGAGTTTTTTGTCGATACCGCCGTTCAGGGGAAAGGGGTGGGGACGCTTTTGCTCAAGCAGATCGCGGCCGAGATCAAAGGCAAGAATATGAACGCGATCATCTTGACGACGCAGAAAGCGTTCCCCGCGTATGGTTTTTACGTCAAAAATGGCTTCACGGAAATTGCCGGAGAGGTATTTCTCGGAATCTCTGTCTGACGTTTGGAGGATAACCCATGATCTACCACATCGTAACCGAGTCAGACCTGCGCGCGCACGTGCGCGGCGATACGTATACCCCCGCAAGCCTCAAGGACTTCGGCTTCGTCCACTGCGCGCTGCAAGCGTCGGTCGTCCCGGTCGCCAATGACTACTTCTCTGGCGCCGCCGAGCCGGTGCTCCTGCTGGAGATCGACCCGGAACGGCTGATCTCCGAGGTCCGCTACGAAGCCGCCGCGCCCATCGCCGGAGGAGGGACCGCGCACCTCGTTGACGCCGCGCTCTTTCCGCACGTCTACGGCCCGATCAACACGCCAGCGATCGTCCGTGTTGGCGTTCTCGATGTGATGGCTGGTGGCTATCACTGGCCCGGTGAATTCGAAGCGCTGGATGCGTTTCTCAAGGAGCGCCGAGGATGAAAATGACAACCGCGAATCTTCGCTTATTTCGAGAGATTCGCGTGGATTGTGTACTGGACAGAAGCATATTGCAATTTTGGTACACGGATGAACACGGAAAACACGGATTTCTTTAAGAGAAAAATCCGTAGAATCCGTGAAATCCGTGTACAATTCTTCGATTCGTGATTGCAAGATCATCTTGACTACTACAGATTCGCGCAGATTGGCGAGATTAGCGGTTTATTTTCCGAGGAGTGTTTGCGATGACCATGAACTCTGTAACATCTCCCATGCGATTTGGCTACCTGGTGATAGTGCTGCTCGGCCTGCTGTCTCTGACCGGCTGCGCGCCCAAGACGATCACCTATCAGCTTGACCTGGTCGGCACAGTCCAGGACAAACAGCTTGCCCGACAGGAAGTGGACAACATCGCTTACCAGGCGCGCGAATACGCCGAGCGCCACGTGCGCCGCAACTTCAGCCAGGATATGGAATCGTACCAAGACCGGCTGGCGTATTGGGTCAATGCTGAGATGGTGGATATCTGCGGCGTCATCACCGTGGAGGAAAAACTGCCCGACGGCAAGCAGCCCGCCACGCCCACCCCACCTGAGAGCATCTCCGTCCAGGCGCTGATTACGTACAACAGCTTTGTCGAGGCGGCGAACGCGATGCAATGGCGGACCGTCTATGCCGAACTTGTGTACAAGGACGAGCGGTGGGAGGTCAAGTCCGCGCAAGAACAAACCGACCAGTCGTCGCCGGTGACATTGGCGATCAACGGCCAAAATGCGCTTTGTCTGCGTCAATTTTGACATTCGATGTTTATGGATGATGAACAGGTGGTGCGGCTGGCTATCCGCGAGGCATTGGTCGCGCGGGAGCAGTGAAAGACCAAAGGCCACCAGACTGAAGACTATCAAACGATCTTGAAAGGAGTTCAACATGCGACGCTGGATTATTATTGGATGTATTGTGTTGGGGTTTCTTCTGGCCTTTGCGGTCACTCGGCCTTCGACTGCCGAAATCTCTCAACCCGCGCCAGACGCCGTCACTCCATCCCAACCGCTGGCAGCGTGCAGCGGCGGCGATGATTGCTGGGTGAGCGGCTTCCACCTGCCCGGCCTCGCCGGCAGCGTCTACGCGCTCGCCAGAGACGGCGAAAAGGTCTACGTGGGCGGTTCGCTGATCGGCGCCGGCGGCCTGCCGGTGAACAACGTCGCCATGTGGGACGGCAACCGCTGGCACGATATGGGCGGCGGCGTGTCCATAAACGTCGGCACGTCACGGGTGTATGCATTGGCCGTGGATGCTTACGGCAACGTGTATGTCGGCGGTTGGTTTACCCAGGCCGGCACGGGCGCAAACGCCGTCGACGCGCGCAACTTGGCGCTCTGGAACGGCAGCAACTGGGGTGAACTGGGCGGCGGCGTGTATGGCAGCGTCAACGTCATTCGCCTCACCGACAGCACCATGCTCATCGGCGGGACGTTCACGCAGACCGGTTCCACGGCAGCCCGCAACATCGCGCAGTACTACTTCGCCAATAGCCAGTGGGATGCTATGGGTGGCGGCGTATCCTGGGATAGCAACTATTACGAAGGCGTCAACGCCATCGAGTGCGTTACCGCGGATTGCAGCCAACTGTACGTCGGCGGCGCCTTCAACACAGCCGGTGGTGTGAATGCGCTATGCGTCGCCTACGCTTCCAGGCCGGGTGCGACCTACCAATGGCAGGCGTTGGATTATGGGCTGAGCCAGGGCGGTGAAGTGTATGCGCTGTTGTGGCGCGATGAAGGCAGCGGCAACTTCTCCCTGTACGTGGGCGGGGAATTCGGCGAGGTGGGCGATCCAACAGCCGGACCTCCCACCACTGTCGAGGCGCACGGCATCGCCCGCTGGGACGGAACGCAATGGCATGCCCTGGATTACGGCACCCGGGGCGGCGAGGGCGTCAAAGCGCTTCTGTGGGACGGGAGCAGTCTGATTGCCGCGGGGAATTTCATCACGGTCGGCGTTCCGGCCATCACGGCCAATCACATCGCCCGCTGGAACGGCGCCGACTGGTCGGCGCTGGGCAATGGCCTAGGAACGGATTGGTTCTCGGAGGTCGACGCGCTCCTGCTCGATGCGGGCGGCCGCATCGTCGCCGGCGGCAGGTTCGGATTTAGCGGCAACCGCGTCGTCAACAACCTGGCGGCATGGGACGGCAGCCAGTGGGCGGCGTTCGGCGGCGGGCTGGGGGTCAACAATACGGTGGATACCATGCTGGCGGACGGCGGCGCGGTATATGTCCACGGCTCCATCACTCACTTTGGTCCCGTGGTGACGGACAGTCTGGCAACACTCACCGACCTGACCTGGAACGCAGGGACGGGCAGTCCGGCGCCCTTCTACATCCGTTCGCTGGCGAAATACGGGTCCGGTTTCTACGCGGGCGGGGCATTCAGCGCGCTCAACCATCTGGCTTATTGGAATGGCAGCACGTGGCAGACCTTTGCCGGCGGGACCAACGGCTTTGTCAATGCCGTGGCCTACGATCCGGTCAGCGGCAACCTCTATGCCGCTGGTGTGTTTACCGAGGTCGGCGGGGGCGTCCCGGCCTCCTACTTCGCCTGGCATAATCTCACCTGGGAAACTGTGCCGGCCGACAAGGCCCTGAATGGCGCAGTGCGCAGCATGGCCGTCGATGCGCAGGGGAACGTCTACGTTGCCGGGAGCTTCACCTGGGCGGGCGATCTGTACGTCAATCACATCGCGATGTGGGACGGCAGCCGGTGGCACGCGCTCGGCGGCGGGCTGTCCAGCGACTACGTTATGGCGCTCACGTTCGACGGTGACGGGCGGCTGTACGCCGGCGGGTACTTTGCCAATGCCGGCGGCCTCCCGGTCAACGGCGTGGCGATGTGGAATGGCTTGCAATGGGCGGCGCTGGGCGCTGGTATGGATGACGGCGTTGGTGCGCTGGTGGTCGATCCTTACGGCCAGCTCTACGCAGCGGGCGATTTCGCGAACGCGGGCGGCGACACGGCCAATCACATCGCCCGCTGGGACGGCTTCCGGTGGTCGGCGCTGGGCAACGGCACGGACGGCAACGTTCGCGCGCTGGCCATCGTCAGCGGGGCAACCTACAACCGTGTGGTCGCGGGCGGCTTCTTCAAGACCGCGGGCGACAAACTCTCCACCAACATCGCCGCCTACGACCTGCCCCCGCTGCAGGCAGCCCCCGCTCCGACGATCACCAGCATCTCGCCCACCCGCGTCCCGGCCGGCGGCGTGGGCTTCTGGCTCACGGTCAACGGCGAAAACTTCTCCTCGCGCACCTACGTGGAGTGGATCACGCCCGTGGCGAACGCCTTCAGCGGCGGCGCGGTCATCCCATTGGTGACGACGTACATCAGCAGCACCCGATTGCTGGCCTACGTCCCGCCGGAACTGACCACTGTGGAGGGGACGGTGAGCATCAGCGCCTTCACCCCGGCGGTGGCAGGCGGCGGGGGTGGGGAAGCCACCAATCCCGAACCGCCTGTCTTCGAGGTCGTGGAGAGCTTTCGCGTGTTCTTGCCGCTGGTGATGAAGTAAAATTCGGTTATGCGTTACCAATTCGTGGTCGGCCGGAGCGCCTCATTCGAGGCGCTCGACCGGCAGGTAGACATCCCACGCGCTGTTGCCGGGACGGACCGGGGTTGCGCCATAGTGTTCCACGTACCACGGCAAAACGGCGCGATAATCGCTCTGCGGCAGCCAGATGTGATAGGCGCAGTCGAGGGTCAGCGCCAGGTCGCGTAATCCTTGACGATTCTTGCGCTCCGCTGTGTCTTGCCCCTTCGCCCATATCTGTTACACTGTGTCGTCAGAGGTGGGCAAATGAAACGAACTATGGCTATCATGTCGGCTCTGGCTTTGGCGCTGGGAATGGCTTTCCTGTTGATGCTGACCACGTCTGTAACCGCGCAACCGCAAACGGACACGATCCTGCCGCCGGTCACAAACACGGACGGGCGCGCGGGCGCCAGCTATTCGTTCTACCCTGGCCCGGCGGGGCAGGAGCGTTACTATCTGCCGCTGGCCGTGCAGGCCGGGTCGCGCTGGGAGCGTTTCGACTTCAATTGGCCGCGCCTGGAGTCGGCAGACAACGTCTGGAGTTTTGGCGCCTACGACACCCTGGTGAACGACCTGCGCAATGCCGGCATCCCGAACATCATCGGCATCCTCGAAATGACGCCCGAATGGGCCGCGACCGCGTGCGTGACGGAGCCAATCACGGTGCCACCCCGGCAAACTGGCGACTGGTATCCGTCGGCGCCTCGCTCGTTCTTCACGCCGCTGGGCGACGCAATGCCGCAAACTTCCTGGAATAACGAGTGGGCGCGGACGCCGCCCACCGGCTTGTACCGTTCCTGGACGACGACGAATTTCAACGGCAACCAGTGGGCCGAGTTCGTCTATACGGTGGTGTCCCGTTACAAAAACCAGGTCAAGCACTGGGAGATGTGGAATGAAGTAGAGTGGAATTTACTATGGTGTGGGACCGAGCGCGATTATGCGCAACTGCTCAAGGTGGGCTACCGGGCGACCAAAGCAGCGTGCCCTGAGTGCGCCGTACTCTACGCCGGCCTTCACTTTTGGGACGACCAGACGTACTTCGAGCGCGTGCTCGACATCCTCAACGACGATCCCTCCGCGCCTGCCAACAACTATTTCTTCGACGTGATGTCGCTGCACTCCTACAGTCGTTCTAACCACACCTACGATCTGGTGAATCACGTCCGCAGTCGAATGAGGGCATACGTCTCCGACCATCCGATCTGGCTTACCGAAACCGGCGCGCCGGTGTGGGGCGATCCACAGGCGTACAACGCTAAGTATGATTACGCCGCCACACAGGACGAGGCCGCCGCTTACCTGATCCAATCCTACGCCAACGCCCTGGCTTCTGGCGTCGAGCGTTACCTGTTCTTCCGCACCAATGACGCCGATATGGGCGAATACTTCGGCCTGATCCGCAACGACCGTTCCGTGCGTCCTGCCTACAGCGCGTTTCAGGTCGCCGCGACCTATTTGATCTCGCCGACCTTCACCACCCGCGTTCCCACCGGAACCAACCTGCGCGTCACGCTATGGGGCACGCCGCGCGGCAAGGTCAGCGTGTTGTGGAACACCAATCCGGTGACCTCCGTCTTCACACTCCCGGCCACGATTCCCACCGCCACGTTGGTAAATCGCTGGGGAGCCACACGAACTCTCACCGCTGTGGCCGGCAGCTACACCTTCACGCTGCCGAGAGCAACCGCTAACCTGATCTCCAATCCAAACGATTACTTCATCGGCGGCGACCCGCTGCTCGTCATCGAGTCGGAAACGCCCAATCTGCCGCCCACCTCGACCGTCCGCCCCCTGCCGCCGGTCACGTACACGCCGTCGTTCACCGTCACCTGGGAGGGGCGCGATAACGAATCGGGCGTCTGGCTCTACGACGTGCAGGTGCGCGCGGGAGAAGACGGCGCGTGGGCGCTGTGGAAATCCTCGACGACCGCGACCTCCGCCGTCTTTACCGGCACAGACCGCAGCACCTACTACTTCCGCGTCCGCGCCACCGACCGCGTGGGCAACCGTGAGATATGGCCCACAACGCCTCAAGCCTGGACGGCGATCAGGCTGTCGAACACGCTGCACCTTACCGTCGGGCCATTCTTCGCCGATGACAATCGCAATGACATCTGGGATATTCCGGGCACGCAAACCGGCGAGGTGACGCTCACCGGGGTCTCACTGCGTTTTCTGGATAGCCTGGGGCGCGATGTCGTCAGTCCCGTCATCGCCGACACGTGGGAATTCACCACAACGGTGTGGCCTGGAGAGACCTATCGTTTGAAAATGACCGCCGCCACGACGACCGATTACATCCGCATCCTGTCGTTCAACTGGCCGCTGCGTGAAGGGGTAATCACCGAGTCGCTGGGTATGGTGGGACTCTGGCCGCTGCAACGGCTCTACATGCCGTTGGTCATGCGGCGGTGAGGCTTACTTCTATCAGCAGATCAAGCGGATTGAGCAGATTGACTGTAAACCGGTCAAAAATCTGCTTCATCTACTCAATCTGCTGACGAAAAACATTTACGGATACACGCGGTTGATCATCCGGGGGAAGGCGACCGTCTCGCGCAGGTGATCGATGCCGCAGATCCACGTCACGGTGCGCTCCACGCCCAGGCCGAAGCCGCTGTGCGGGACGCTGCCGTAGCGCCGCAGCTCGATGTACCACTTGAA
>DAOUAY010000597.1:0-10368 GCA_034432995.1 Anaerolineae bacterium | reverse complement strand
TTTTCCAGTAGTTCCAGCACAAGGTGTAATTGCGGCGTGGTATCCACGTAAGAATACATCCCGCCGGTATACTGCCCCTGCTGGACAAGTTCCGCCCCCTTGTCTTCCAGGTACGCCACTACTTTGTCGCTGTCCTTGACGAAAAAGGCGATGTGGTGGACCCCCTCGCCTTTCTCATCGAGTACTTCCTGCCACGTGCTTGGTTTACCGTCTGGCTCGATCAACTCGATTTGCACCTGTCCCATATCGAAGAACGCCAGCTTGGCAGTTGCCTCGCTTGGCTTTCCCCGATAGGTGGTTTTCGCCTTGTCATACCCATCCGTGACGATGATGTTGGGTTTCGGCAGACCGAGCACATCGCAGTAGGCTGCCGCCGACTTTTCGATGTCTTTGACGACCAGGCCAATCTGGCAAACAACGTTCGTTCCAATTCCGGTTCGTTCAGTCATGCTATTCTCCTTAACGTTTGTTTTACCTTCCTGGAAGCTCTCAGCTTCCAGGAAGATGAGGCTATAGTGTAGGCCATTCTCCTAAAAAGCGTATATCGAATTCTGTTGCGGCGAACACGCGGATCAGCGTTTCGTCCGCGGTGACAAGTGGAACAGATAAGTGCATAGCCAGGGCTACGTAAGCTGCATCGTACGCCGTGCATCCATGGTGTATTGCCAGGGTCAGGGCGTCCTCAGCCAGGGATTGCATCGCTGCTGGTCGTAACTGCAATGACGCCAGGTCGCCGATGTTCTGCCGGGCAACGTGTTGTGGGTAATGAAAGCAGCGCACATGTTTCCAAAAAATGTTGGCGCACTCGATGAAAAAGAGGTCTGGTACATAAAAATAGGCTGGCGGACTATCGCTGAGATGCGCAAACAACGCTGCGGCGCGGTCTGCCAACGGCTCATCGAGAAAGAGTTTGATGCCCACGCTGGCATCAACGACGCAATCGAAGCAAGGTGTTGTGTCACTCACCGCTCGCGGTCCTCACGCAAGAGGAGTGTGCTGTCGGGAGCGTCGGGTGAGATAGAATAACGTTCACGGCGCTCGCGGATGGCTTGCAATGTGGCCGCTGGGTCACGTTCGGCTTCCTGGAGGGCGCTCTCAAGCAAGGCGATCACTTCGGCGCTGAGCGAGCGCCGTTGCATTTCTGCGCGCGCCTTGATGCGTTCGTAGAGCTGCTCAGGAATATTGCGGACGTGTAAAATGGACATCGTTCATCTTTCTTTTAGTGGATGATACCTGTTCTTATTATAGCACTATGGTTGCATTATGCAACCATAGTGGGTGAGTGGGTCGGATATGGTTCCTACTTGGGCCACATCGCCCGGTATCTGGCGATGATCTCATCCAGCAGTTGATTGTGCGCCTCGTCAATCACCTGCCGCGCCGGGTCTGCCTCGAACCAGGCGATGATCTCCTCTGCGCCACGGCTGAATGGGATAGTTGCCGTGAAGTCCGGGACGAGGCGCTTGATTTTGGCGTTGTCGAAGATGACGCTGTGCGTTTTGTCGCCGAGTAATCCCGCGCCCCATTCTGGATCGAGGGCGTTGATGAGTTCCGAGGGGACGTGAACGAGCTGCGGTTCGTCCACGCCCGCCGCGCGCGCGAGGATGCGGAAAATCTGATCCCACGTGAGCACCTCGTCGGAGGTGATGTGGTATGCTTCACCGATGGCCTGTGCGTTGCCGAGTAGCCCCACAAAGCCTTTGGCGAAATCCTGGTGATGCGTGAGCACCCACAACGATGTCCCGTCTCCGTGGACGACAACCGGCAATCCTTTGCGCATCCGCTCGATGACCGTCCAGCGACCGCGGAAGGGCAGGCGCGTACGGTCGTAGGTGTGCGCCGGACGCAAAATCGTTACCGGAAAGCCTTCGTCGCGGTAGGCGCGCAGCAGGCGCTCCTCGCAGGCGATCTTGTCCCGCGAGTATTGCCAGAAGGGGTTGCGCAGCGGCGTGGATTCGGTGATCGGCAAACTCTGCACCGGTTTGTGGTAGGCCGAGGCAGTACTGATGAAGACGTACTGCTGCGTGCGTCCGCGAAACAAGGCGATGTCCGTTTCCACGTGGGCTGGCGTGTAGGCGACCCAATCCACGACGACGTCGAATTCCCGCTTGCCAAGCGCCGCCTGTACCGACGCCGGATCGCGGATATCGCCGGTGAGCACGGTCGCGCCGGGCGGGGTGGATCGCTCGCTCGTCAGGCCGCGATTCAGCAGGTAGAGGTCTATGCCGCGTTCCACGGCCAGTTGCGAACACGCGGAGCTGATCGTGCCGGTGCCGCCGATGAAGAGGACTTCCATAGTATTCCTCACTCGCTCCAGCCGCGTATCTTATTGGCTAGTTTTATGTATTCAGTATGAGGGCGTTGAGCAAGTTCTGGTGGCAGTAGAATGATGTTTCGCAGGTTGCTGCGGAAGTTATCTAAACCCTCGACCAGGTGATCTCTTCTGAGATGTTCGACCCTCTGAGCGTTCATAATTACCGAATAATTGTCATCTACTGTAATTAACGCGCGGTCATAAGCCAGATGATGCAAAGCGCATAGGGCTATTCCGTTTTTGGTTTCATCTGTACTATTTTCATGGCTGGCGGGTATAATATGTGCGGCCTGCACGAGTTTGAGCTGAATACCACATATTGCGCACCTGAAATTATAAGCAGTCAAAACTCTGTCTTGAAAACTTGTGTCGCGTAGTTTCTTGCGGACAGCGACAACCACTTGTTTTCGTTCATTGTTTGTGATGGTGATTTGTTCATCATTGATATCGGGATGAACAGCTACATCGTTGAGAATCTGACAGTCTTCGTCAAAGCGCCCAAAATCATGAAGAGATACCAGATTTCTCGCATATTCTACGAAAAAATCTTTACGAAAAGCTATGGCGATTTCTTCGTTGCCTTTGTCAGAAGTGGCAAAGCCATTCAGATAGGCGCGGCGTAAGGCTTCTTCTTTAATCTGGATAGAGGCGGACCAAGCAGGCGCCTCATGTTTCCTCAAATCAAACCCAGCAAAAACGTTACCTTCTTCCCACCAACCTAACAATAATGTGGTCCATCCTGTCTCTGGTTCTAACTTTTCTACTTTTGCCTGAATGCGATACTCGTTGTGCGGCCGCATATAGCCGCCGCCATGCGATAGGTTCCAGATGTAGATTTTGACAAAATGACGCTCCGACTCATTGTAGATGTTAATTTTGAATGGATGACTTCGAGAAACATAAAGAACATTCCATCCTGAATCATAAACTGCTTCGACAATTCTATTCAGTAGTTGTGGTTTCGATAGGTTCCCCATACGTTTCACCTGGTTCAAATAACGCTAATTGGTTAATATCCACTGTTTCCGATGTTTCGTACAAGGTTTTTTCTTGTAAATCATCAGCTTCAAATCTAAAGCGGCTGGCTTCTAAGTAACTTTCAACTAATTCTATAGCTATCCATTTGCGGTCCAGAGTTTGTGCAACGTAACCTGTTGTATTAGAACCAGCAAAGGGATCTAACACAATGTCATCTTCGTCGGTCAAGAACTTAATGAAAAACTCTGCAAAACGTGATGGGAATCGCGCAGGGTGGGGCTTGATGCCGGTTTCTTGGCATTGGCGCATGTAGAAGCTATTAGAGTCATTATTTCCCAGCTCTAGTAAATTGGGGGGTATAGCTCCCTTATTATCCCAAGAGAATTTTCCTGTAATATCATGTCCGCTTGGTCTTTTTTTTGCTTTATAACCATTCTCCAAAAGTTTTAACATTGCTGGTGTGTAAGGTTTGAGTACATTGCGGTTATTGGCTTTGGGATATTCTGTTTTTGAGAGCCACCATACTACGTTGACTGAATCTTTCACCCGAATTCGCCTGACGTTAACCCATTCTGCGGGAGCCGGTAGTCTGGCTGGATTGTAATGAAAGAATTCTTGCGCAAGAAAAAAGTTTAACTCTCTCACGAGTCTTATCAAGAGTTCGTATTGATAAATATTGCGAACAGGATGGCCGGGCATATAAGATCCGCCCAAGTCAATGACCAACGATCCATCGTCTTTCATAATTCGTCTAAACTCTTGAGCAAATTTAAGAAACCAAGATATGTATTCATCAGCATCCTTATTGCCATATTCTTTCTTGCTCGTTAAAGCAAAAGGTGGAGAGGTCAAAATCAAATCTATAGATGCATCTTCTATGTGCCGCATAATATCCAGGCTGTTGCCTAGATATGCAGCACCTTTAGAATAAACGTAATATGGTTTCAAACCTTTTATCATGATACTTTTAACCTTTTCAGTGCGTTGCTTGCAGGGTTTTCTTGTCCATTTCTAAGTCATCCAGATCGTAGTGGCGCGGAACATTTTCTTCGGCAAGTAATTCGTGAAAAGCCCATTTTGACATTCCGGCAAGTTCCCGAGCTTTGCCAAAGGAGAGCAATTCTTTTTCGTATAGTCGAATGGCTAGTTCGCGTTTTAGACGTTTTTCCTGTTCTGCGTCAGGGATACGTAGAGCGTCTTGCAAGCCTATCGGCAATTCAAGTGTCAGCGTTTGCATGTTACCTCCGTATCGTTTCCTGTGTCTGTATCTCAATCATACCACACAATTCTGAGGTTATCTGGGATTATGCCGCCATTTCTGCTAACTGTTCGTAGATCGGGACCAACGCTGCATAAGTCTTCTGGAAAAGCGGGTATAGCTCCGCATAGACCGCCTGCGCTTGCGGATTCGGCTCGATGACTTCCGCGACGGGATTCATCGCCGCCGCCATCTCGAAGCCAGGATACAGCCCCACGCCGACGCCGCCTGCCAGCGCCGCGCCCATGGATGTGGCTTCGTCCAGGATCGCCAGGCGGTGGATGGGCAGGCCGTACACGTCGGCCATGATCTGGTTCCACAGCCGGCCTTTCGCGCCACCGCCGATGAGCCGCATCGCATCTACGCGCGCGCCCTGCGCCCGGAAGGCGTCCAACGTCATACACAAATTCATCGTTACACCTTCGAGCACGGCGCGCAGCAGATCGGCGTGGGTGTGGCGGATGGTGAGGCCGACGAAGGCGCCGCGCGCTTTGGGATTCCAGTAGGGGCTGCGCTCGCCCATCAGATAGGGCAGGAAGAGCAAGCCGTTCGCGCCGGGCGGCGATTCGGCGGCGCGCTCGTTCATCAGATCATAGACATTCATAGGGAGATCTATCGCTGTTCTGCGTTCACCTTCGCATATCTGATCCCGCGCCCACTGGTACGACGCGCCTGCCGATTGGGTGGTGCCGGTGGGCATGAACATCCCCGGCACGAGGTGGCAGTAGCAGAAAGTGCGATACGCCGGATCGAGCAGCGGTTTGGGCGTCGCCAGCGCGATCCAGGCCGACGAGCCGACGTAGTTGTAGGCCGCGCCCTCAGCGACGACGCCCGCGCCCGTCGCGGCGCACACGCCGTCCCCGCCGCCGATGACGACAGGCGTGCCGGCTGCCACACCGACCTCTTCCGCTACGGACGGCAACACCTCGCCGACCACAGCGATGGAGCGGTGAACATCGGGCAACTGTGCGGGGTCGATTTCGGCCGCTTCGAGGATGCGCGACGACCACGCGCCGGTCGTCAGATCGTACAAGTCCATGCCGGAAGCGTCCGACATATCGGTGACGAAATTGCCGGTCAGCCGGGCGACCACGGCGTCTTTGGCGTGGACGAATTTGTAGGCGTTGCGGTAGATATCCGGCTGGTGGTCGCGGATCCACAGCATCTTGAGCAGCGAGTAGCTTTCGCTGAGGCGGTGTCCGGTGATCGCATACATCTCATCGAACGAGACGCGTTCCAATAACCAGTTGACCTGCTCCGTGCTGCGTTGGTCGGCCCAGATAATGGCGGTGCGCAGTGGCTGCGCATCTTTGTCCAGTGGAACAGCCGCCATCATCTGCCCGCTGAAGGTGATGCAGGCGATGTCGTCGCGTCGCACGCCGGTCTGTTCGAGCAGTTGGTGGGTGGATGTACACACGGCCTGCCACCAGTCTTCCGGGTTCTGCTCGGCCCAGCGGGGATGCGCGTACTCGGTGGTATAGCCATAAAAGGCGCTGCCAACGAGATGCCCCTCTGCATCGTAGAGCGTGGCTTTATTGCCGGTGGTGCCGAGATCGTGCGCCAGGACGTAGTTTTTCATTGTTGTTCTCTTTGGACAGGATGAGCAGGATTTTCTGGATTGGGAGTGAAACCACGAATCTTCACGAATAGAAACCAAATTCGTGAAGATTCGTGGTTTACAAGCTACTCTACCAGAATTGCCTCAATCTGTTGCTGTTCCTCGTCGCTGATCGTCAAATTTTTCACCGCCGCGACGGCATCTTCGATTTGGCTGACCTTGCTCGCGCCGATGAGCGCCGAGGTGACGGTGGCGCGGCGCAGCACCCAGACGAGCGCCAATTGCGCCATCGTCTGCCCGCGCGCCTTGGCAATCTCGTTGAGCTGGCGGACTTTCGCCAGTTGTTCGTCGGTGATGTGCTCTGGGCGTAAGAAATACGCTTTAGCGGCCCGCGAATCGGCGGGAATCTCGCCGCCGAGATAGCGATCCGTGAGCAACCCCTGCGCCAGCGGCGAGAAGCAGATACAGCCGATGCCCTCCGCGTCCAGCGTGTCCAGCAGGCCATCCTCGATCCAGCGGTTGAACATACTGTACGACGGTTGGTGAATCAGGCAGGGTGTCCCCAGGTCGCGCAAAATCTGCGCCGCCTCTGCCGTGTGTTCCGGCGAGTAGTTGGAGATGCCGGCATAGAGCGCGCGCCCGCTGCGCACGGCGAAATCGAGCGCGCCCATTGTTTCTTCCAGCGGTGTCTCCGGGTCGAAGCGGTGGCTGTAGAAGATGTCCACGTATTCCAGTCCCATGCGCTCGAGGCTCTGGTCGAGGCTGGCGATGAGGTACTTGCGCGATCCCCACTCGCCGTAAGGCCCGGCCCACATCCCGTAGCCGGCCTTCGTCGAGATGATGAGTTCGTCGCGGTAGGGACGCAAATCCTGCGCCAGGATCTGGCCGAAGGTGGCCTCGGCGGAGCCGGGTGGGGGGCCGTAGTTGTTCGCCAGATCGAAGTGGGTGATGCCCAGGTCGAAGGCGCGGCGCGCCATCGCGCGGGCATTTTCCAGCGTATCCACTCCGCCGAAGTTGTGCCATAGACCGAGCGAAATAGCCGGCAATTTCACTCCGCTGCGCCCACAGCGATTGTAGACCATCGAATCGTAACGGATATCAGATGCAACGTAAACCATAGTTCCTCCTGTTTGAGTTATCAGCAGTCAGCCATCAGCTATCAGCCTTCAGCTTTCTGGCTGATCGCTGAAAGCTGACGGCTGATCGCTATCGGCTAAGATATTTATCCAAAAAACGGACGATTGCCGGGAACATCACCAGCTTGTTCTTCAGTTTGACGACGCCGTGGCCTTCGTCGTCGAAGACCTGGAATTCGACCGGCACGCCGCGCGCTTGCAGGGCGGCGACGAGTTGCTCGGCTTCGCTCAAGGGCACGCGCGGGTCATTTGCGCCGTGGACGACGAACAGCGGCGCGACGATGTTGTCCACGTGGCGGATCGGCGCGATACTTTCCAGGAACTCGCGGTCGCGCGCCAGGCTGCCGTATTCGGCCTCGCGGTGGGCGCGGCGGTAGGCGCTCGTGTTCTCCAGGAAGGTGACGAAGTTACTGATGCCGACGACATCCACGCCGGCGGCCCATAGCTCCGGGTAAGCCGTGAGCGCCGCCAGCACCATAAAGCCGCCGTAGCTGCCGCCGTAGACGACGATCCGGTTATTGTCGACGCCGGGCTGTTCGCGTAGCCACTGCGCGGCATGGGCGAGATCGGCCACCGAGTCCATGCGCTTTTCTACATCGTCGAGGTGGCTGTAGGCTTTGCCGTAGCCGGTGGAGCCGCGCACGTTCGGCGCGAGCACGGCGTAGCCGTTGTTCACCAGGTATTGGATGAAGAACGTGAAGAGCGGCTGGAACTGTCCCTCCGGCCCGCCGTGGACGGCCACGACGGCAGGTACAGGTTCGCCGCTTTCGTTCTGCGGTCTGAAGAACCATGCCGGAATAGTGCGCGGCGTCCCGTCGGCATCTGTATCGAACGTGGGATAGCGAATCAGTTCCGGCGCGACGAAGTTCTCCGTCGCCAGGCCGCCGTGTGATGAGCGCGTGACCGGATAGACAGTGTCGTCCGTCAAATCCCACACGTAGATGTCGGCGGCGCGCGTGGCGTTGGTGAGAGCGAACGCGATACGCTGACCGTCCGGCGCGAAGACCGGCCGGTCACCCCGGACAACGCCTGCCAATTCTGCGACGCCGGGGGCCGTGCGTGTTGCGCCCGAGGCGAGGTCGTACAGGCGCAGGTGATGCGCGCCCTCGACGTTGACGATGTAGGCCAGGCTGCGTCCGTCCGGTGAGAGCGCCATCCCGTCGCAGTCCCACTCCGGCGCGATGAGGCGTTCCAGTTCACTCGTTTCGAGATCGAGGCGGGCGATGTAGAGGAAGTCGGAATCCAGGTCGGTGATGAGGTAGAGCGCGCGTCCGTCGCTGGAATAGTGCGTATCGGTGAAGCGCACGGCATCTTCCGAGGTGAGCAACTGCTGTGCCGTGCCGTTCGTCAGGTTGATTTCCAGCAGTGTGTGGCTGAACGAGCTGGACGTGCGCGTGACGACGGCACGCTTCCCGTCCGGCGCGATATCCACGTTGGTGAGAAAACCCGGCGCGTCGTTTTGCCAGATCAGTGTGGCCTCTCCGTCCAATGGCTGCCTGTAGAAATCGAACAGGGCTGGATTGCGGCGGTTGGCGGCGAAATAAACGGCCGCGCCGTCTGCGGCGCCGCCATCCTTTGCCCAGGCGCCGAATGAATGTGTAACCTCTTCGAAGCCTTGCGTGAGGTTGACATCTGGTGTTCCATCTTCGCTGAGTAGGAAAAGTTGCTGTTTCTCGTTGCCGCCGATGTCGCGCGTGTAGAGCAGGCGGCACTTGCCGTGGCCGTCCTCTGCGGGTGCAAATTGCGCCATCATAACGCGATCTGTCTCGAAGGTCTGTTGTTCAGGCCACAGAATCGTTCCCGGCTCACCGGTCAGCGGCACTTGCCAGACCTGCGGCATCCCGGTAATGTCGGTGAGGAACGCCAGCCGCTTCCCGTCGCCGGAGAACGTTGGGCCGTAGGCATTTCGGACGTTGAGATAGCGTGCGATGCTCGTGGATTTTGGCATACTACCCTCCTCAAAATATACCGCGAATCTCGCCAATCTACGCGAATCTATCCTAAAATCAGCGAAATTCTATACTGGGCAGAAGCATATTGCAATTTTGGTACACGGATGAACACGGAAAACACGGATTTCTTTCCCTAAAAATCCATAGAATCCGTGAAATCCGTGTACGATTCTTCGATTCCTGATTGCAAGATCATCTTGACTACTACAAATTAGCGAAAATTCGCGTGATTCGCGGTTAGAACTTTCGACTATTCGCGCTGCGACCAGTCGGGGCCATTGGCGAGCTGCTCGAAGCGGCGTTGGATATCGGCTATGGCTTCTGGCGCGATCGGTAGCTGGGTGTTGACCATGTCGATGTTGGCTTCGAGATGCTTGAGATTGCGCGTCCCGACGATGAAGACGTCTGCTTCCTCGTGGGCGAAGGCGAACCCGAGCGCCAGCAGGATGCGGTTCTCCGGCGCACCGGAGACCGGCCCCAAGGCCAGCATCTTCTGCGCGCGGGCAAAGTACTCGGCGGCGTAGTCGCTTGGCGACTTCTCCGCGCCCCACGCGCCGTTGGCGATAGGTCGCTTGCAGATGATGCCCATGCCGCGCGCTTTCGCCGGGCCGAAGAGGTAGAGCCGCGCGTTCTGATCCACCACGTTGAAGCTGGTTTGCAGCGTGTCGAACAGGCCGCTCTCGACGGCCCACAGCGCAGCCTCGTTGTCGCCGCTGTAGCCGATGAAGCGCGTTTTGCCGGCTTGTTTGGCCTGTTGGAGCACCTCGATGACCTCGCCACGCTCCAAGACGTCCACGTCGCAGGAGTGCAGTTGCACCAGATCAAGGTGATCGGTCTTCATTCGCACCAGGCTGCGGTCGATGCTGTCGCGGACGGTCTGCGCGGTCCAGTTCTCGCCCACGTAACCGCCGGTGACGTGTCCGGCTTTGGTCGCCAGCACGTATTCGTCGCGCCGGTGCGCAATCGTGCGCCCGATCAGTTCTTCGCTGATGTCATAGCAAGCGGCGGTGTCCAGGAAGGTGATGCCGGAATCCAACGCCGTGTTGAGCACGTCCGACGCGGCGCTGATTTCTTCCAGTGTTAGCTCAAAGCCGATTTCCGCCAGTCCAATGCCCAGGCGGCTGACGGTCAATCCGGTGTTGCCAAAGATACGTGTTTCCATAATGCCTCCT
>DAOUAY010000596.1:0-13090 GCA_034432995.1 Anaerolineae bacterium | reverse complement strand
CTCGGCTTTGGCTGCGACGATGATCCAGAGGCGGCGCGGCGTCTGGCCATCGAGATCCGTCACCTCTGCGACGCTCTTGACAGCCCCACCAGCATCGCCGCTCTGGGCATCGACCGCGAGACGTTCGTCGCGCACATCGACGACCTGATGGAGCGCGCCTTCAACGACGCCTCGATGATGACCGCCGCCCGCAGTCCCGACTACGACGACTTACAGCGCCTCTTCGAGTACGCTTACGACGGCAAGGTGATCGATTTTTGAATTACGATTACGAATTACGAATTACGAATTACGAATTGCGATTCTTGATTCGCTATTCGCTATTCGCTGATTCGCTGATTCGCTCATTCGCTGATTCGCTCATTCGCTCATTCGCTGATTCGCTCATTCGCTGATTCGCTGATTCGCTGATTCGCTCATTCGCTGATTCGCTCATTCGCTCATTCTACAGGAGATGATCATGCACGGTTATATGGGCAAAATATTGCGCGTGGATTTGACGGCGGGGATGGTGTGGGATGAACCGCTGAACGAAGCTTACGCCCGCGAATTCGTCGGTGGGAGTGGGCTGGCGGCGCGGTATGCCTTCGATATGGTCACGGCAGAGACCGATCCACTGGGGCCGGAAAATCCGCTCATCTTCATGACCGGGCCGATGGTGGGCACGGCGATGCCTTCGGCGGGACGCTACAGCGTGGGCGCGCTCTCGCCGGCCACCGGCCTGTGGGGCGAGGCGAACAGCGGTGGTTTCTTTGGGCCGGAGCTGCGCTTCGCCGGCTACGACGGGATCATCATCACCGGCAAATCCGATTGCCCCGTTTGGCTCTCGATCAGTGAAGGCGAAGCGATCTTGTACGAGGCCACCGATCTGTGGGGGCTGGATAGCTACGCAACGCAGAAATGCGTCCGCGGACTGATGGGCGAGAGTCGCGCGCGTGTGGCCTGCATCGGCCCGGCCGGCGAACACCTGGCGGTGATGGCAGCAGTGATGAACGATCACGGGCGCGCCGCCGGGCGTACCGGCATGGGCGCAGTGATGGGCGCGAAGAAGCTCAAAGCCATCGGCGTGCGAGGTAAAGCGAAGGCGCCGGTCGCCGACGCAAAGGCGCTCGATGCCCTCTCGAAGGCCATCATCACCGGTCTGGAAGACGACATGGCCGCCATGTCCATCCAGATGGCGGGAACCGCCGGTTACGTGGATATGGCGTTGATGTATGGCGATATGCCTATCCGCTATTACCAACAAGATGCGTGGGACGAGGGCAGCAATCTGTCCGGCATCCTGATGCTCGACGCGTTCCAGAACCGCACCCTGGCCTGTTATCGCTGTCCCATCGCTTGTGGGCGGGAGACGCGCGCGCCGTCCTATGGCGTGGACAAAGTCGATGGCCCCGAATACGAGACCCTCGGCGCACTCGGCTCGCTGGTGATGGTGGCCGATCAGGAAGCCGTGATCTACGCCGGGCATCTGTGCAACGTTCACGGGCTGGACACCATCAGCGCGGGCGCAACGATTGCGCTGGCCTGCGAGCTTTTCGAGCGCGGGGTGCTGACGGCGGCGGATACCGGCGGATTGGAAGTTCGCTACGGCGACGCGGCGCTCATCCATCGTTTACTCGCCATGATGGCGAACCGCGAGGGTTTCGGCGCGCTGCTGGCCGATGGGAGTTACGCGCTGGCGGAGCGGTTCGGCGTGCCGGAGCTGGCGGTCACGGTCAACAAGCTGGAAGTCCCAATGCACGACCCGCGCGCGTTCAGTGGGATGGCCGCGGTGTATGCGCTCTCGCCGCGCGGCGCGTGTCATATGCAGGGCGATATGTACGGCGTGGACACCGGTCAAGGTCCGGCTTACGAGTTGGACATCACACCGGGAGAGCGTTTCGACTCTTCGGAGGAAAAAGGTCGCATCGCGGCGCGCCAACAGGCGTGGCGCACGTTGTACAACGCGCTGATCTTGTGCGAGTTCCAGAATCCCGGCGTGGAACGGGTGCTGGCGGCGCTGAACGCCATCACCGGTTGGGACCTGGCGATGGAGGATCTGTTGCCACTCGGCAAACGCATCCTCACACTCAAACGGCGGCTCAATGTGCGGCGCGGCCTTACGCGGGCGGATGAGCGGATGCCGGCGCTGCTGCGCCAACCGCTCGACGGCGGCACCGAAGGCAACGTCCCTGACCTGGACGCGCTCCTGGCCGGCGCCTACGCCGAATATGGCTGGGATATAGAGACTGGCGCACCGATTTAGGATGGCAAATGGCAAATGGCAAATGGCAAATGGCAAATATAGGGTGGTTCGCTGATTCACCCATTCGCTGATTCTCTCATTCGCCGATTCTCTCATTCGCCGATTCGCTGATTCTCTCATTCACTAATTTCTCGCATAACACGGAGGTTATATTATGCTCGTTGGCATTTCCCCATTACTCAGTCCCGATCTGCTCGCGTTACTCTGCCGGATGGGGCACGGCGACGAGATCGTCCTGGCGGACGCGCACTTCCCTGGCGAAAGTTGTAACGCGCGTGTGTTGCGCGCTGATGGGCTGCGCGTGGCCGATTTGTTGGACGCGATCTTGCCGTTGTTCGTGCTGGACTCCTACGTCGATAGCCCGGTGCTGATGATGGCGCCTGTCCCAGGGGATACGCTCGATCCCACCGTCGAAGCCGGCTACCGCGCCGCTATCGACCGGCATTGGCCTGGGACGCCGCCTATTGCACGCATCGAGCGTTTTGCTTTCTACGAGCGCACCCGGCAGGCGTTTGCCGTCGTGATGACGGGAGAGACCGCCAAGTACGGTAATATCATCCTCAAGAAGGGTGTTACGCCAGTGTAGATGCTATGACGATCAAGATTGTGACCGACAGCACGTGCGATTTACCGCCCGAATTGATTGACCAGCATGGCATTACCGTTGTGCCTTGCTACATCAATATGGGGGGCAAAAGTTATCTGGATGGCATCGAACTCTCGCGCGAGGAATTCTACGCACGGCTACCGCTGTACGATCCACCGCCGACAACGTCCGCACCGGGGATTGCCGCCTTTGTCGAGAAGTACGAGCAGCTAATCGCCGAGGGGGCCAGCGGGATCATCTCCGTCCATATCTCGGCCAAGTTGAGCAACATTGTCAACGTGGCGCGTCTGGCCGCTGAGATCGTCACCACCAAACCAGTACAGGTGATCGATGCGGGACAGTTGACGATAGGCACAGGTTTGTTGGCGCTCGAAGCTGCCCGCGCTGCCCGGTTGGAGCACACCATCGAAGCGATTGTCGGGATGCTCAAGGTGTACACAAAGCGCGTTCACACCGTCGCCATGTTGGACACGCTGGAATATCTGCGGCGCAGTGGCCGTCTCTCGCGGTTCCAGGTCTTGATGGGCACGGTCCTGCGCATCAAACCTTTGCTGACCATGAACAATGATGTGATCGGCATGGAGCGGGTGCGCACGCACCAAAAGGCGGTTGGCCGTTTGCTCGATATCCTTGCCACACTCTTGCCTGTGGAGTCCCTGGTGATGGTTCACACCCACGCGCGCGCTGAGGCCGCATCGCTGTGGCAGCAGATCAGCGCCCTTGTTCCTGAGCTATCGTATCCCTTGTTTGTCGACTTGACCCCTGCACTTGGCGCACATCTTGGGCCAGGCGCGATGGGGTTCACGTGCGTCAAGGCGGAGAAATGAGAAAGTAGAGGCGGGCAGGAGGAAGGTATGCCGTTTTTAGCGATGTATGGCATCGGATTGGGTGTGATTCTGGCGTGTATGATTGCACTGTGGGGGTTAAGCCTGCGGTTGAAGAACGCCAGCATTGTGGATATCTTTTGGGGAACGGGGTTTGTCATCACCAACTGGGTTTATTTTCTCCTCACGCCGCAAGGATTTTCCGGTCGCAAATGGCTCATCAGCGCGCTGGTGACGCTGTGGGGGTTGCGGCTCTCGCTCTACATCCTATGGCGCAACCATGGGAGGCCGGAAGATTTCCGTTATCAAAAATGGCGCGATGAAGAGGGTGCGCGTTGGTGGTGGCTGAGCTTCTTCCGGGTGTTTCTGCTTCAAGGTGTGCTGATGTGGATCATCTCTGTGCCGCTGTTGGCCGCTCAGACCAGCGCGACGCCGGATCGCCTGACGTGGCTCGACGGATGCGGGGTTGTGGTGTGGGTGATTGGCTTTCTCTTCGAGGCCATGGGGGATTGGCAACTGGCGCGTTTCAAGGCAAACCCCGCTAACAAAGGCAAGGTACTGGATCGAGGTGTGTGGCGCTACACACGCCATCCCAACTACTTCGGGGATTCCGCGCAGTGGTGGGGGTACTATCTCATTGCGGCGGTAGCGGGCGGTTTCTGGACGATCTACAGTCCGGCGCTCATGACCGGATTGCTGCTCAAGGTTTCGGGCGTGGCGCTGCTTGAAAGGTCGCTGAAGGAGACCAAGCCGCAGTACAAAACCTACATTGAGTCCACCAGCGCGTTCATCCCCTGGCCTCCGAAGCAGAAAAAGTCATAGGATTGTAGTATAATTTCCGGTGAGAGGCTAACGTTATGGAACCGAAAGACGTTCTGGCACAGCTTAAGAAAGTCCCTCTGCTGCAATCTCTTACCGGCAGCGCCGGTGAGGACGTGCTCGTGCGTATGGTCCCCTACGTCCGCGAGCGGGTGTACGAGCCGGGAGAACGGATCATGGGCCAGGCACAGGCGCCGGATCGCTTGTGTATCATCATGGAGGGAAAAGTCCGGCTGACGCGCGTGGATGAACTGGGCAACGTGACTCAGATCGCCGAGTACAAAGCCGGCGAGATGTTTGGACGCATGGAACTGGTCATCCAGCAACTTCAGGGCGTGAATGTGGTCGCGGTGGAGCACACACGCTTGCTGTACCTGCTTTTCCGCGAACTGGTCAAAATCTACGACCAGAGTCCCTACCTGCGAGAGCGCCTGCCGGGGCCGCTGCAACCCTCGCGGGTCGTCGGCTTTCTGGAAACGATCCCCTTGTTTCAAAACTTTCGCGCCGAACGCTGGGAAGACGAGTTGTACAGAATTGTTCCTTTTGTCCATGACCAGGTCTACGGAAATGGAGAATGGCTTTTCCGCCAGGGTGAGATTTCCGACCGTCTGCTCCTCGTGCTAGAAGGTCGTATTCAGCTTACCAAGATCGACCCCGATGGCCTGGTCAAAGAGGTGGGATGGTTGTCGGTCGGTGATGTCGCCGGAGAGACGGGATTGCTGGTGGGGGACTTCCACGACGTGCTGGCGACCGCCGATGGTCAGGCGCGGGTGCTCTACCTGCTGCGCGACGATTTCACTGCGCTCTTGGAGCAACACCCGCGCTGGTGGAATCGGTTGAACGTATCGGAGGTCGTCGACGCGCGCCGCAAAGTGCAAAAGTTCGGTTGGCTGCGCGATGACGAATGGGCCGTTTTTGTCGTACGGCGCCATTGGACGCGCTTGTTCCGCCAGATTATCGTGCCATTGCTCTTTTTCGCGCTGCTGACACCCGCGCTCTCTTATCTGTCTTCACGGGGTACGTTAGGCGGGTCGATTTTGGCGGTTGTGGTGGCGATTCCGGTCATCGCCTCGATTGGGGTGGTGGCCTGGCAATATTTGAACTGGCGCGACGACTACTTCGTATTGACGACGCAACGCATCATCCACATCGAGCGCGATTGGCCTTTTGACGTACATTCTGAGGAGTGCGGGCTGGATACCATTCAGGACATCTACGAAGTGCGCTCAGGATTGACGGCTAACGTGCTCGATTACGGCAACCTGGTCTTGCAGACCGCCGGCGAAACGGTGGACATCGACATCGATAGTGTGCCTGGCCCGGCGCATTTGCGCGCGATGATCTTCCAACAGATCGAACGTTCGAAAGCGCGCGACCTGCTCCGCTCCCGCGGGCAAATTCGTGACCTGCTGGCGCGCCGGCTGCAAATCGAGAAAGCGCCTTCGTCACCCCCAAGCAAATCTCTGCCTCCAAAGTCGCGCCCGCGCCGCTTATGGATGCTGTTGACGTTTAGCTGGTTGTGGGAATATCTCTTTCCTCCCTCGTGGGTAGAGACCGACGACGGCGGCACGATCATCCTGCGTCGATTCTGGTTTCTCGGCTTGCTGCGCTATATGGAGATTTTTATCCCCTTGCTGGGTTTGACCATTGGCGGCATTGTGTTCTTGCAGAATCTCTGGGATGCGAATAACGTTCACTTTACCTCGTGGTTGGTCGCCTGGCTTATTCTGGAAGCCATTTTGTTGGCGGCTCTGTTGTGGTTCGTGGAAGACTGGCGCAACGACTACGTGCAGCTCACCCCCAGTCACGTCATCCTGGTCGAACAGAAACCGTTGCTGCTGCGCGAGGCGCGGCACGAAGCGCGTTTGGATCGCATCCAAAACCTCAGTTTCCAGGTGCCGGGATTCTGGGGACAGTTGCTCAAGTTTGGGCACGTGCAATTCGAGACGGCGGGGCGCGAGGGACGGTTCGAGTTGAAATGGGTGCGCCATCCGGCCAAGATTCGTACTTTGATTTCTGACCGCCAATATGCGTACAATCAGCGTCAACGCCAGGTTGAGGCGACACGCCGCCAGGACGAACTGTTGAGCTGGTTTGCCACCTACGACAACCTGCGCAAAGAGGGATACTAGCCAGGTGTGGTAAAATAGGGGCGATCAGGAACTAGAGGAGATAAAATGCTAAGGGAAATCATTACTGTGGGAGACCCTCGTTTACGCAGGCGCTCACGCCCGGTGCAAAAAGTCACGCCAGAGATACGCGCGTTGATCAACGATATGATCGAGACGATGGACGCGGCGAACGGCGTGGGCCTGGCAGCGGTGCAGGTTGGTGAATTGGTGCAGGTGATCGTCATCGAAACGCCGGAGGATGATGACGACCCCACCAGCGGCAAGCTCTTCGTCGTGTTCAATCCGGAAACCGTCAAGACCGGCAAAGAGACGGAAGTCGGTGTGGAAGGCTGTCTTTCTGTTCCGGGGTACGCGGGAGAAGTGGAACGCGCGACGGAAATCATCGTGCGTGGGCTGGATCGCTACGGCAAGCCGTTCCGTTTTCGCCCGCGCGGCTACCTGGCGCGCGTGTTCCAGCACGAAATCGATCACTGCAACGGCGTGCTGTACACGGACCGCCTGGTGGCCCCGGATCGCATCTGGGAAGTCAAGCCCGGTGAGGAAGAGCAGGCTGAAACAGAAGATGCCCGACAACGCGCGGCGGCGACGGCCGGTTGATAATCGACCTTAACCGCAATCGGATAATGTGTGCGGGGTAGGAGTTTGGGGGCGGGTGTTCCCGCCCCCAAACCCTTATTTCCCCTCTTTGTTTGCGATTCGTTTAGAGGAGGCGATAAAGTGATAACAGAAAAACAAGTGATGGATGCGCTGCGCCAGGTGATGGACCCCGAACTGCGGCGTAATATCGTGGATTTGGGCATGGTGCGCCAGGTGCGCATCCGGGGTAAGCACATCAAGGTGACGATTGCGTTGACGGTGGCGAATTGTCCACTGCAAGATAGCATCGCCTCAGACGCGGCGAAAGCGGTCGCTGGTCTGGCCGAAGGGCTGGACGTGGAAATCGCCCTGACCGCGATGACCGAAGACGAAAAAGCGCGCCTGCGCGAGGTGTTACAATCTTCCCGCCAGCAGCAGCCCAACTTCCCCGCCGGGAATCTCAACCGCGTCAAGACGGTGATCGCCGTGATGAGCGGTAAAGGCGGGGTAGGGAAGTCCACGGTGGCGGCGATGATCGCTGTCGGATTGCGGCGCAACGGCTTGCGCGTCGGCGTGCTCGACGCCGACATCACCGGGCCGAGCATCCCCAAACTGTTCGGCGTCCGCGAAGCCCCGGCGACGTCGCCGTTGGGTATCATGCCCCCGCAGACAGCGGGCGGCATCAAGCTGATGTCGATCAATCTGATGCTGCAAAACGAAGCCGACGCCGTCATCTGGCGCGGCCCGATGATCGCCAGCGCGATCAACCAGTTCTGGAGCGACGTGTTCTGGGGCGACCTGGACGTGCTGGTGGTCGATATGCCGCCCGGCACCTCCGACGCCGCCTTGACCGTGATGCAGGGCTTGCCGGTGACGGGCATCGTGCTGGTCACATCCCCGCAGGATTTGGCGGAGATGGTCGTCCGCAAGGCGGCGAACATGGCCGGGCACCTGAACATCCCCCTCATCGGCGTGGTAGAGAACATGAGCTATGTCACCTGCCCGAAGTGCGGCGAGCGCTTCGAGTTGTTCGGCAAAGGCAACTCTGAGGAGATGGCGAACACTTTCGAAACGCGCTTCTTGGGCAAGCTGGGCATCGATCCCGAAATGGCGCGTCTCGGCGACGCTGGGCAGATCGAGGCCTACGCCAACGGCGAATTCGGCCCGCTCGTTGACGTCGTCGGCGGTGTGATCGCTGCTGCGCCCGATCCGCATCCGCATAAGCATTGAGAGTAGACGGTAAACAGTAGACGGTAGGCGGGGGAAACCTTGTCTACCGTTTTGCGTTTATTTTTAGGGCATAGTCGTGATTTCGACTGTTCCCAGGCTTACACCGCCATCAACCGGCGTCCCCTGGTGATCGACGACCGCCACGTTGGTGATATCCGGGAAGCTGTACATCCCGGCGCGGAGTTGGTAAATACCCGCCTCAAGATTCGCGGGAACGGGGACGCTGAACCGGCTCAGGACCAGGTCGCCCGTCTGCCAATAATCCGCCGGGAAGCCCACATGATCGTTCTGCGCGCGTAGGCTGCCGTTCCCATCCAGCAGTTGTACCGTGAAGTGATAGTCCACGCCGGCCGGTGGCAGCCCGCGCAGCCACCACGCCAGCCAGACCTCGACCGGTTGTCCTGCCGTTGCCGTCTCCGGCGCTTCGTAGGCCGCGAAGACGGCGTTGTTGGCGAACGGAATTCCTGCCGCCAATAGCTGCAATCCTGCGATGACGTCGTCGCGGTTCGCGCTCGCGCGGACGAAGGTGCGGTACGTCACGCCATCTGCCAGTCGCGTCACCGGTCCAGGGGTCACGAATTCCCATGCTGCCAGCCGCTGAAGTACCGGCGCAAGTGTACCGCCAGTCTCATCGTAAAGCGGGCCGACCAGATAGGCAGTGCGCTCACCTTCGGGGACAGGCAGCGCCGCGCGCCCGTCGGTGAAGCGGTGCGGCGTCCCAAAGAGCAGCGCCTCGAAGACCGTCGGCGTCTCGGTCATAAACGGGCGGTTGCTCTCGCTGATGACGATGATTTCCGCGCCATCGGCCAATGCCTTCGCGCTCTGCGCTGCTGCGCGCGTGTACCGCAACGGAATGCCATACCCGCCGGTGCTCGGATGAATGATCATATAATTCCGCAGTTGGAACGTCACCATCCCCTGCCAGCCGCCCCAAATCAGCAAACTCGCACACACAATCAACGCCGGAAATGTGGCTTTGTATTGGCCCAGGCGCAAGACTGGCCCAGCCAGGCGCTTGATGGCAGCATCCGCTCCGGCTCCAATCAGCAAGAACTGTACGGGATACAGGGTGACGAAATAATGTAAGTGCGCGCCGGAAGCCGGGCGCGACTGCAACGCAATCGGCGCGGCGAACCAGATCAACAGGATGACAAAACACCGTCGTCGCTGTTGGGAGTCGGCGAAGAATGCCTGGTGCAGGGCGTATATCAATGCCAGGAGCAGCAAGCCCATCATCAACGTGTTGAGCCACCACAGATTGGGCACAGCCTGTCGAAATTGCTGGAAATAACTGCCCGCCTGCCCTTCGATGCCGGCGCTGCCGGTGAGCATCAGCGGATAGCGGAGCGCATCCCAGGAAAAGACGCCTGGTCTTCCGGCAAAGGCGAGAAAGCCGCGCATATTTTGCCAGCCGTGGAGCGCGTCGTGGATGAAATAAGGTGCTATGCTGGCTGCAAATAGCCCTCCACCGGCAAGCAGCGGTTTCACAGCCACCTGGCGGTGATAGATGAACAAAACGATCATCACCGGGAAAAGCGCCAACGCCTCCAATTGCAGCCCGAACTGGATTGCCAGACTCACAAAGATGCCGACCAAAGCCCACGGTTTTTGTCGCACAAAGGTCGCCAGGATAGAGGCAATGAACGTCACCGTGAACAACGGCCAGGGATGGCTCCACGTTTTACGCGCATACAGGATGGCCCAGGGATTGATCGCAAACAGGAAGGTGGCGATGAGCGCCGCGTGTCTGCCCAGGTAGGCTTCCGCCACAGGATAACATGCCAGCACCGCCAGGGCGTTGATGGTCGCCGTCAACACCACGATGGCGACCGGGTCTTGCCAGATGCGCACCGCCACGGCCATTATGTATAACGTGAGCGGCAAATTAGCCGGGCCGGCGGAGGAATCCACGCCCTCCACGGGCAAATAGCCCTCGTAGGCAATCGCCTGCGCCATCCGCGCGACGGTGGCTTCGTCGCGTTTGAACTCGGCCAGCGTGGGGCGTTCGAGCCGCAGGATAAACGCCAGCGCCATGATGAGCGCCAGAAGGAGCCAGGGATGGCGTGGTCTCGTTTGGGACGTTTGCGCATGTTCCATCACCGCCAAACTATAACCCGATTTCACCATCTGTCAATATTCTGTAGGAAAACGTGCAGATGTGTGTTGCTTTATTTTAAGCCTATTACTATAATAAGAGCATAATCCGTTGGACATCTCTACATTAAGGGGGTCGGCTTATGTTAAGCTTCATGAAAGACGTCCTGGCTGTCATCATGGGTGGGGGCGCAGGGACGCGGCTTTATCCGCTGACCAAGCTGCGCGCGAAACCTGCGGTACCATTGGCGGGTTATTATCGGTTGATTGACATCCCCATCAGCAATTGTATCCACTCGGGTGTAAATCGTATCTATGTGCTCACCCAATATAACTCCGTCTCATTGCACCGGCATGTCGTGCGTACCTACCAATTCGACAACTTCTCCGGTGGATGGGTGCGAATTTTGGCGGCGGAACAGACGCCGGTGAGCAAATCCTGGTATCAGGGGACGGCGGATGCGCTGCGCAAACAGCTTTTCCAACTCCAGGTCCCCAGTCCGCGCGACATTCTGATCCTTGCCGGTGATCATCTCTATCGCATGGATTATGCCGAATTCGTCCGCTTCCACGGCGTGCATGAAGCGGATATTACCATCGCCGTCAATCCCGTCAAGGCCGAGGAGGCGCCGGATTTAGGTATCTTGCAGGCCGACAAAGATGGGCGTATTCATGCTTTCCGCGAAAAGCCACCCAGAGATCAACTGGATGGTCTCGAAAGCCTTGACGGTGAGAAACCCTACATGGCCTCGATGGGTATCTACGTCTTTCGCACCAAGACCCTGGGCGATTTGTTGCGCAGCGAAACCGGTTCGGATTTTGGAAAGGACATCATTCCGGCAGCGATTGAGAAGGGCCTTCGCGTGTTCGCCTACACGTTTGGAGGATACTGGGCCGATATCGGTACCATGCGCGCCTTCTACGACGCCAATCTGGCATTGACCAGTCCGAATCCACCGTTTGACTTCTTCTCGGCGGAATGGCCGATCTATACACGCCCACGCTTTCTGCCGGGCAGCCGGGTTACCGACTCGAGTTTGATGCGGGTGTGGATTGCACCCGGTTGCCGGTTGGATCATGCCGCCATCGCGGATAGCGTCATCGGGTTGCGCAGTATCGTCAACGGCGGCGCGCATTTGCACCGCGTGGTGATGATGGGGGCCGATGACTTCGAATCGCTGGCGCAGATCGACGAGAACCAGCGCCTTGGCCTGCCCGACATGGGGGTGGGGCGTGGCAGCGTCGTCGAAAACGCTATCCTGGACAAGAACGCGCGCATCGGGCGCAACGTCGTCATCCGCGACCACATGGGCGCGCCGGACGAAGAGACCGACAATTACGTGGTGCGCGACGGCATCGTCGTTATCCCCAAGGGGGCGGTGATACCGGATAATACCGTCATTTAGCAACCAAAAAGAGGAGATATGAAATCTATAGCCTACGTTCACAAATCGGACCTGCTGACCGACCTCTCCCCGTACATCTACGGGACGACGCGCCTCGGCGATGAACACATCCCCTTCGACGACCGTGTGTCCATCGCTCGCGCGGCAATGGATGCCGGCGTCTGGTTCCACACCAGCCACACCTACGGCGACGCGCTCAAAGTCTTGCGCGTCGCGTTCGATCAGGACCGCGCCCGCGTCCCTAAGCTGATCGTCAAACTTGGTTGGAGCACCATCGCGGAACTGCGCGATATGATTCACCAGAACCTTGATCCGCTTGGGCTGGACAGCCTCGACCTGGGCCAACTCTGCCTGGGCGGGCAACTGGCGGAGGAATTCGCCAGCGGCGGGCCGTGTTACGACGAATTCGCCCGTCTACAGGATGAAGGGCTGGTGAAACGCTTCGTGGTCGAAGTGTTCCCCTGGACGTCGGAAGCGCCGCTGAAGGCGCTGCGCGCGGGCTATCCAGAAGGCATTGTGGACGGCTACATCTTCTACCTGAACCCCTTGCAGCGCTTCGCTTCCAACGCGCTGTGGGACTTGCTCATCGAACGGAACGAACCGATTGTCGCCATGCGCACTGTTTCCGGCGGCCCGGTGCATTGGCTGCGAGACGTGCCCGGCGCTGCGTGGAAGGATTACCTGCAACAGCGCGCCGTCGAAATCGCGCCCATCTTCGAGCGTTCCGGCATCGCCAGTTGGACGACGTTCTGCGTGCGCTTCGCCCACAGCTTCCCGCAAGTGCGCGCCACCGTCGGGGCCACCGCGCGTCCCGAACACCTGCAAGCATTCCTCGCGGCAAAAGAAGACATCCGCCCGCTCCCGCAGGACATCGTGGCTGAGATCTCCGCGCTGCAACGCCGCTGGTCCGATGAAATGGACATTCATGCGGAAGAGTGGTCGATGTGAGGGGGGCTACTCCTGCTCTACGGTGATCTTCCCCAAATCGATAGTCTCTCCCGCCGGGATGAGAAATCGTTCCGAGGAGCCACTGGAGCGGCTGGAATAGAGCAACCAAGTCTCGCCGATCTGCACCGCCAGATTGTAGAACCCGGCAGGCAGATTCTCGATCGTGAAGGCGCCGTCGGCATCGCTGACGGCGTCGCGCGTGTAGGGAT
>DAOUAY010000595.1:0-9855 GCA_034432995.1 Anaerolineae bacterium | reverse complement strand
CTCGGCTTTGGCTGCGACGATGATCCAGAGGCGGCGCGGCGTCTGGCCATCGAGATCCGTCACCTCTGCGACGCTCTTGACAGCCCCACCAGCATCGCCGCTCTGGGCATCGACCGCGAGACGTTTGTCGCGCATATCGACGACCTGATGGAACGCGCCTTCAACGACGCCTCGATGATGACCGCTGCCCGCAGTCCCGACTACGACGACTTGCAGCGCCTCTTCGAATACGCCTACGACGGCAAGGTGATCGATTTTTGAATCACGAATCATGAATCACGAATCACCAATCACCAATCATGATTCATGATTCATGATTCGATAGGAGATGATCATGCACGGTTATATGGGCAAAATCCTGCGTGTAGATTTGACGGCGGGGACGGTGTGGGATGAACCGCTGAACGAAGTTTACGCCCGCGAATGTGTCGGCGGGAGTGGCTTGGCGGCGCGTTATGCCTTCGACATGGTCACGGCGGAGACCGACCCGCTGGGGCCGGAGAATCCGCTCATTTTCATGACCGGGCCGCTGGTGGGGACGGCGATGCCGTCGGCGGGCCGCTACAGCGTGTGCGCGCTCTCCCCAGCCACCGGTCTGTGGGGTGAGGCGAACAGCGGCGGCTTCTTCGGGCCGGAGCTGCGCTTCGCCGGCTACGACGGGATCATCATCGCCGGAACGTCCGATTGCCCTGTCTGGCTCTCGATCAACGAGGGCGAAGCGAATTTATATGAAGCTACCGATCTTTGGGGTCTGGATAGCTACGCGACGCAAAAATACGTCCGGGGTTTGATGGGCGAGAGTCGCGCGCGCGTCGCTTGCATCGGCCCGGCCGGCGAGAACCGGGCGGCGATGGCGGCGGTGATGAACGATCACGGGCGCGCCGCCGCGCGCACCGGCATGGGCGCGGTGATGGGCGCGAAGAACCTCAAGGCCATCGGCGTGCGCGGCAAGGCGAAAGTTCCGGTCGCCGATGTGAAGATGCTCAACGCGCTCGCGCAGGCCATCGTCGCCGGGCTGGAGGACGATATGGCCGCCATGTCGATCCAGATGGCGGGCACCGCCGGGTACGTGGACATGGCGCTGATGTACGGCGATATGCCCATCCGCTATTACCAGCAGGATGCGTGGGATGCGGGGAGCCACCTGTCCGGCATTCTGATGCTCGACGAGTTCCAGAACCGCACCCTGGCTTGCTATCGCTGTCCCATCGCTTGTGGGCGGGAGACCCGCGCGCCTGCTTACGGGGTCAGCAAGGTGGACGGCCCCGAATACGAGACCATCGGCGCGCTTGGCTCGTTGACGCTGGTGGCCGATCAGGAAGCCGTCATCTATGCCGGGCATCTGTGCAACGTGTACGGCTTGGACACCATCAGCGCGGGCGCGACGATGGCGCTGGCCTGCGAGTTGTTCGAACGTGGTTTGCTCACCGTAGCCGACACCGGCGGGTTGGATATCCGCTATGGCGATGCGGCCATGATGCACCGCTTGCTCGGCATGATGGCGCGGCGCGAGGGCTTCGGCGCGCTGTTGGCCGACGGGAGCTACGCGCTGGCGGAGCGGTTCGGCGCGCCGGAATTGGCGGTCACGGTCAACAAGCTGGAAGTACCGATGCACGACCCGCGCGCGTTCAGCGGGATGGCGGCCGTGTACGCGCTGTCACCGCGCGGTGCGTGTCACATGCAGGGTGATATGTACGGCGTGGATACCGGTCAGGGACCGGCCTACGAGTTGGACATCACGCCGGGCGAGCGTTTCGACTCGTCAGAGGAAAAGGGGCGCGTGGCGGCGCGCCAACAGGCGTGGCGCGCGCTGTACAACGCGCTGATTTTGTGCCAGTTCCAGAATCCCGGCGTGGAGCGGGTGCTGGCAGCGTTGAACGCCGTCACCGGCTGGAATCTGGCCGTGGCTGACCTGCTGCCGCTTGGTGTGCGCAACCTGACGCTCAAGCGCCAACTCAACCTGCGCCGTGGGCTGACCCGCGCCGCCGAGCAGATGCCAGAGCTGCTGCGTCAACCGCTCGATGGCGGCACCGAAGGCAACGTCCCCGACCTGGACGCGCTTTTGGCCGGCGCCTACGCCGAGTACGGGTGGGATTTGGCAACCGGCGCGCCGATGTAAAATGGCAAAGAGCAAATGGCAAATGGCAAATAGGGAGTGGTTCGCTGATTCGCTGATTCGCTGATTCGCTGATTCGCTGATTCGCTCATTCGCTCATTCGCTGATTCGCTCATTCTCCAGGAGACAAACCTATGATTGGTGATACGTGGCTATCGGAAATACGTGAATTCAAGGATGCGAAGACCGGGCGAAGGATCCGGCAACTGACGACCTTTGGTAACAATGTCCACCTGTACTTTACGGAGAATTCGTTCGACAGCACCAAGAACGAGATTGTTTTTGTGTCGGATCGTGCGTCGGGCGAGGATAGGCGACCGGAGGATTCGCCGCATTACAACATTTTCCGCATGGATTTGGGTACAGGCCTCATCACGCAGTTGACCGACGAGCCGCGTTCCGTCGGCGGCGTCACCAAGACGCCGGACAGCCGGCTGATCGTGTATACGGTGGGCAACCAGATCAAGCTGCTCGATACGGCGACCGGCGCGATCACCGTTGTCTATGAAGAAGCCGGCAACTTCAGCGTGGGCGCGCCTTCGATTGCGGCTAACCGGCGCTACATCGCCTTCACCCGCAACGAGAAGGTGGACGCCCCGCGCGGGCCGAATTACACCGGCTTCAAGGAGAGCTTCTACCGCATCAAGGACGGACGGGTGACGTTGGCCTATCTCGACGGGGGTGGGGCGTTCGATGTGTACAAAGATACCCACTGGCTCGGTCACTTCCAATTCTGTCCCGACGACAACACGCTGGCAACCTTCTGCCACGAAGGGCCATGGAACCTGGTCACACAGCGCATCTGGATTCTCGATTTTGTCTCACGAGAGGCAAAACCGTGCTATCGCCAGGAAGAGTACGACTCCATTGGCCACGAATTCTGGACCCAGGACAGTCACATATTTTTCGATGATCGCGGCCCCGGGCACGACGGCACGATCACTTCCAGTCGCACTCAGGCCGTGGCGACCGAGGTGCCGGTCAACGCAAACGCGATGATCCCTTTCGTCGGGCTGGCCGACCGGTACGGGAACGTCGTGCGTCGGATCGATATGCCTTACTACTGCAACCACTATCACGCCAACCCCGATAACACCGTCCTGGTCGGAGACGATGTAGATGACCTGGTACTGATCGACATTTCTGGAGCCGAAGCGAAACTTTCCGTATTGTGTCATCACAAAACGTCCTGGCACACACAGAGCAGTCATTGTCATCCTACGTGGAGTTGGGACGGGACGCGCATCCTCTACGCCTCAGATTTTGGCGGGAAAGTGAACGTCTATCTGGTCGAGCCATGAGTGACACGAAAGCCAGGACACGAAAGGTCACGCGCCATCCTCAAAGGCGCATCCTCTCCCGCCGCACGGACTTGCTATGGCGTTTGGGTGCTCTGACGGTGCTGTGGCTGGTCGTGTTTGGGCGGAGCTGCATCTATCGCTCGCAATCGACCTATCCGGGCGCGCACTTCAACCAGGGCAGCAACGCCGCCTGGCTTGGCGTCGAATGGGTCAGCCAGCCGCACCGCGCCGACGAGATTCTGACGCTCTCGACGGAGTTGGCCGAACGCCAGATTACCACGATTTACGTCTACACGAGCTATTACAAGCCGGAGGGCGGCTTCAATCCCACTTACGCTTACGCGGAGGAATTCGTCACCGCGGTGAAGAGCTTTGCGCCTGACCTGGTCGTGCAGGCGTGGATTGGATTGCCGCTCGATACGATGAATCTCGATAGTCGCGCTGTCCGGCGCGACGTGGTAGACTTCTGTGTTACGTTGATGCAAGATGTTGGCTTCGACGGCTTGCATATCGACCCTGAACCGGTCGAAGATGGCGATAAGTCAGTGCTGGCGTTGCTCGACGATCTGCGGCAGGCGCTTGCTCCCGAGACCGCGCTCTCTATCGCCGGGCGGCGCATCTGGCCGCTCTTCCCGACCATACGCTGGCCCTTTGTGGGACGCTGGAGCTGGGGCACGTCCTACTATCAAAAGGTGGCCCGCCGCGTGGATGAAATCGCCGTGATGGTCTATGATAGCGCACTTCCTACATCTGGCCTGTATCGGTATTGGACGAAATTCCAGGTCATTGCGCTCACCCGCGCGTTGGCCTACAGTGACGTGCGCCTTTTCATCGGGATACCGACGTCTGAGGAGGTTACATCAACACACAAACCCTCTGCGGAGAACATGCGCAGCGGCTTGCGTGGAACGATCGATGGCCTAAATGACTGGGCGACGTGGGCGAACGTGGTCACCGGGGTCGCTGTTTATCCGTACTGGGAGACCGATGCGCGTGAGTGGGAAATCTATCAAAGCCTCTGGCTGGGGCAACAATAAAAACGCTCCGTTCTGGCTAGAAACGGAGCGCGTCAGATCGCTGATCCCCAGATCACCTGGTAAGCGCCTCTACAACGCGGTTGTACATTTCTGCGATTTCGGGACCGACCGTCACCAATATGGCGGCGACAACGACCGCGACCAGGACCAGGATCAGGCCGTACTCGGCCAACCCCTGTCCTTCTTCTCTCGGCAAATAGACCATAATTGCACCTCCTGGATCATATTCCTATCACTATTCTAACCCATACATACGGAATTACAATAGGAGGCTGGTACTATAACCGGGCAAGATTCTCCGTGAACGGCGGATAGACAACACCGCGTTCGGTGATGATCGCCGTGATGTAGGCCGCGGGCGTCACATCGAAAGCCGGGTTGGATGCGGGTGCGCCTTCGGGCGCGATCTGACATGCTTCGAAGCGGGTGACTTCGTCGGCGGGTCGTTGCTCGATGGCGATTTCGTCGCCGGTCGCCAGCGCCATGTCGATGGTGCTGGTCGGGCCGACGACGTAGAATGGTACGTTGTGCGCCTTTGCGGCCAGCGCCAGGCTGTATGTCCCGATCTTGTTGGCCGTGTCACCGTTGGCGGCGATGCGGTCGCAGCCGACCACGCACAAGTCGATACCGACGGTACGCATGATGTGCGCGGCGGCTCCATCGACGATGATGGTGTAGGGTACACCCCATTGCTCCAGTTCCCATGCCGTGAGGCGCGCGCCTTGCAGGCGCGGACGGGTCTCGTCGACGTACGCGAACACATCTTTGCCGGCTTCGTGCGCGGCGGTGATGACGCGCAGCGCCGTCCCGTATTCGCCGGTTGCCAGGGGGCCAGTGTTGCAGTGATGGACGATGCGTGCATGATCTGGTACCAACGGCAGCGCGTTTTGCCCAATGCGAAAGTTGGACGCTTCCTCGAAAGCGTAAATCGCGTGTGCTTCTGCCAACACGGCTTCGCGGATTGCCGCGACCGAATCCAACGTCGGATCTGCGGCGCGTCGCTGTATCCGGCCCAACGCCCAGAAGAGGTTGACAGCGGTAGGGCGCGCTGCGCGCAGCACGGCGTCGGCGCTGCTTAAGTCGGCGCGGAGTGCATCTGCGTTGGGAGCGGAACTGTACAAGGCCGCCAGCGCCATACCGTAGCCCGCCGTGATGCCAATTGCCGGTGCGCCGCGGACTACCATCTCGCGGATAGCCACCGCGACCTTGTCATAGTCCGTGTAGTCGCAATAGATTAACTCCTGTGGCAACCGGCGCTGATCGATCAGGCGCAGTTTGCCTTCTGCTAACCATGCTATCGCGTGATATGTTTTCATCGGCGCTCCTTTAACCGTTCTGCGTGTTGTTACGCATCACCTTTCACGTTTTATGGTATCGTGCTATAATGTCGCCGTCGCCCCTGTAGTTCAATCGGATAGAACGCAGGTTTCCTAAACCTGTTATCAAGGTTCAAGTCCTTGCAGGGGTATTCGCCATCCCCTCTAGACTAGGCGAGGCGCATTCATACGCAGAGTATAGTTATTCCCCGCCTTACGTCAAACGAAGGTCATACTGATGGAGGGACATTGTCTAAACGCGAATTTACGCTGGAAAACGAATATCGTTACGACCGCAACGGGCCGGTGAGCTGGATCATCTCTCATATGATACGCTACCCGTTCTTCCCCCTGATTTTACTCGTGAGCGCGGTTCTGAATAACACGGCCTACAGTTACATCCAGGTTTTTGTCGGTCAGGGCTTCGACGTCATTACGACCCCAGGCTGGACCTCGGCGGCGCTGCTGACGGTGGCTTTGGGGGCATTCGGCGCCGCGGTGAGTCAGGGGGTGACGGGATTGTTCCGCAACTACGCCTCGTCGTTCATCGCGCAGCACATCGAGCGTGACGCCCGCGATGAACTCTACAGCAGCCTGCTCGGTAAGAGTCAGACTTTTCACGGACGACAACGTATTGGTGACATCATGGCGCGCGCCACCAACGACGTGCGGATGCTCAATGCGATGTTCAGCCCGGGTGTGATGCTCATCATCGACTCGTTGATGGGGCTGGTGATTCCGGTGATCGTGATCGGCCGGCTCGAGACCCGGTTGTTACTCGTCCCGGTGCTGTTCACCGTCGTGCTGGTGATCACGGTCTACGATTACAACCGGCGACTCAAACCCGTCAGCATGGCGCAGCGCGAGCAGTTCGGCGTGATGAACGCGCGACTGGCCGAGGCCGTTGCCGGTATCGAAGTCGTCAAGGCGAATGCGCAGGAACAGCAGGAATGGAAGAACTTTGCCCACAACGCGCGGCTGTTTCGTGAGTACTACGTTCAGCAGGGGATTATCGAGGCGCGCTATTGGCCGCTGCTGATGTTCGGTTTGGCGTGGGCCGGGGGCTTGTTGCACGCGTTGCTGATGTGGAAGGCTGGCTCGCTCACGATGGGACAGGTCGTCACGTTTATGGGGCTCTTGGGGACGTTGCGCTTCCCCACATTCATCTCTATCTTCTCCTTCAATCTTGTCCAGATGGGCATCGCCAGTGCGGAACGCATCCTACAACTGATTAACACAGAAACGGATCTGGACGAGAACGTGGAAGGTTTTGCGCAACCTATGCGCGGCGAAGTCGTCTTCGAGAACGTGCGCTTCGGTTACAATGACACCTGTATGCTCAACAATCTCAGCTTCCGCGTCAACTCCGGTGAAACCATCGCGATTGTCGGCCAAACCGGTTCCGGCAAAACGACGCTGACCCAGTTGATCAACCGCATCTTCGACGTGGAAGCGGGGCGCGTGCTGGTGGATGGCGTTGATGTGCGTGATTGGAGTCTGGAGGCGTTGCGCTCGCAAATCTCCACGATCGAGCAGGATGTCTTTCTCTTCTCGCGCACCCTGGCCGAAAACATCGCCTTTGGCTGTGCGGATGCCTCGCCGGCGGACATCGAACGGGCGGCGCGCGAGGCTCAGGCGCACGACTTCATCATGAGCTTTTCCAAGGGCTACGACACCGAGGTGGGCGAGCGTGGGGTAACGCTTTCCGGCGGTCAGCGCCAGCGCATCGCCATCGCCCGCGCCTTCCTCACCGATCCGCGCATCCTCATTCTTGATGACAGCACCAGCGCCATCGATAGCGCCACCGAAGACGAGATTCAGCGCGCCATGCGTCGCATCAGCCGCCAACGGACCACGTTCATTATCACCCATCGTCTCAGCCAGATCCGTTGGGCCGACCGCATCCTGGTGCTGCGCCGCGGTGAACTGATCGATCAGGGCAAGCATGATGAGTTGATGGAGCGCTGTGCGCCGTACCGGCAGATTTTTGCGCGCTATGACTAAAACGTGAGGTAACAATGGGTTTTATTCTCGATGGCCTAGATACCGAGAGTTACGATCGCAATTATAGCGACAAAGACCTCCTGAAGCGTATTATGGACTATTTCCGTCCCTACACCAAAGAGGTGCTGTTGGTGGGATTCTTGCTGCTGCTCAACTCGGCAACCAGCACCGCTTCACCCATTCTCATCGCCAGGGGGATCGACATGGTCGCGCAGCACCCGACGCTGAATATGATCGTGCTGCTGGCCGTGGGTGTATTGTTGCTAAACGTCATCGCGTGGATTGCCAACTACATTCGCCGCATGGCCTCCGCCAGGATCATCGGCGACGTCGTGTTGAAGGTCCGCGAGGACGTCTTCGCCGCCACCGTCAAACATGATCTGTCCTTCTACGACGAACACTCGTCAGGCCGTATCGTCAGCCGCGTGACCTCGGACACGCAGGACTTCTCCGCCGTTGTCACGCTTGTGACGGATCTCATCAGTCAGGTCTTGCTGGTGGCTATTCTGGTCGCGTGGCTCTTCACCATCAATGTCTGGCTCACGTTGCTGCTGATCGGCATCACCCCGATTGCTGCCAGCATTGCCTTGAGCTTCCGTCGCATCGCGCGCAGGGTAACCCAGCAGTCGCGCCGTGTAACAGCGACTATCAATGCTCAAATACAGGAATCCATTAGCGGCATCGTTGTTGCCAAGAGCTTCCGCCAGGAACGCGCCATCTACACCACTTTCGCCGAAAACAACCGGCAGTCCTACCGCATTGGCCTCAAGCGCGACATCACTATGAACTCTATCTTTCCGGTCATGGGGATGGCCTCAGGTTTAGGGACGGCGCTTGTCCTCTATGCCAGCGGCTTGGCGACGCGTACCGGTATCAGCCCTGGCAACTGGTATCTTTTTATGCAGGCCGTTGGTTTTTTCTGGTGGCCCATCATCAACATCGCTTCATTCTGGAGCCAATTCCAGGATGGCCTGTCGGCAGCGGAACGGGTTTTTGCTCTCATCGATGCTGAACCGAAGGTCGTGCAGACCGCAGCGGAGCCGGTGGAAACTGTCACCGGGCGCATCGAATTTCGCAACCTGCGCTTCAGCTATACCGGCGACGAAACCGTACTGCCCGATTTTTCGTTGGACATAGCTCCCCAGGAGACAGTCGCGCTGGTCGGGCACACGGGCGCGGGTAAGAGCAGCCTCGCCCGGCTGGTTACGCGCTTTTACGAATTCCAGGATGGGCGGCTGTTGGTCGATGGGCGCGATATTCGCACACTCGACCTGGCGCAATACCGCCGTCACATCGGTTTGGTCCCCCAGGAACCATTTCTCTTTTCCGGCACTGTGCGGGATAACATCCGTTACGGGTTGCTGGGGGCCACCGACGCACAGGTGTTCGCTGCTGCGCAGCGCATCAGTCACGGCGATTGGATCGCCGACCTGCCCAACGGCCTGGATACCGATGTCGGCGAGCGTGGCGCGAATCTCTCGATGGGACAACGGCAATTGGTCGCGTTGGCGCGCGTGTTGCTCAAGGCGCCTTCGATCCTCGTGCTGGATGAGGCCACCGCCAGTGTCGATCCCTTTACTGAGGCGCAGATCCAAGAAGGGCTGGAGACGCTGATGCGCAATCGCACCGCTATTATCATCGCGCACCGTCTTTCCACCATCAAACACGCCGACCGGATCATCGTTATGGATCATGGGCATGTCATCGAGGAGGGAACTCACGAGCACTTGATGTCGCAGGGTGGGCATTATGCAGAATTGTATAATACCTATTTCCGGCACCAATCACCGGACTACAAGCCGTCTACGGATGCGTAAAGACAGACTCGAATCAACTTGACAAAAAAACGCCCTGTGGTAAAATTCGCTCTCGTGTGTGGGGATTGCCCGAGCGATTCCCGCGGACAGTAACTTGACAAAAAGTCAAAATCGTAGTAAACTGAAAGTTACCAAAAAACAATAGACAGAGGCAAGACTGGCAGGTAGACTGTCAAGTTGTCGTAGCCGATGCAGGGGTGCGGAGGGCACAGCATCGGCTTTACTGTCGGTGCACCTTAACAATTGCAGAGTGACAGGAAGGAC
>DAOUAY010000594.1:0-21857 GCA_034432995.1 Anaerolineae bacterium | reverse complement strand
TCCGGCGGCGAACGCCAACGGGTGGCCCTGGCGCGCAGCCTCGCCCCGCAGCCGCGCCTGCTGCTGCTCGACGAGCCGCTCGGCGCGCTCGACCGCAACCTGCGCGAGCGATTGCTCGAAGACCTGCCCGTCATCCTGCGGCGGGTCGGCGTCACCGCCATCACCGTGACGCACGACCAGGAGGAAGCGTTCGCCCTCTCGGACCGCGTGATCCTGCTCAACGAAGGCCGCGTTGTGCAAACTGGCCGCCCGGAGGCGCTCTACGACCATCCTCACGATGCGTGGGTGGCGCGGTTTTTGGGATTGGAGAACCTGTTCCCGGCGCGGGTGCGCCATCCACAGCAAGTGGAAGCGGCGTTTGGCATGTTGGATATGGCGGACGGTGCAGCGTTGCCGCAACCGGGTGCAGAAGGCCAACTGCTCATCCACCCGTGGGGCATCCACCTCGAACCGGGGGCAGCTAACCCTTTCACCGCGCAGGTGACGCAGCGAACGTTCCACGGCAGCTACTTCCGGCTCACACTGGCTGTGGACGGTGGCACGCTGCGCCTGGATGCCGCCCCCGGCCAAACGCCTCCCGCCCCTGGCGACACCATCCACGGCTGGATAGACCCCACCGCCCTCCGCTGGCTCCCCACCTGATCCCGTCTACCGTCTACCGTATTCAAGCCATGCCTCCGGTGTCAGCGCCGGCAGGAGATCGCGCAGTCGTTCCAACTGTTGCCGGTCGCGGGTGATGAGTGTGGTCCCAAAGCGACGCGCCACCGCTGCGTAAACGGCATCCGCGCCCCGCAGACGCGCCTCCGCGCCCAACTGCGCCGCTTCAGCCGCCAGATCGTCATCCAGAGCTACCCATATCTGACCCGGTAAAGCACGCACGGCCTGCGTTAATTCCAGCGCCAGGGCCGTGTCATCCAAAGAACGAGCCACAGCGGCAGCAAGCTCCACCAGCAACAACGTTGGGGAGATCACAGTTTGTTGTTGCCCAACCAAGCGTTGAAGACAGGCCTGGCTCGCGGCGGTTCCAGGCTCTGTAGCATTGATAGCGTTGATGTGTACACTGGCGTCAAGCGTGAACATCGTCCTACCGCCGGATCTCATCCAGAAGCACCTGGGTCTCTGTGTCCGCAGGCCAGGCGTCGCGTGCGCGCGCAGCGATCTGCTCGTAAGTTCGCCATGCCTGAGGTGCGCTGCGTTTGCCGGCTTGCACAATAGCCTGCTCCACGGTCGTCTCATCAAGGGGCAACAACAGCGCCACTGGAACCCCCTGGTGCGTGATGATGTATTCTGCCCGCTCCTCTTTCAATTTCCGCAGCACTTCAGAAGTCTGTTGGCGCAACTCGCGCACGCCAATCATCGCCATAATGCCCCCTTTATGTTATACAATTGAGACTCATTTGTGTAACTATTATACTATAGATTTCCTGAATTCAACCAAAAAGGCTCTTGACAAAGGTCAAAACCGGCTGTATAATCAATTATAGAACAAAAGTTCTATGATGCCATATCACGCCTCGGCGTGTTCTTTTTTCGTTTTGAAATTAGAACATTTGTTCAAAACGCTAATCCTGTCATTCACTGATTCGCTGATTCGCCAATTCGCTGATTCGCCAATTCGCTGATTCTCAGATTTCCGAGGAGTCCTAATGTCGCGTTCACTTCGTCCTTACCTGGAATATCAGGCCGACCGGGTAGAAGCCGTGTTGGCCGCGCATCGCACGCCGGGACGCGTCACGGGCGGCACGGTTGGCCCACGGATGATCCGCTTCTTCCTGAATCCCGCGCCCAATACCCGCTTCGCCTCGATCAAGCGGCTGGCCGATGACCTGGCGCTGGCGATGCAGGTCCCCACCCTTAGCGTCGACAAGGGCAAGGAGGGCGTGATCCTGGAGTTCTCCAATCCCACCCCACGCCCGGTGACGTTGCTCAGTTTGCTGCCCGAAGCCATGCCGATGCCGCTCGCCACCGCCCTGCTGGGCCTCACCGACGACGGCGCGCCTTTGCTCGCGCGGCTTTCCGCGCCTGAAGTGGCCCATATCCTCGTGGCTGGCACCACCGGCTCGGGAAAGTCTGCACTGTTGAGGACGATCGCGGCATCGCTGGCGCTCACCCACACGCCGAGCCTGCTGCAAATGCTGTGCATCGATCCGAAGGGCCGCGCGTTTCCGGCGTTCAACGGCATCCCGCATCTCACCCGCAAGCCAATCGTCGATGTGCCGGAGGCCTTAGAGGCGCTGCGCTCGGTGGTGCGCGTGATGGAGTCCCGCGACCGGCGCGGTGAAGCACCGGCCCCCAACCGGAACGCGATCGTTTCACACAACGAGGGGGTAGTGGGCACATCTATCCCGCGCATCGTCATCTTCATCGACGAGCTGGCCGATTTGGTGATGCAAGGCGAAGCGCCATTCGCCGACACGTTGACGCGCCTGGTGCAGCGCGGCAGGCAGGCGGGCGTGCACGTCATTGCGGCGACTCAGCACCCCTCGTCCACCATCCTCAGCAGCGTGATGCGGGCGAATTTTCCGCTGCGACTGGTTGGGCGTGTGGTCTCGGCGGATGATGCCAGGGTCGCATCGGGCAGGGCCGGGACAAACGCGCATCTGCTCAACGGGCGTGGCGACTTTCTGGCGGTCAGTGGTGGGGAAAATCCTATCCGCTTCCAGGCAGCCTATATCGATGAAAAGGACCTGAAACAACAGATGGCAATGCTTGGCAACACCGTCGCGCCCTATACAGCACAGTTGCCGGTATGGGCACACAGGAGTGCAGCATAAATGGAAACGCGAGAACCTTTTGGCAAGCGGCTAGGACGCTTTGTAGCCTTGATCAGCATCGTCTTCACCGTAGCCCTGGTCGTCGTGGTCACACAACGGCTCAGCGAGGATTCGCTGGCGCTGTTGATCGGGCTGGCGTGCGGCGTGGCGGCGATGTTGCCGACGCTGCTCATCGGGGTGATGATCTGGCGGCGCGAGATGCAACAGCAGGCGTCGCGGATGCCGACAACCGCGACGCCGCCCGTGGTCATCGTGACGCCACAGGCGCTGCCGGGTTACGGCATGCAACAACCCGCGCTGAGCGATGGCGGATATGCCTGGCCGTGGGCCGGCGTACAACAACCGGCGCGGACGTTCACCATTGTGGGCGATGAAGAATAAACCGGGAAGTGAGGGAACGATGGGCACGTACTTCATGAATCTGTACGAGCGTTTGAAACTGCTGTTGACGCAGTGCGATGCATTTACGAGCGACAGCGCGTTGCGTGCCCTGTTTGCCGAGCCACGCCTATGTGAGTGGCAGGCAGACCTGCCTTATACCCGCAGCCGCGAGCGGCGTGTTGTGCAGACCATCCATTACCTGCACGGCCAGTACAACGCCGAGCACGAGAATGGTCTGGTCGTGCTACTGCAAATCCTCAGTGAGCAGCCCGGAGTAGATGACAACTTCCAGTTAACCCTGAGCGATATGGCCGAACGAGTGCGGTATATGGTCCACAAAGACAACCGCGAGCGGCTGAACAAGGTGTTATCCGGGCTGGATTTTGAACCGGTCGCAGAGATGGAAACACCATTTGCCGGGCAGGTCATTGCCGGTACAGGCGACGTCGTGCTGACGTACATCGACGCGCTGACGCCGGGCGAAGTTTACCGTCTCGGCGTGATCGGCAGCAGTATGGAAGGCGAGGGCATCTTCGAGGGCGACGAGGTGGCGATGCGCGTCTTCTTCAACTCTGAGTGGCCGGGTGAAGGGGACATGATCGTGACGAAGTACCTGCCGTATGGTGCAGAACCGGAGCCTGGCGCGGACTTCATCGGGACGGACTTGCTGGGGCCGACTCTGAAAGTTTTCCACCAGAAGGCCAACGGCGAGTTTCACCTGGGCTGGCACAAAGACAACGTCGCCTGGAATCCTGCGCCCTGGAAGCGGTTCGTAGCGCCGGGCAACGCCCAGATGATCGTGACACGCTACATCGCGCCTATCGGCAAGGTGATCAACGTCAAAGGGCAGCGCATTTGGAATTTCGCAATCCGCACGAGTATGTGGATTTTGGGAGGTGACTGATGCTATTCAATCTTGCGGCGCGCCGTGAACCAATCCGGCTCATCGCGCGCAAACACAACTACTTTCCACAGCGGTTCATGTGGCGTGGGCAACAGTACCGTGTGCACGCGGTCGTTCGCGCGTGGACGGAGATGAAGCGCAAAGGCGCTTTGCACTTCTTCCGCGTGCGTTGCCCGGAGGGCGTCTTCGATCTGTGTCAGGATTTGGCGTTGAATGCCTGGTATCTGGCGCGGCAAGTGGAGTGACCGCGGATCGAAGATTGGGGATTGCCGATTTAGGGATTGAGGTGGTATGATGGACATCGGACTTTTGTGGCACGATGGCGGTTCGGCGGATTTGGCGGGAACGCTGGCTCAGGCGGCCAAGCGGTATCACGACCGATTTGGGGATAAGCCCAACGTCTGCTATGTGCATCCGACGCTATTGCCGGACGGCGATCGCAAGGTGAACGGGATTCTGGTGCGTTCGTCCGCACGGGTGTTGCGTCACCACTTCTGGCTGGGGCAGGAGAAGGCCGAACAAATCACGGTGTAGGCGCGGTTTCTATAGCGCGCGCCCACGCCTGGGGGTGGCGCGGTCGGAGACCGGCCACAGCGGAACGCTAGTACCGCAAGGCGCAAGTTCCTTTCTGGATAATGATGCTCAGAGGGGATCGCCAGATCCCCGACTATGCACCAGACGCGGGGATCTGACGATCCCCTTGAAGCTGAAAACTGGGAGGGATTTATGCCGCGCTGTACTAGAGGCTTGTCAGTTGCACAATCAACAAATCGAGGGCGGCTTCGGGTTCCAGCAGTCCTCGTTTGATGGCAAGGTCACTGTCCACGAGCAACTGATAGGCCGCGCGCAGCTGCTCCGGCGTGAAGCGCTGCACCTGCGCGCGGATTTTCCCGGTGACGAACGGATGCAGCTTCAGTCGCGCCGCGATGTCCGGCTCACTCATGTGGCGGTCGCCTAGCCAACGTACCTGAATCAACAGTCGGAACTGGCGGGCGATCATCCCAAAAATTGCCAACGGATGCTCACCCACCTCCAACAGCCGGTGCAAAAGGGTTGCCGCAGTGCGTGGATCGCGCTGGCCGATGGCGTCCACCATGGCAAAGATCACATCGGCGCTTTGAATGTACGGCGCCATCACCTTCACATCCTCGACGGTGATGGGTTTGTTATCCCCGCGATAGAGCATCAGCTTGCGGATTTCTTGATCCAGCATGCGCAGATTCGGCCCGATGTTCTGGGCCAACAGGGCAGCCGCGTTGTAATCGATGGCGCCGCGGTGCATTTTTGTCCGCTCGACGATCCAACGGGAAAGGTCTTTCGCACCGGGGAGGCTGAAAACCTGAACGTTGGCGTTCAGGTTTTTGGCCTGCGCCAGAACGGGGTTCTTTGCGGCCAACGCCTTGCTCTCACAGAAGATCAAAATGGTGGAAGGTGGGAGGTCCGGCAAATACACAGCGATCTCGTCGATTTCTTTCGTCATCGGGCCTTTCGTCTGCGACAACAGCTCGCGCGCGATTACGATACGCACATCGCCTAGAAAGGGGATGGCGCTGCAAGCCCGGCGCAGGGCAGCGGCTGTCACGGAGCCTTCCAGCACCTCCGTGTTGAGGTCGCGTAAATCCGGCGTCAGCCCTGATTGCTGGATAATGCTTGCCAGAGCCTCTTCGCGCTGGAGATCGTTCTCGCCATAGAGCAGGTGCAGCATCTCAAACCTGACGGGTATGGACGCGAATCCGCTGCAACCCGCGGTAATAGTCGGTGAACACCGAGGCGATTTCCACGTTAGCCACGCTGGGATCGGTGGTGAGTGTCCCTTGCACCCACTCTGCCAACGTCGGCGCCAGCAACAAAGCCAGCACGTTGAGCAAGATCAGGTGCGGCAACCGTTCCAGAGATTTACGAAAGGGTGGCCTGGTCCCCTGAATACCCAACAGGGTCGCCAGGGTGGTCAATGTCGCGGTGGTGACGGTGTTGGTGCCGCAGTTGCGATGCACACGCAAGGCGCTCTCGCCAGCTTTGAGCCGTTTCAACGCCTCCATCACCGCCGGAACGATCTCCTCCGCCGTCAGCGAGGTGTAGATCGTGAATCCGCGCGGGCCAGATATCCCCATAGCCTGTGCGCCAGGGTGCTGTTTGCCCAGCAGGTTGAGCGTGGCGTGTTCCAGGGCGTGATTGCGCCGAATGCGATGAATGAAAGACAGGTTCATGCTAATCTCCTTCTATGAGCGCAGATGGGGCTGCGGGTAGCGCAACCGGATGGGCAATAATCAACAACCGGTTTGCCAGACTGTTGTAAGGATGACACGTCACCAGCGTCAGCCGTTCATCGGCGGTGGAGAGGATGTATTGTGCGTTTTGAATACGCACCTCGAGTGGCCGCCCTGCTTCGGGAAGGATAAGCTTCTCGGTGACGGTGTACGTATAGGTGACGCCATCGTCCGCCTCGACCATAATCGTTGCGCCAACGTCGAGTTTGTACAAATAGCGGAAAACCTCGCCGTATGCGGTATTGTGTCCGTTCAGCACCGTGTTGCCCGGCACGCCGATCTTCGCCGACGTCTCATGCCACCCGGCCACACGCCGGTCGGGAACATCCCATATCGGCTGCATCCTCCCCCCAATCTCGATATATTTCCAGCCAATAGGGACAATCGGCGCTTCCAGTTCGATATCCGGGATGAAGAGGCGTATCGGAATGACCCCCTCAGGCGCGGTGTACGTAACGATGGAGGTGGCTTCTTCGGGTTGCGTAGAGGGGGTGTAAGTCGGCGTCGGGAGGGGTGTCATCTCCGACAACGGCGCAACGTCCGGCATGACGACTTCGCTGGACGGCGCTCCTTCCTGGAAAGGCAACAGCGGAACGATGACTTCTGGGGTGGGCGTCACCACCACCGTTGCCACAGGAGCCACATCGGGCTTATAGAACAGCGCATCGATGTGCGGCGCCAGGCTCAGAGAGCCTAGCACGATCCCCACTAGGAGCAGACCAGCGCCCCCCCACACTAACAGATTGACGAGACTTAGCCTTTTCTTATCCATATACCCCTCTTAACTGCGGGGTATTATAGCCGATTTTTGGGAGAGCGGCAACTATTTCAAAGGTTTTGGTACTTTTCGGGCTTGAGTACGCCGATGAAGGGCAGATTGCGGAACTGCTCGGCAAAGTCGAGGCCGTAGCCGATGACGAACTCATCCGGCACTTCGAAACCGACGAAGTCCAAGGGCACTTCGATCTGGCGACGGCTTGGTTTGCTGAGCAATGTCGCCACGCGGATGCTGGCAGGCCGGCGCGCGGCAAAGTTCCGCAGGATGTACGTCAACGTGTTGCCGGTATCCACGATGTCCTCCACGATGATGACATTGCGGCCCTGCACATCGCTCGCCAGATCCAACAGAATCCGCACCGTACCCGAACTGGTCGTTCCGCGCCCATAGCTGGAGATTTCCATAAAGTCGAGTTCGTGGCGGAAGGTAAGGTGGCGGGTAAAGTCGGCGAGGAACATAAACGCGCCCTTGAGGATGCAGATGATGATCGGTAAATCAGCGTCGGTGTAGAGCGCGTTCATCTCGGCGGCCAGCGTGACAACCCGCTCCTTGATCTGCTCTTCAGAAATCAACACTTTTTCGACATCGTCAAATAGTGACATCGTGACCTCCTGGAGATGGCTCTCAGCGATCAGCTTTCAGCGGTCAGCCTTTTTAGCTGAAAGCTAACGCCTGATGGCTGACTGCTAGTGCTCATAAACGCTTGGCTTGAGCATCGCAATGTAGGGCAGAGTGCGGAAGCGGTCCGCGTAGTCCAGCCCGTACCCAACCACCCACACGTCGGGAATCTGAAATCCCAGATAATCGACCGTGACCTCGACCTCGCGCCGGTCGGGCTTGCTCAGGAGGACGGCGGTACGCAGCGAGGCCGGCTGGCGCGCGCCGAAGATGCGGTACAGATACTGTAATGTGTAGCCGGTATCGACGATGTCCTCCACGATCAGGACGTGCCGCCGGGCGACGTCGGCGCGCGTGTCCATGATCATGCGCACCGCGCCGGTTGCAGCGGCGCTGTCCTCGTAGCTGGAAAGCGCGATGAAATCGACGCGATGCGGGACGGTGAGCCGCCGCGCCAGGTCGGCCATAAACATAAACGAGCCTTTCAGCACACCGACGAGCAGGAATTCCTCGTTGCGCAAGCCGGCGTAGTCGGTGCTGATGATGTCGGCCATTTGTTGGACGCGCTGCTGGATCGTGGCTTCATCGAGCAGAATGCGCTCCACAGAATTGGGCAAGATAATGTCCATTGTTATTACTCCTCAGGTTGCGGGCGTTGCGGCGTCTGGTGATGGACGCGACAACGCGCTTCGTAGACTTCACTGGCGCCGACCAGGACGACGGGATCGTCGATGTAGGCCGGCTGTCCGGCGATCAATCGCTGGGTGCGGCTGGCTGCCGCGCCGCAAACGACGCAGATCGCCTGCAATTTCTCTACACGCTCGGCGATCGCCAAGAGTTGGGGAATCGGACCGAACGGCACCCCACGGAAATCCATGTCCAGCCCGGCGCAGATCACGCGCTTGCCCTGGTTCGCCAGCATATTGCACACGTCGACGATGGCCGCGTCGAAGAACTGCACCTCGTCGATGGCGATGACATCGGCGGTTGTATCCAGATGGGCCAGCAATTCCACGCTATTGTTGACGGGGATCGCGTTTTCCTGCAAGCCGTTATGCGAAGCGATGGCTTTGTCCGTGTAGCGCAAATCGATAGCGGGTTTGAAGACCTGGATTTTCTGACGCGCAATCTGCGCCCGGCGGAGGCGGCGAATGAGTTCCTCGGTTTTGCCGCTGAACATGCTCCCACAGATGACCTCAATCCATCCACTGCGACAGTCTTGATTCATGCGAAGCTCCTGCTTATGGGTTTTTACCTGTCCTTCCCCAACGACGACATTCGACGGGACGACAGAACATGTGGAGAAGAAAACTCGTGGAAAACAGAAAATGAAACGAGGCAGGGGATGTCCCTGCCTCGTTGCTATCGTTATGCGGCGGTTGCCATTCTCCCGGCGGCGTCATCGCCTGGGAGGATGTATCCGCGCACGCGCAGACCCTTTTTCAGGTCGGCCAGCCCCTTGAGGCCCAGCCCCTTGATTTCGGTCAACCCGTCGTCGCCCTTCTCTTCCATAATCGCCAGCAGATCGCCGACTTTCACCAAACCGGCGTCGGCCAGCACTTTCTCCATCCGCCGGCCCAACTCAAGTGTGCTGATAGCCAGGTCCGGTGATACGCGCGCGGCCTTGCGCTGTTCGAGTTGCTGGAGGGCTTCTTCACGAGCCTGCAGGCGGCGCATAAAGCGATCGACCTGCCCTTCGGTGTCTACGATGCGCTGCTCGCCGGTGAAGTAGGGGTGGCATTTCGCACACACATCGGTATGCAATTCCGGCACCGTCGCGCCGATCGTCCACACCTCACCGCAAGCGCAGATGGCCTTCGCTTCGGGATACCATTTGGGATGAATCTGTGGCTTCATGCAGCCATACCTCCCTCAGCAACGACAACGTTCACCCGCTTGCGCCCGTGGACAACGTCGTACTTGACGCGCCCATCGGCCATCGCGAAGAGCGTGTAGTCCTTGCCTATGCCCACGTTGATACCGGGCTTGATGTGCATTCCTACCTGGCGCACGATGATATTGCCGGTGATGACGGCTTCGCCGCCGTATTTCTTGACGCCGCGCCGCTTGGCGCGACTGTCGCGACCGTTCGTTCCAGTTGCCTTCTTGCGTGCCATTGCGCTATGCTCCCTTCACAATATCGTCAACGCGCAGACGCATGTAAGTCTGGCGATGACCCTGGCGACGGCGATAACGCTCTTTGGGGCGATACTTGAAGATGCGAACTTTGGGGCCGCGGAATTCGTCAATCACGGTCGCGCGCACCACCGCGCCCGCGACCATCGGCTGCCCCACCAACACCTGCTCGCCGTCATCCAACAAATAGACCTGATCCAGTTCCACCTGTGCGCCCACCGCGTATGGAAGCCGCTCGACAATGAGGTCGCCCCCAACGCTGGCCTTGTACTGGTGTCCTCCCGATTTGATCACTGCGTACACGTTTTCCTCCCTTATCCACAAGCCTATGGTCATAGGCCCTAATACAAAACATGAGCCGACCCCTTGCAAGGCTCGGCTATTGGGTCATTATAGCCAGGTCGGTGAATTTGTCAAACCTCGTTCAGTTGACCCTCGATGCCCTGCCAGTGCGTCCCCTGCCAGTAGATTTTACCACATTCGGCGCAGCGATGAAACACGGATTGCGTCTGCGCGACATACGGCGGGACGAAGGAGCGCGCGACTTCAACGGGGATGCGCCGCAGCTTGCCGTTGCAGAGCATACAGCGCGGCGCAGCGTCGGCAGGCCGGCCCAGCGCCGAGACCACCTCCGCAAGTTGCGTATCGAGGTCTTGCGCGTTGATGAGGAGTGTGCGCAATCCACGCCGCTCTGCCAGGCCGTGATCGCGCGTGAGCACGACGCGCCCCTCCGCACGGGCGCGCTGCGCGATGCAGACATCGTCATCCTGCATATACAGCGTGTCATAGCCCAGGATGCGCAGCCAGCGGGCCAGCTTGCCGAGCATCGCGTCGGCCAGCAAACGGGGAATAGCATCACTCATCACGTTCTCCTAAAACCAGGGATTAGGGATTGGTAATCAGGAACCAGGTGTCCCTAATCCCCAATCCCCAGTCCCCAGTTACGAGTTACTAATCACCAATTCCCATCATCTATAGTATAATCGAAAGTCGACAACTTGTCTTTTGACCCTTTCGGTGTACAAAACAAGATTGCACGCAACACCAACGCTGACGGCTGATCGCTGAATGCTGACGGCTATTTTGCCCCTTGTTATAGAATGTATGTTCTAGTATAATAAGGGGGGAGGACAATGCAATGGCGAAACGGGAAAGTCGCTGGGTCTGCCAGCAATGCAATTGGAGCTACGCGCGCCACATGGGCAAGTGTCCCAACTGCGGCGCGTGGGAGTCCCTGGTCGAGGTCCTGTTGGAGACGGATAGCGGCGGTGGGACAGCCCCACCCGCGACGCGCCTCGCGCAGCGCCCGCAGCCGTTGAGCCAGGTGGGCATCGGCGATGCGGAGCGGATTCCGGTGGCGATGCAGGAGTTTTCCCGCGTCCTCGGCGGGGGATTGGTGCCCGGCTCCGTCGTGCTGATCGGCGGCGAACCGGGCATCGGCAAATCGACGCTGCTGTTGCAGGTCGCCGCCGCGCTTGGCGCTGCCGAGCGCCCCGTGCTCTACGTCTCCGGCGAGGAATCCCCCCGGCAGATCAAGATGCGCGCCAAACGGCTGGGCATCGAGGGCGATCCGCTGTATTTGCTGTCGGAGACCGAGGCCGGCGCCATCCTCGCCCAAGCCAGCGCGATGCAGCCCACGCTGCAAGCGCTGGTCGTCGATTCCATCCAAACCGTCCACAACGAGGATATGACGTCGGCGGCAGGCAGCGTGAGCCAGGTGCGCGAGTGCGCGGTCAGCTTCCAACGCTGGGCGAAGGAGAGCGGCGTGCCGGTCTTCGTGGTGGGGCACGTCACCAAGCAGGGGGCGATTGCCGGGCCGAAAGTGCTGGAGCACATCGTCGATACGGTGCTGTACCTGGAAGGCGACCCCTTCCACACGTACCGGCTGCTGCGCAGTGTGAAAAACCGCTTCGGCGCGACTTCCGAGGTGGGCGTGTTCGAGATGCAAGAGCAGGGCCTCGTCGAGGTCGCCAACCCCTCGGAAGCGTTCCTCGCCGAGCGCATGGTGAACGTGCCGGGATCGACCATCGCCGTCACCATGGAAGGGACGCGCCCGCTCCTGGTGGAGATTCAGGCATTGGCGAGCCACACCAGCTTCGGCAATCCGCGCCGCACCGTCAACGGTCTGGACTTCAACCGCCTGCTGCTCACCGTCGCGGTGCTCACCCGCCGGGTGGGGCTACGGCTGGACGAGCAGGACATCTTCGCCAACGTCGTGGGTGGACTGCAAATCGAGGAGCCGGCCGCCGACCTCGCCGTGGCGGTGGCGCTGGCTTCCAGCCTGCGCGACCAGCCCGTTCCGGCGGACGTGGCGGTGGTCGGTGAGGTAGGGCTTTCCGGCGAAGTGCGTTCGGTGAGCCAGTTGGAGTCCCGGATGAGCGAAGCCGCGCGTCTGGGCTTCACCAAAATCCTCATCCCCCGGAGTATGCAGCGCAAGCAGTTGCGCCCGCCCGACGGGTTAACCCTGATCCCGGTGCGCTCGGTGGGCGAAGCCATCGAAGCCGCGCTCGGGCCAAAACGATAACGAGATACAGAGATTATGACAAAAAGTAGCACTTCTTCACGTTCAGGCGGCCGCTCCACGTCGCGCGGGCGGTCGTCATCTGGCAGCCGGCGCACCACGCGCAAAAAACAACAAGAAACGCTGTGGAATCGCCTGAGCAACGATGAAAAGCTGGATATTGTGGGCTGGTGTCTGTTCATTCTGGCCCTGCTCACCTTCCTGAGCTTTATCTCGGCGCAGCAGGGCGCGTTGACCCAATGGTGGATGACCCTCCTGGCGCAGACGTTCGGGTGGGGGATGTACGTCGTGCCCTTGTTCTTCGGCGCGGTGGGACTGTGGCTCATTCTGCGCCGCTTCGAAGATCGTCTCCCCAAAGTCGATCCCGAACAAGTCGTGGGCGTGACCGTCGGATTCTTTGTCGCCCTGATGACGATGCATCTCATCGCCAGTTTTGTGTGGCCACAGATTGGCCTCTACCGTCTGGGAGAGGCCGGGGCCGGCGGCGGGTTGATCGGCGCGTTGATGCTGGATGTAGGCGTCAAGGCGCTTGGTAAAGCCGGCGCCAGCATCTTGCTTGTCTTAGTCTGGATGATCATTGTGACATTCATCGCCGGTATCTCACCCGCCGATGCCGTGCGCCTGTTGAGCGAGCGTGCGGAGAGGCAGCGCACCGCCGGACAGCAAAACGTCCCCCCGTGGGATGTGACGCAACTGTCCCTGCCACCTGACACGTTGACGCCGACAGGACCACCCGCCGGTCGGAAGATCCTCGGCGGTGTCGCCGAATCGGAATCGCTAAGAGCAACGCAAGGACACAAGCGGAAAGAGGATGAAGTCCGCATTAATGTGGCCGCCCGCCCCACCAACGGCAACGGCGCGCTGGAATTCGAAGGGCCGACGCTGGTGGTGGGGGCGCAGGCCTGGCGCTTGCCGAGTGTTGTCGATGTGCTGGAAGAGGGCAGCGAGCAATATTACAGCGAAGACCTGATCCGCAAGCAAGTCCGCAGTATCGAGAAGACGCTGGAAAGCCTGGGCGCGCCCGTGCGCGTGCGCGAAATCAACCAGGGGCCGGTGGTCACGCAGTTTGGCACGGAGCCATTGTTCATCACCAGCCGCACCGGGCGCACCACCAAGGTCAAAGTCAGCAAGATCACCAGCCTGGCGGATGACCTGGCGCTGGCGCTTTCCGCGCGCAGCATCCGCATCCAGGCCCCCATCCCCGGCAAAGGGTTGGTGGGCATCGAGGTGCCCAATGAAGAGCCGGCCGTGGTCTCGTTGCGCGACATCATGGAATCGGAGGCATTTGGCAAGCTCAAGGGCCGTCTGCGGCTGGGGCTGGGACAGGATGTCTCCGGGCAGGCGGTGGCGGCGGATTTGCGCGCGATGCCGCATATGCTCATCGCCGGCGCGACGGGCGCGGGTAAATCGGTGTGCGTGAACTCCGTCATCGCGGCGCTGCTGTTGCAGAACACACCGGACACGCTGCGTATGTTGATGGTCGATCCAAAACGGGTCGAACTGACACAGTACAACGGCATCCCGCACCTGTTGTCACCGGTGATCGTGGATGTAGAACGGGTTGTGCCCGCGTTGAAGTGGGTGATGCGCGAGATGGACAGCCGCTACCGGCGTTTCGCGCAGGTCGGCGCGCGCAACATCGAGGACTTCAATCAGCGCGTGAGCAAAACGCTGGACGAGACCCCCATCCCCTACATCACCGTGCTGGTGGATGAGTTGGCGGATCTGATGATCCAGTCGCCGGAGGAGACGGAGCGCGTGCTGTGCCGCCTGGCGCAGATGGCGCGCGCGACGGGCATCCACCTCATCATCGCCACACAGCGCCCCAGTGTGGATGTAGTGACCGGTCTGATCAAGGCCAACTTCCCCTCGCGGGTGGCCTTTGCCGTGGCCTCGTCGGTGGACTCGCGCGTGATCCTGGATATGCCGGGGGCGGAGCGGCTTCTGGGACGGGGCGACATGCTCTTTATGCCGCCGGATGCCAGCCAGCCGCTGCGTCTGCAAGGGGCCTTCGTCTCCGACCACGAGCTGGACCGCCTGATCAACTTCTGGCGCAACGCCGTGGAACCGGGACAAAAACCGCAGCAAGTGGACTTCCCCAAGCCGATGGCCGCCGCCCGCGCCGACGAGATCGCACCGGCCCAACCGGCGCTCTTCCCCGACTTCGAGCAAGAGACCAGGCTGGCCGGCCAATTCGAGGATCAACTGCTACCCACCGCCGTGGAAATTTTCCTGGCCGAAAACCGGGCCTCCGTCTCCCTACTGCAACGCCGCCTGCGCATCGGCTACACCCGTTCCGCGCGGCTGGTCGATCAACTGACCGATATGGGGATCGTGACGATGGAGACCGAGGGGCAGTTCCGCAAAATCAACCGGGCGGTGGCGGAGTCGCTGCTGCAATCGCTGTATCCGGGGGGAGATGAAACGTAGTCGACTATGAACGGAGCAGGGTCAGAAACTCGCCGGCCTGGACGATCTTGACATCTAGCGCAGCCAGCCTGGCAACCAGATCGGCATCAGCGTAAAGATCCCAGTCGGACGTTACCAGGAAGCAGGGCGCTGCTGCGACAGCCGTCGCAATCACGACGTCGTCTTTGGGATCGCGGCAGGGAGGGAAATCGGCGGCAGGCTCAACGAACAATGCCAAAGCATGGAGCAGTTTTACAAACGCCTGACCCTGACCAGGGAGCAGAAAACGACGCACTTTTGGCCTTTCCATCACGCTGGCAAATTCAGCCACTACCGGGGAAGAAATAACCAAGGTGAATTCTTTTTGACGCCATGCTCGATACAACGGTAACTGCCGCCCAGATGCCGCCATCCTGAGTAGCAAATTGGTGTCCACGACTGCACGCATCAACCAACCTCTTGGCGCGCCTCGTGAACCAGCGCCACTAACTCATCATCGCTGATATCGGCGATATCTGCTTCAGCACACTCTCGCGCAGCAATGGCCTCATATTCCACAAACGGTCGTCGCCATTCCTCTGGCGAGAACGCGGCCAGACGGCGCTCTTGCTCTTCAAGATCAGAAACGGGTTGCGCCTGCGTGGCGATGATCAACACCTCGCTGCCCGGCGGCAGAAGGCGCGCTTCAGCGGACCGGCGCAAGCGCACCAGCCCGTTTTTCTGTACCACCCCTCGATAAGCGGCCAAGACGCCCATACAACACCTCCCACGTTCCTTTTGCCAACCTGATGCTCGATCCGTTTACAATCATTATAACACCAGCGGGAGAAACCGCTAAAACCATGTCACTCATTGGACGGGGGGGCGACTCGTGCTAGAATACGGGGAAACGACGTTTACTTTTGGAGCAGATCATGCCAACGATGCCAATTCCGTTCGACAAAATTCAGGGTTGGTTCTTCGATTTGGACGGCACGCTGATGGATACCGACAATCAAACGGTCGAGCGGCTGACGCAGCGATTGCGCTTCCTCGGTGAACCGCGCGCGCACCGGCTGGCCCGGCGCATGGTCATGGCCGGGGAAACGCCGATGAACTATGCGATAACGGCGGTGGATATGGTGGGGCTGGATGCCGTGCTCTTTGGCGTGCGGCGTATGCTGCACGCTTATACCACCCCCACGTTTCGCCTCATTGAGGGTGTAAAGCCGTTGTTGGCGCATCTCGCTGAACGCGCGGCGCTCGCGGTCGTCTCGACACGCTCCGCCGAGGACGCCTCCGAATTCCTGCGCCAGCACGACCTCGCCGGATTCTTCAAACTTGTCGTCACCCAGGCGACGACCAAACGCCTCAAGCCGCATCCCGAACCGGTGTTGTACGCGGCCCAGCAGTTGGGGCTGTCGCCGGAGGGTTGCGTGATGGTCGGCGATACGACGATGGACGTGCTTTCGGGGCGGCGCGCGGGAGCGTGGGCTGTTGGCGTACTGTGCGGTTTCGGCGAAGAGGCCGAGTTATGGCAGGCCGGCGCGCATCTGGTGCTGCCGTCTACAGCGGATTTACTGGAGCTGGTCGGATAGGACAAAACTCCACCACGAATCCTCACGAATCACACTCATTTTGTCTTCCTTCGTGAAGATTCGTGTAAATTCGCGGTTTGATTTTCCAAGCAGGTCGATCAGGTCTGGCTGTTTAGCGATCACCGTGGCCATACAGGCGCAGCCACAGTTCCTCGTCTTCTTTCGAAAGACCGCTCGCCTGCTCATCCTTCGTCGGAATGAGCTGCTGCTTGCGTTTGACCAGTCTGGCCTGTGAGGGTTTAGATTTATCCTGCACAGGCTGGCGCTTGCCCGATTTTTCGTCCGCAGCCGCCGGTGGAGGCGCGGACGGTTCAGGTTCGCCGCCGAAAATCTCCAACCAGGTTTCGACCTCTTCGTGCGAAAGCGCCCCGTGTTTTTTCACCACCGGCGGCTTGGGTTGGCGCGGCGGCGCAGACGAGCGCGGTTTGGGCGACCGGGTGACCGGCGTTGTCGCGCGCTCCGGCGCATCATGGAAGACTTCCAGCCAGGATTCCACTTCCTCAGGCGAGACTTCGGCGGGTTTGCCGCCGTATCCGGCAGGCTTTTCCCGTTTGGGTAGCGGAGGCAGGGACTCCCCCATTTGCTCGGCGATGGAGCGCGTGGTGCGCGAGGGCGGCGCCGGCGGCGTGGCCTGTTCCAGCGCGTGTTGTTTGGCCCGCTGCGCTTGCTTCCTCGAAACGGGAGGAGCGGCAGGCGGCGCAGGTTCCAGGGCAGGCGCGATTTTCGATGCTACAGTTGCCTCTGACACAACAGAGGAAGCCTCTGCCACAGCCTGGTCCTCGAAAACTTGCAACCATGCCTCAACTTCCGCCGCCGGTACGCCTTCCGGCTTTTCCTTCTCCACTTCCAGTGCCTGGGTCAACCGTTCCGCAAACGCCTGCGCCGACAGCGTCTGCGCGCCGGTCGTCCGCGCGTTGTCCAACACCTCACGATCGGACGAAACCACCGTCCAGTTGGGCGCATCAGGCAAGGACGACAGCCGCTCCTTGATGATGCGATCCGCCGTGCTGTGATGCCGCGCCGCAAAGACCACGCGCACTTCCGGCGAGGAAAGCACCCGCGACGGCCCGCCCGGAATCCCGCCATCGAAAATGACGATGGCCTTGCGCCGCTCGCGTCCGGTCCAGGCGCGCAGCTTCACCACCAGTTTGGCCTCGTCGTCCGGGTCTTCCAGGTCGATGTCCGGCAGGGCGGAGATCACGTTGTGTCCGTCGATCAGGAATGGCATAGCAACCTCTTGGGTATCTTTATCGTAGTATTATAACTCAATTTATGTGGAGGCAGTTGCGACTTATGCTGCTCAGACTATAATGCTTCTTACAGTGACGACATGACCAACGACGACCAGACTATTGAAGGAGGTGCTATGTCCGACGATAAAATGCAATACCCGGAGCGCGCGAGCGACGTGGGCGCGCTGATGGGATGGTTGAAGGACTTTTTCGGCCATTTTCGCCTGGCCTGGGAGCTATTGTGGGATGCGCGTGTTCCATTTGTGACGAAGATCATTCCAATCTTGACGGCCCTCTACTTGATCTCGCCGGTCGATCTTGTCCCTGGAATAGCAGTGCCGGGTCTAGGACAGTTGGATGACCTGGCGATCTTCCTGATCGGGATGCGATTGTTTGTCGATGTGTGCCCGCCGGCCCTGGTCAACGAGCACACGGAAAAAACCCAACGCGAAATGACCGCTGCCCCGCCGTCCGAGGGAAAGGTAATGACCCAGCAGCCTTCATCCAGCGCGTGGGCGCCGCCCACAGGGCAGATCATCGACCTGGAAGCTAAAATGGTCGGCGATCCCGATACGAACACGAGTGCGGACACAGACGAAAAGCCCCAAAAGCCCCTTCCCCACGTGTGGTAAGCGATGAAGACCCTGGTCGAATGTGTCCCTAACTTTAGCGAGGGTCGCCGCGCCGATGTGATCGCAGCTATCGTGGATGCGATGCGCGCCGTGCCCGAAGCGCGTGTGCTGGACTTCGAATCGGATGCCGATCACAACCGTTCGGTGGTGACGCTGGTAGGACCGCCGGGCGCGGTGCAGGAGGCCGCGTTCCAGGGGATCAAGACCGCAGCGGCGCTGATCGATCTGGACGCGCATCGCGGCGAGCATCCCCGGCTGGGGGCGACGGACGTGGTACCGTTCGTCCCTATCAGCGGCGTGACAATGGCGGATTGTGTGGCGCTGGCCCGCGATTTGGGTCGCCGCGTGGGCGAGGAACTGGGCATCCCCGTGTACCTCTACGAGCAGGCGGCGCTGCGCCCGGAGCGCACCAATCTCGAAGACGTGCGGCGCGGCGAATACGAAGCGCTCAAGGCCGAAATCGGCAAGAACCCCACCCGCGACCCGGATTTTGGCCCACAGGCCGTGGGCAAGGCCGGGGCGACGATCATCGGCGCGCGACCATTCCTGGTGGCGTTCAACGCTTACCTCAACACGGATAACATCAGCATCGCGCAGAAGATCGCGCGGGCGCTGCGGCACTCCAACGGCGGCTACCGCTACGTCAAGGCGATTGGGCTGCTGGTAGCGGGGCAAGCGCAGGTGTCGATGAACCTGACCAACTTTCCGCAGACGCCGATCCACCGTGTGGTGGAAACGATCCGCAGCGAGGCGGCGCGCTATGGCGTGGCAGTCACGCATACGGAGCTGGTCGGGTTGATTCCGCAGCAGGCGCTCGTCGATGCGGCGCAGTGGTATCTGCAACTCGATCTCTTCGCGCCGGGGCAAATCCTGGAAAACAAGCTCGCGGCGCTGGACGAAGGCGCGCCGGTCGGCTTTTTGGACGCGGTGGCGGCGAATTCTGCCGCGCCCGGCGGCGGCGCGGTGGCGGCCCTGGCGGGCGCGCTAGCGGCGGCGCTCGTGGCGATGGTCGGGCGGTTGACGGTGGGGAAACGCCGTTACGCCGGCGTGCAGGAGGAAGCAGCCGGAGCCGTAGTGCAAGCGGAAAAGCTGCGGGCCGCACTCACCGCCGCAATGGACGAAGACAGCGCCGCATTCAACGCCGTGATGGCGGCCTTCAAGCTGCCGAAGTCCACCGAGGAAGAACAACAGGCCCGCGACGCGGCGATCCAGGAAGCGACAATCCACGCCACCGAAGTTCCGCTGGCGACGGCGCGGGCGGCGCTCGAGACGCTGGAACTCGCGCTGCTCGTCGCCAGCCAGGGCAACGTCAACGCGGCTTCCGATGCCGCCACCGCCGCGTGGATGGCGATGGCGAGCATCCAGAGCGCAATGCTCAACGTGCGGGTCAATGCCGCCAGCATCCAGGATACAGCGCAGAAAGAAGCGTGGCTCGCCGAACTCGAGAACATCGACGCGCGCGCGCAGACATTGCTCAAGGAAGTGCAAACGGTCGCGGCGCAACGCGCCGGCATATAAAGACCTCACACCTTGTTTTTCGCGGATCACAATCCGCGTCTGCGAAGAGCGTCGGATTGTGATCCGACGCAAGCGTGTAATATGGTTACCGCAGTCAAAAGCCCCGCAGGACATCTGCGGGGCTTTTGCGTGGAATATTATGCTTCCAGCGTCAGCTCAAGCCGTTTGTTGAGCCGGCCTTTGCTCTTGTAGTCGCTGATGCGGATGGGGCCGACTTCTTGCGTGTTCGCCACGTGGGTGCCGCCGTCGGCCTGTACATCCAGCCCAACGATTTCGACGATGCGCACGACGGTGATGCCCGGCGGCAACAGGTTGATCTTGGTGCGAATGAGGTCGGGATGCAGATCGGCTTCCGCGCGCGGGAGGAAAGCGACGCGCACGGGATGCGCTGCCGCAACCTCGGCGTTGATCTTGGCCTCGATCTCGTCCACCAACTCGCGTTGCAAGTTCTCGAACTCGAAGTCCAGCCGGCCTTGCAACGGTTGCATATTGCCGCCGGTCACTTTCGCGCCGTAATCGCGCCAGACGACGCCGCAGAGGACGTGCAGCGCCGTGTGCGTGCGCATCAGCGCGTAACGGCGTTCCCAATCCAGCACGCCTTGCACGCGCATCCTCGCTGCGAGGGGATTGCCAAATTCCCGACTCTCAATTGTGTGCCAGATCAAATCGTCCTGGCGACGCAAGCTGACAACAGGCCAGCTTTCATCGCCGGCCTGCAAAAATCCGAAATCGTGGGGCTGCCCGCCGCCGCCGGGGTAGAAGGCTGTCGCATCCAGCGCCACATCCTGGCCTTCGACGGCAAGCACAGTGGCGTCGAAAACTTTGCGATAAGCGTCTTTCTGAAAATACGGTTCGGTTTGCATATCTGACCACCTCAATCAAAAATCGGGACTTCCACCTTAAACAGTTCCGCCGATGCTTCTGTACTCAACTGGAATTCACGCAGACAGGCAGGAATCAGGATCGATTGACCTTGCTTCACGATCATGCCGGCATTTTCGGAACCAGAGTTCCAACGCACAATGGCTGCACCTTTCGTCACCAAAAATAACTTGAGCTTATTTCCCGTCGTCTCTTGGCGCGCTGTCGACGAATCGAGTGTCAGTCTGCTGACACGAAACTCAGAGGCAGGCGTTTGGTATATTTGTTCTGCTGAATCGGGACTGTTCCCCAGAACGGCAAGGGGCGCAGGCGCATAATCGATGATCTCTACCAAATTTTCAGGATCGGTAAATTTATCCGTCAACCCGACACGCACGACATTATCGGAGTTAGCCATACATTCGACGATGTTGCCTTTTATATAGGCGTGCGGCGTCCCTGCATCCGTAAAGAGACCTTGCCCGGCCTCAAGGTGAACCAGATTTAGCAAGAACAGCGCGAATAGTCCCACATCCGGCCCAGTATACGTTGCGCTGAGACTTAAAAAGAGCATCTCAATCTCTTCCAAAGACGCGGATTTGTTTAGTCGTTCAGCTAATTGCTCGATAGCGCGTACTAATTCCTTCGCGTGGGCAATGGAATGTTCGATCAGCGTCGAGAACAAGGTTTTGATAAGCGCCTGCTGCTTTTGGGGGTCGGGAGTCACTGGATCAAGGACGCTGGCGCACACACGCTCTCCGATAAAATCAGCGATCTCCGGGTAACGTCTCAGGGTTTCTTGAATTTCAGCGAAGGGCTTGAGGCCCATCAAGGCCGTCAACGCATCAAGCGCAATGGCCAGCTCGGGTTTGTGATTCGCATCTGGATAGTGTATAGGATCATGAAGATGCAAAGCGGCTGCCTGCGCCTTATTGGGATGCACTTGAATGGATAAGGGGTCACTCGCCGATAAGACCTTGAACAAAAACGGCAGTTGATTCGAGAACTTGTTTGCGATCTCGCTGCCCAGAATTTGCACCGGGTACGTATGAATCCATTGATCCAAAGGGACTGACATGTCCCCAACTACAACAGTGGATGGGGCTTTGGGATGCGCGCCTATCCACAATTCAGCATAGGGTAACCCGGATTCCGGTTTGAAGCCCAGTAGATTCGGGATAAAGGCATGGTTCCCACGGGTCCCCCAGGCATAATGTTGAACACTGTTTTGCAGTAAGTATGGGCGCGC
>DAOUAY010000593.1:0-17680 GCA_034432995.1 Anaerolineae bacterium | reverse complement strand
AAATCAGGCGTCAGTAGCGGCGCGCGTGCGTTTTTTGGTCTTGCGCTGGACGCGAAAGCGTGGTTTGGGCGGTGGCTGATGCCCGTGTGCGCGTCCGCGGCCTTTTCCCGCGCGTTTGGGCGATTTGGCTGGGGTGCCCAAAGTGAACAGAAATGCTAATGCCTGCACTTGGACTTGGCGCGGGGTCAGCGGGCGTAAGCTACCGTTGTGAAAGCGCGGATACCAAGCCGGCCGCACATCCTGGACGAGCGGGCGCATGAGTAGCAGTTGATAGTATGCCGTGGCACAGAGTTGCATCCACAAGGTCGTACTGTGTAGGTTAGTCGATTGATTGGCATTCAACCCCAGATGCTGTTTGAGGAAGCGAAAGGCGTGTTCGATGGCGAAGCGCCAGAGGTACATGCGACACACCTCCGCTGGCAGCACCTTGCGTTCTCCCGTCCAGAACAACCAGAGCGGCCGTTTATAGCGTGGTGTACCGTCGGCTTTGAGGAACTCAAGCCGCAGCACACTGCCGACCAAGGCTGCCAAGGCGTAGAAGTGCAACCCATACCACACCTGCCCATGCACACGCTGCCGGCCGATCGTAAAGCACAACTCGAGGTCTGGGGGGCGGGAGGGATTCGCCAGTTTGAACGGTGGCCCATGTTTACGGGGGGCCCCGCGCGTGCCCGGCGCTTTGGGCAGCGGCGCTTCGTACAGGACGCGGTTGCCACGCAACCGTACCAACGCCACGATGGTGTGCAGCAGCAGAAAGACCGCCAGAAACACCTTGTTGGCATACAGACTGTCGCCTACCACCACTTTCGGACGCCCACTCTGGCGATCCAACGCTTGAACTTGTTCTGCGGCGGTGGCACTATCACTGCTCTGCACCCCCATACGCGCCACCGCTTGCGGCGCTATCCATGAAGTGCCCCATTGCACCAAGCGGGCTACCCAACTATACTTGTAGCCCACTTCGGCCACGGCGCGCGCCTCCGTTTTCAAGTACTGCGCCTCCGGCAAGGTCGGGGCGTCCGTATAGGGACGTGGCGTTGCATCCACCCCATACACTTCATACCCCGCGATGGTTTCGCTGTCCGTCGGTTGATGGGTGTACCACGCTGTGTGCAACGCTTCTTCGTCTAGCCTCCCTTCCGTTAGCACATCGTACACGCTACTGAACACGCGCCGAAACAGCGCGGACGTACTCAACGCGACGGGCGACTCCACCACCGCCGCACTGGTCAAAGCGTCCAGCAAGTCCAGCGCGGCATCGCCCCGTTTTGCAAAACATTGGTATACTGTATCTCGAAACTGTTGGATTAGCTGTTTTTCTTGCATACCAGCTACTTTACCAGCAGTTTCTTTTTTGTTAAGGTACCTCTGCTATTTTTCGATCTCTAAACTCAAGATAAGAAAGAGCGATTCAAATTGTCGAAAGGTATGGAATCGCAAAGGAGTAACAGATGACACAATCTTTGAGCATCCGCTTGCCGGAAGCGTTGTATGAACAGTTGTTTGAGACTGCACGCGCTACCGCGCAACCTTTGGAGACGGTAGTGCTACAATCGATTCGCGTCGGAGCGCCGCCGGACCTTGCTAAAGTGCCGGAACGATTCCGCGACGATTTGCGCGCGCTCAATCATCTGGATACGCCTGTGTTGTGGCGCGTTGCGCAGACTGAATTGGAGGCCGACAAAGTGAGACGCTATGAGGCTCTCCTGGCAAAAAATCAACGGGAAGCTCTCTCTGCTGAGGAACACGCGCAGCTTGACCAGTTGCGTGACATGTCCGACGTGTTGATGTTGCGGCGAGCCTATGCGTATGCATTGTTGAAGTGGCGTGGACAGAGGATTCCCCCCTTGCAGGATTTGTAGCATGAAAAAGGCCTATGTCCCCGCCAGACTGCGCCGGCAAGTCGCCGCCGATGCGCAACTGCGTTGCGGGTATTGCCATACTGCGCAACAGGTTTCTGGACAACCTTTAGTAATTGATCATCTAGTTCCTGAAGCTTGCGGTGGGCCGACAGCGCGGGAGAACCTCTGGTTAGCTTGTCGGTTGTGCAATGAGTTGAAAGGAACGCGAACTGAAGCCGTAGACCCATTGACCGGCGACACTGTGCCTTTGTTCAACCCGCGTATGCAGTCGTGGAAGGTGCATTTCACGTGGGGCGAAGACGGCACAGAAATCATCGGTTTGACTGCGATAGGGCGGGCAACTGTGGCAGCTTTACGGATGAACAATGAGGTTGTCGTCGGCGCGCGTTCTTTGTGGGTGCAGGCGGGATTGCATCCATTGGAGGAGTGAGAGTCTCCTGTTCTTTGATAAGGAGGGCGCCATGAAGGATTCACCTCGGTTATGGCCTGCCGTTGTGGTGGGCTGTTTGTTGTTGCTTGCTTTGGCGTGTACCATCCCCACGGTGACGCCCGACCAGACGCCGTTCCCTTCTCCTACACCACCGCCAACGCTGATGCTTTCGCCGTTGAAACCACCGCCCCCGCCGCTTTCCGTGCGGCTGGATGCCGCGATTTCACTCGCCGCCGCCCCGGTTCACACGCCGTTCATCCTGCACTTCTCGCAGCCGATGGCGACCGACTATGCCGGCGCGCCACTGTCGTTTTCCCCTGCGGCGGAAGGCCGCTTCTTCTGGGACGACACCGCCACCACGCTGATTTTCGTCCCGCAGATGCGCTTCGAGCCGGGCACGCGCTACGAAATCCACCTGAATCCGGCGCTGGTCTCGGCGGAAGGCCGCCCGTTCACGACCCTGCCGCAATGGACGCTGGAGACGCTTCCCGCGCCCCTGGTCTATGCGCCGCAGGTCTTCGACGCGCCTCTCGGCGCGAACCTCGACGAAGTAGAGCCGCGCAGCCTCTCCACGGCGCTGCGCAACCGCTATCCCACGCTGCGCATCGCCTTCGACCGGCCAATGGACCAGGACAGCGTGAAAGACGCCCTGTCGATTGAGCCGCCCGTGCCGCTCGCGCTGACGTGGGCGGCGGACGGCGTGCTGTTGGCGCATCCGAGCGCGCCGTTGACGCCGGGAACGCGCTACGTCCTTTCTTTGAGTGACCGGGCGCGCGACCTCGCCGGGACGCCGCTCCAGGCCGCGCAACAGTGGTCTTTGAGCATGACGCCGCTCGTGGCGCGGGTTTCGACGCCCACCGCGCACAATCACGACCTGCCTGTGTCGATTGCGTTCAACTATCCCGTCGACCCGGAAAGCTTCACCCGCGCGAACCGGTTCAACCCGGCGGTCAACGGGACCTGGGAATGGAATGCCGAACGCACCCAAGCGACGTTCGTTCCGGCTACGGTATGGCCCACGTATGCCAACGTCGAGGTGGGCTTCAGAGGTGGGCTGTACGACGCTTCCGGCGACCGTTTGCCCACGCCGGAGTCATTCTCGTTCACGACGCCCCCGCCGTTGCTCGCCTACTCGCCGCAGGGCAAGGCTGTCCATCCCGGAACGACCATCGACATTGTCTTCGACCGCCCGATGGATCACGCCGCGTCCGAAGCCGCTTTCGTGCTTATCCCACCCGTGGCCGGGACATTCTCCTGGGAGGAAACCACACTCACCTTCACACCTGTGGAAGGCGGACTGCTCCCCAATACGAATTATGCCGTGATTATCGGCGCGAGCGCCCAGGCCCAGGATGGCGCGCGGCTCTTCCCGCAGCCTTTTTCCTGGGACTTCACCACCGGCGAGTTTGGGCAAATCGCCAGCTTTGGCAGCGGCCCCAACGCGCAAGTCCTCGACGCCGACGGTCGCCGGGCGATTCAGTACGTCTTGCATCGCCAGAGTAGCGCAATGACCACCACCTTCGAGCTGTACCAACTCTCGTTGGAACAGTACCTCGACCGTTACGCCTCCGGCTTTCGCGGCGTGGCCGGGAGCGAGCAACGTCCCATCAGCACCGCCGGCGCTCCCCTGGTCCGGCAGTGGGCGGATAACCCGGACGCTTCCCGCAGCAGCTCACCTTACCGCTACCAATCGCTTCACGAAGTCATCATTCCAGAGGACGTGCCGCCGGGTCTCTACATTCTCAACCTGCGCGCGGACTATCTGGAATCGCAGTTGATCTTGGTGTTGAGCCGGAACACGCTATTGGTCAAACAGGCCGAGGGCCAACTGGTGACCTGGGTCGCCGACATCCCCGATATGGACGGGACCGGCGGCGCGCCCCGGCCCAACGTGGAGGTCGGCGTCTACGCCCGCGACGGTTCGCGCCTGGCCCAGGGCTTCACCGATGCGCAGGGCGTCTTCCGCACCGAGGTCTCGACCGACCCCCAACCACTGATCGTGATTGCACGGCAAGGGGACGCGCTATCGAATAGCGACATCACTGCCAGCGGGTTGAGCAACGAGTGGCGCACCGGTTATAGCCCGTGGTGGGGGTGGTGGCATCCGTCGCCGGCCGCGCTGGATTACGCCGTCCACATCTACACCGACCGCCCCATCTACCGGCCCGGCCAGACTGTCTTCTTCAAGGCCATCGTCCGCGCCGACGCTGACGTGAGTTACAGTCTGCTGCCCCCCGGTAGCCCCGTCACTGCGCGCATCCGCGACGCCCGCAACAACGTGGTGCAGACCTTCGCGCTGGAAACCAACGCCTTCAGCACGGTTCACGGGGAGTTTGCCGTGGCCGAGGGCGCGATGCTCGGCGATTACGCCGTGGAAGTTGTCGTGGGTGAGGAGAGCCACCAGCAGACGTTCAAAGTCGAGGAATACCGCAAGCCCGATTACCACGTCACCCTGACGCCGCAACAACCGGCCTATGTGGAGGGTGACCTCGTCGTCGTGACGGTTGACACAGCCTACTACTTCGGCGAGCCGGTGGTCAATGCCCCCATCGAAATCTACCAGTATCAATTGGGCTGGTATTGGGGGTACTGGTATGATTCTACTGAAAACGTCTGGTTCCGCACGTATGACCGGCTGACGCAGGGGCGCACCGACGACAACGGGCGGTTCACGTTCAGCTTCCGGGCCAAATTGGGTGATTATCCCCGGCAGCGTTTCTGGGACGCCACGCTCAAACAAGCGGTCTGGGGCCTCGAAGCCACCGTCGATGACGGCAGCCGCCAAACCGTGAGCGGGTTTGCCACGATCCACATCTACGACGCCGCCGAACTGCTCCAGGTCGATACCGGCGGCTACTTCCACCGGCCCGGCGCGCCCTTCGACATCGTTGCGCAGGTCGCCGACATCTTCGGCGCGCCCGTCGCCGGACGCGAATTGCAGGTTGCGTTGTTGCGCTGGAATCCGCGCACGTTCGAATACGACGACCGCGTCCAGACATTGGAAGCCGTCACCGGGCCGGACGGTCGCGCCGTCGCGCAGATGACCATTGCCGAGCCGGGGTTCTATCTCCTGCGCGTATCCGGTGCGGATGAGGCCGGGCGTCGCATAGAGTACACGGGCTACATCTACGCCTTCGAGCGAATGTGGTGGGGCGCGGCGCCCTCGGAGGGTCTGCGCATCAGCGCCGACCGCGACCGCTACGCGCCCGGCGACACTGCCCGGCTGCTCATCCAATCCGACTTCAGCGGCCCGGCCTTGCTCACTTTCGAGCGCGGGATGACGCACCGCGAGCAACTGGTCGAACTCACCGCGCCCGTCACCCTGGTCGACGTGCCGGTGTTGGCGACCGATGTACCCAACATCTTCGTCACCGTCAATGCCTGGGTTCCGCTGGATACCAGCGAATTTACCGACCGTTCCCTGTCGTTGCCGGACGGCGAGTTGCGGACGGCCCGCGTGGAACTAACCGTGCCCGCCGACGAGCAACTGCTTACCGTGACCATCACGGCGGACCGCGAACGCTATGCCCCACGCGACGAGGCCGAATTCACTATCCGCGTGACCGATTCGCGTGGGCGTCCGGTGGTCGCCGAAGTCTCTCTGGCGCTGGTGGATGAGGCTATTTTCGCCCTGAGCGCCAACCTCACCGCGCCGATCTCCGAGACGTTCTATGCTCCGCGCGAAAACATCGTGCGCACCTACCACGCGCTGGCCTTGCAGCGTGTGCTCTATATGAACGGCATGGGCGGCGGCGGCAATGGCGGCCTGGAAGGGTCGCCGCGCAGCGACTTCCCCGACACCGCCGCCTGGCTCCCCACGCTCACGACCGACGCCAACGGCGAAGCGCGCCTCACGTTGCGACTGCCCGACTCGCTCACCAGTTGGCGCTTGACCGCCATTGCCGCTACTCGCGCAACGCAGGTGGGCGAGAGCACGTTCAACATCGTCACGCACCAGCCGGTCATCGCGCGCCCCATCTTGCCGCGCTTCCTCACCGCCGGCGACGAGACGACGCTCACGGTGATGCTCCACAATTACGCCGAGGAATCCCAAACGCTCACCGTGACGCTGGCGCTTTCGCCGACCACGCCGCCCGGCGGACAACTTACGCTCGCTGCGCCGGACGTCCAAACGCTCACGTTGGAACCAGGCGAGCAGCGCAGCGTGACATGGCAAGCTGTCGCCGCAACCGCCGGTCCGGTATTTCTGCTGGCCCAGGCCCGCGCCGAAGGCGTGCTGGTGGATGCCGTGCGCCTTCCGCTGACGATTGCGCCGTTGTCCGTGCCCGACGTGACGACCGAGGTGGGGCACTTCACCGGGACGCTTGCCAGTCGCGTGAACATCCCCGTCAAGGCGTTGGATCTGAGCGTGATCCGCATCGAACTTAGCCGCTCCATCGCCGGGACGTTGCTCGAAGGACTGGAGTACCTCACCGGCTTCCCCTTCGGCTGCGTCGAACAAACGATGAGCAAGGCGCTGCCCAACGCCGTCGTCGGGCGCGCCATCAATGCGTTGGGCGTCACCGCGCCCACATTGCAGGCCGACCTGCCGCCCAAAATCAACGCCAGCGTGCAGCGCCTCTACGGTTACCAGCACAACGACGGCGGCTGGGGCTGGTGGTACGACGACAGCACTGACGCCTACCAGACCGCCTGGGTGGTCTTTGGCCTGGCGACGACGGCGGAGGCCGGGTATGAAGTCGATGCCGGTGTCATCGCGCGCGGGGTCGATTGGCTCACGCAGCACCTTGCCGCGATGGATCCGCGCACGCGCGCTTACGCCCTCTACAGCATGGCCGTCGCCGGTTCCCCGCACCTCACCGCGACGCAGGCATTGGCCGCCGATTTCGAGTCGCTGGACACCTTTAGTCAGGCCGGGTTGGCGCTGGCCCTCCACACGGCCGGAGACAGCGAAACCGCCGCTCGGATTGTCGCGCACCTGGCGGCGACCGTCACGGAGCGGGAGGGGCTGGCCCATTGGGGCGGCGCGGCTCACGACGGCTATTACGCGCAAAAGGTCATGGCCTCCGACACGCGCAGCACGGCCCTGGCCTTGAGCGCCTTCACGCGCATCGCGCCGGAGCACCCCTTGATTCCCGGCATCGTCCGTTGGCTGATGAGCCAGCGCCGGATGTCCGGTTGGGGCAGCACCAACGAAACCGCCTTCAGCATCATCGCTTTGACCGACCATCTGGCTGCGACCAGCTACTCGGAGGCGGCTGCCAGTACCACCTACACCGTCACGCTCAACGGTGTCCAACTGGCCGGCGGCGCGCTAGGGCGCGGAGCGCCAGCGGTCGTGCTGGAAATTCCGCGCTCGCAGCTCCGCGCGGGACGAAACGCACTGGCCCTGAGTCACGACGGGACGTCGCCGCTCTACTACGTCATCACCCGGCGCATTTACCTGGCGCAGTCCGCCATCGAGGCTGCGGGAGACGTCGTCGTGACGCGCGCTTACCGCGATCCCGCCACCGGCAAAACGGTGGATACCGTCGCGCCGGGACAACTCGTGGAGGTGCAGGTGCGCGTCAAGATGCCGGACCGGGCTTCGTACATTATCGTCGAAGACCCGCTGCCGGGCGGCCTAGAGGCGTTGAACGAGCGTCTGAACACCACCAGTCACATTGCTGTTGCCGGAACGCAGCCGTCTTCCTACTGGCAGGAATACGGCTACAACTACAAGGAAGTGCGCGACGACCGTGTGGTCTTCTTCATCACCGAGTTCCTTGCCGGGGAGCGCACCTTCGCTTACATGGCGCGCGCCACCCACGCCGGAACCTTCGTCGCCCTGCCGGTGGAAGTCACCGCGATGTACGACGCCGCCGTGTGGGGGCGTTCGGATAGCGCGAGGTTACGCATCGCGGAGTAGGGATTGTGGTACTGTGGTACACGGATGAACACGGATTTCACGGATAAAAATCAAAAGAAAAATCCGTGTGTTCCGTGGAATCCGTGTACCAAATGCTTTGCCAGGAGTTGAATATGACAATACGGAAGCTGGACGGCGCGAATATGGACATCGACCTGGCGACGCCCGGCGGGGACATCGCCTGGCAGCAGGATGTCTGCCCGTGGAATGAGATTGAGGGGACGACAGAGCATCACTGTGCGGTGAAGAACGTGTCGATCTGCCCGTACTTCTGCGGGATCGAGTATATGGATAAGGTGTTGTGTTGTTATCCGCAGGAGAATCCTTTGAGAGAGGCTGATGAATAAAAAATGAACATTTATATTGAATTATATCGACCTGTTTGCCGGACCTGGCAAATGTCAGGAAGGGAATGGTAATGTACTTCTTATGCAGAGTATATCCAGTATTTTGCTGAGGACTGTAATGTGGCTGTACGTGGAATTGCTGACCAAATCCAACAGATGAACCGTCCTTATCAAAAAGATGTATGGCCATGTCTTAACTTGGCCTTTCTTGATCCTGAGGGATTGGAATTGCAATGGGAAATAGTTAAAACTCTCGCTCAATTACGTACCGATTTCATCATCCACTATTCTCAAATTCAGAATGTTAACCTTTGATCTCCAAACCTTACTTTTTACGCTTCTTCTCCTCCTCCTCGCCGCCCTCGTCGCTGGCTTCTGGCTGGCGCGGCGCCGTCCTGCGCGGATACCCGACGGCGGCTCGCTCCTGACCGTCCTCGACGATGCGCCGTTTGGGGTGGCGGCGTTGGAGGGAGAAGTCGTGCGTTATGCCAACCCCTACGCCCGTCGTCTGTTGCACCTGCCGAATAGTGTGAGTGCGCTGCCCGATGCGGATTGGACGCCACTGCTCGATGCCGACCGCGCCGCCGCCCGCCAGGAGACCGCTGCTGCGGGGGTGGGGCGCTATCGCACTGTCACCTTCGCCTCCGGGCAGACGGCGCGCTGGTGGGTGCTCCCCTGGGATGACGGCCTGAGCCGCCGCGATTTCGTCTTCCTACTCGACATCACCGCGCAGCAGCGCACCGAGCAGGCCGGGCGCGCGCTCATCAACGACCTGGGGCACGAGATGCGCACCCCGATCGCCACGATCCTCACGCATCTCGAAATCCTCGGTCTGAGCGACGTAGGCCAGGAGGTGCAACAGCAGTCGCTCGCGTTTGCCAAAGACGAAGCGCAGCGCATGGCGCGCCTGCTCAACGACATGCTTGAACTGGGCCGCCTGGAGACCGCGCCGGAACTCCCGCGCCGTCCGGTGGATTTGGTCGCTTTGGTCGAAGAGGTTGTGTTGCAGTCCACGCCGCGCGCGGTGGAGCGGCAGATGGCGCTCGCGCTGGAGGCGGATTCGCCGCTGCCGTTCGTCCCCGCCAACGCTGACCGCCTGCGGCAGGTCTTCCTCAATCTGCTGGACAACGCCTTCAGGTACGCGCGGTCCGGCGACCGCGTCACCGTGTCGCTGCGCCGCACAGACGGTGGTATTGCTTGCGCCGTCTGCGATACCGGTCCTGGCATCGCGCCGGAACACCTGCCGCACCTCGCCCGCCGGTTCTACCGCGCCGCGCCCAAAGGTGTTGAAGGCAGCGGACTGGGATTGTCCCTCGTCGCGGAAATTTTACGGCGTCACGAAAGTGAGCTGGTGATCGAGAGCCCGGGGATGGCTGGGGTAGGAACTTGCGCGAAGTTTGTGATACGTGATTGAGGATTCGTCATTCTCTGCTTGCCGGGGAGCGTCAGATCCCGGCGCGTCGTGCAGGCTTCGCGGATCTGGCGATCCGCTCCAAGCAAAGTGATTGGGGATTGGGGATTCGTGATTCGTCATTCGCAATTCGCAATTCGTAAATGGTGGAGTGTTTTGCTGGCGATTGTGTTGCTCGCCGGTTACTGGCTGCTGCCCATTCGCGGGAAGGTGTACGTTGTCCCTGGCGATGAGAGCAGCTTGTCGTGGCCGCGTCTCGCGTTCGAACCGGCCTTGCCGCAGTCCGGCGAGACGGCGACCGCGTTGATCACGGACGTGACGCCCTGGACGTTCGTCACGCTCACGGTGGACGATGTCCCGGCAACGTCGTTGGGGCAAGGCGTGCGTTATGGCGATACATGGTTGTGGCGCTGGACATTCACCGTCCCTACAAGCGCCGGGTACGAATTGCGCTTCTATCATGATTGCCATACCGGCTGTGTGGAGCGTGGCCGCTTTACGGTTGGTACGGCGACACCCGCTCGTATCTCCGCAACGCCGACGAAGCTCGGCCTGGCGCTGCCCAATGTGGCGCGGGATTGGCATGATCGCAGCGGGTGGGCCGTGGAGGTGACGTACGCCCGCCGCGCCGAGGAGGCGTTCTGGGGCGTGGACGATCTGGCGGCGCGGGTTGCCGTCCACCATAGCAAAGACCTGCGGGTGTTGTTGCGCGTGGACTACGACCCGGCGCAAAGTATACCGGCAGTGGACGATTACCTGGCACTAACGGAGTACCTTGAATACTTCCGCCGTCTGGCGCGCGACGCGCGGCTGCGGGAGGTGTATGGCTTCATCGCCGGGGCGGATTTCAATACGGCGGAGGCCAACGCGCTGGCGCCAGAACGCGCAGTGACGCCGGCGTGGTACGCGCGCGTTTTCAACGGCTACGGCGAAGACGTGACCCACACCGACAACGTCGCGCAGACGATCCGCGCCGAGAACCCGAACGCGCGGGTGCTCGTGGGTCCGCTGCGTCCATGGAGCGTCGATCAGGATGGCGACCGGCCTTACACGGTGGATGCGCCGTGGCTCAACTACATGCACACACTCGTCGCGCTGCTGGACGAAGGCGCGCGGGCGAAGGCGGCGGCAGGCATCCCGCTCGCCGCGCCGGATGGCTTCGACGTGCAAGCGCCGGGCCTCCCCGATGCGCCGGAACTTTCGGGCGCGCTTCGCGCCGACGAGCCGCGCGTGGAGATGCGCCGCGCGGCGTGGAACGGGGCGCGGGTGGGTTTTAGCGTCTACCGCGATTGGCTGGATATCATCAACGCCTATTCTACAACACGCGGGCTGCCCGTCTATATCATCTCCACCAACACCTACGACCGCGAGGCCAATATCCCGCCCGCGCAGAACTATCCGCGCGGCTGGCTGACGGCCGCGCTGGATGTGATCGACGCCGAGCCGCAGATCGCGGCGCTGGTCTGGTTCCTCGACGACTTCCCGCACAGCGATCAGTGGGACTGGTTCAGCCTCACCCGCAAGCCGGGCCGCCTGGTGGATGCCGCCGAAGAATTCGATGCGCTTTTGCGTGGGGATTGGTAACTGGTTACTGGTAATCGGTAACTGGTAATCGGTAACTGGTTACTGGTTACTGGTTACTGGTAACTGGTTACTGGTTACTGGTTACTGGTTACTGGTTACTGGTAACTGGTTACTGGTAACTGGTAACTGGTAATCGGTAACTGGTTACTGGTTACTGATTACCAATCCCCGATTACTGATTCCCGATTACTGATTACCGATTACCCATGACAATTCGCGTTTTGCTTGCCGATGATCATCCCGCGCTGCGGATGGGGTTGCGGGTGCTGTTGGATCGCGCGCCTGACATCAAGGTGGTGGGCGAAGCCGACGATGGCGAGGCGGCGTTGGCGCTGATCGAAAGCTTACAACCGGATGTGGCGGTGTTGGATTGCCAACTGCCCAAAATCGAAGGGGCGGCGGCGGCCCAGGAAGTGGCCCGGCGCGGGTGGCCGGTGCGCGTGGTGGCCTTATCTGCCTACGATGACGACCGCTATCTGGCCGGGATGCTGGCGGCGGGCGCGGTGGGCTATCTGCTGAAGAACGAAGCGCCGGGCCAGATCGTGGCGGCAGTCCAGGCGGCGATGCGCGGCGAGACGTTGTGGACGCTGACGCAGCGATCCCGCGTGGAACGCTGGCAGGCCGAAGTCGCGCGCGTCCGCGACAGCCTCACCGAGCGCGAGCGGGAGGTGCTGCGCTGCGTCGCCGACGGGTTGAGCAACAAGGAGATCGCGCAGGCGCTACACATCACCGTGCGCACGGCGGATTTTCACGTCAGCAATATCCTGCGGAAACTCGGCGTTATCTCACGGGTGGAAGCTGCGGTGTGGGCGCAGGCGCATTTGGGATGAGGCAGGATGCAAGGTGCAGGATGCAGGACGCAAGACGCAGGAAAAACCCTGTTACGAATCCCCAGTTACTAATTCCCAGTTACTAATCCCCAATCACGCATTACGATATTGTTCCAGGTGGGTAGGACATCCCTGATTCAAGAACTGTAGGTTTCCACAGTAGCGCGCGTGTGTCATTTCTGCTAGACTTGGGGTATGAGTGGGCGCTTGTCCCATTTGACCATTAGACGATGGAGGTTAAGATGACACAAATGATGGGTTCTCCTGAAGGCAATCGACCGGCGTCCCAGTCCCCCAAAGCGATGGTGGGGATGGTCGACCGGCTGTTCAAGCTGGCGACGATTGTGCTGGCGACGATTGTGGTGTTGGTGCTGTTGGTGGCGGTCGGGCGTTCGGCCGTCTATAAAATACACGCCTATGAGCGTGGGCTGCATCTGCGGGGCGGGCGCTTCATCTCGGTGGACGAACCCGGCTGGCACATACAGATTCCGTTGGTGGATACGGTGATCATCGTCAAGGTGAACGAGCGTTTGGGCTACGTGGAGCGCGTGGCGGCGATGACGTCCGACGACGTGACGATGGACGTGTCGTTGCAGTTCACCTATCGCGTGACCGATCCGCAGCGGTTCGCGTTGGAAGTGGATGACCCGGAGCGCATCATCTTCGAGTTCGTCCAGGGCAAGCTACGGGACGTGGTCAACACGAAGGGCATGGCCGAGGTGATGCAGGGTCGCACGGCGATGAGCCTCGAGGTGATGGCCGCGCTGCGCGAGAAAGAGCAGCAGTACGGCGTGCAATTTATCACGGTGCAGATTCAGGGCGCGTCCCCCCCGCAAGAGGTGGTGACGGCGATCAAGGACCGCATGGTCGCCGTGCAGCGGCAGGAGCAGGCGATGGCGGAAGCGGCCCAACGCCGCACCCTGGCGGACGCCGAGTTCTACGCCGCGCAGAAGAAGGCCGAAGGCGAAGCTTACGAGATTGTCGCGCGCGCCGAGGCCGACGCGCAGCGCATCACCCTCACTTCTGCCGCCGAGCGCGAGGCCATGCAGGCGATTCTCGCGGCGCTACAAGGCAAGGGTGAATTGGGCGAGCAATACATCCAGTTGCTCATCGCGCAGCAGTTGAAAGACAACAGCAAATGGATCATCAGCGGTGGCTCCGGCGACACCGTGCCCGTTGTTGAGTTACGGACGACGCCGTAAGAGAGGGAATGAGTAATGAGTAACGGGAAATGAGTTATAGTGTCAGACAATTCTTAACTCTTAACTCTTAACTCTTAACTCTTAACTCTTTACTCTTTACTTCTTCCCAAAGGAGCTGGCTATGAAACGTGTATGGATCCTTGTGATTCTAGCGGTGATCATGCTGGTCGGCGTTGGCATCGGGGTGGCGTGGCGCGGTCTCGGGCCGTTGCGTCACGATGCCCTGTCGCAGCCGCGCATCTACGCCTACCGGGATTGGCAGAGCGTGGGTGTGCAGGTGAATCAAGGTGATCTCATCCATTTACGCGCTCAGGGGACGTGGCTGTATACTCCGGGCGAATACCACGGCCCGGAGGGACATAAACGGTATCCCGCCCCGAGTTATTATCCGGTCGGCGGTGTTGCGGGTGGGGTGCTGCTTGGCCGCATCGGCGAGGCCGGCCAACCGATCATCGTAGGTCGGGGCAGAACTTTCTACGCCGACCGCGCTGGGCTGTTATATTTGCGCATCAACGACGACATTCTCAGCGACAACGATGGGTACGTCACGGTGGAGGTCTCGGTCACATCACCGACGCCGAAACGATAGAGTTTTTGTTGTTCAATGGCCCATTTCGGGTATACTGACAGTCACGCATGTCCAACCGGACGTGCGTGACTGTTTGTATATGTCGACGAGTCGCACCAACGAGACAAAAATGCTTGCGCCGGATCATAATCCGGCGCTGTGGGGACGGCGGAGTGATCCGCCTCAAGTGTTGAAGTAAGGTTGTTTTCGATGGAGAAGGTATGCACCATACGATTGAAGTTCAACATCTCTCATACGATTACCCTGACGGGCGGCGCGCGCTGCACGACGTTTCGCTGCAGATTGGGATGGGCGAGAAGGTGGCGCTCGTCGGGCCGAACGGGGCGGGCAAGTCCACGCTGCTGCTGCATCTCAACGGCATTTTGACCTCGGCGGATGGCGCGGTGCGCGCGTGCGGTCTCGCCGTGCGCAAGGAGAACCTGGGGAAAGTGCGGGCCGGGGTGGGGGTGGTCTTTCAGAATCCCGATGACCAACTCTTCTCGCCGACGGTCTTCGACGACGTGGCGTTCGGCCTGCTCTACCAGGGCCTCCCCGAAGCTGAAGTGCGGGCGCGCGTGGCGCAGGCATTGGCGACGGTGGGGATCGCGGACTATGCGGAGCGCGTCCCGTATCACCTGAGCGCCGGAGAAAAGAAGCGCGTGGCCCTGGCGACGGTGCTGGCGATGGACCCGGAAATCCTGGTGTTGGACGAGCCGACCGGCGGCCTCGATCCGCGCGGGCGGCGCAGCTTCATCAACCTGCTGGGCTCGCTCCCGCAGACGATGCTCGTGGCGACGCACGACCTGAACATGGTGCGGGAGTTGCTCCCACGCACCGTCGTCCTGGACGGCGGGCGCGTCGTCGCCGATGGCGCCACGGCGGACCTCCTGACCGACGCGCCCCTGCTGGCAGCGCACGGCCTGGAAGAATGAACAAAGTTTTGTCAACGGATTGAACGGATGAAACGGATTTTTTTCTTCCTAATCCGTTAAAATCCGTTCAATCCGTTGACATTGAAATGGTGAGTGTATGAATGAACAAAGTTTTGTCAACGGATTGAACGGATGAAACGGATTTTTTTCTTCCTAATCCGTTAAAATCCGTTCAATCCGTTGACATGGAAGGGGTGAGTGTATGAAGCGATGGTTATGGATAGTGATGCTGTTGGTGACTGTGACGATGATGAGCGCGTGCGCGGGGAGACCGGCGGCGCGGGGGGATAAGCTGCGCGTGGTCGCCACGACGACGATTGTGGGGGACGTGGTCGCGCAGGTGGGCGGCGACGCGATTGCGTTGACGGTGATGCTGCCGGTGGGCGCGGACCCGCACGTCTTCGATCCCAGTCCGCAGGATATGGCGAAAGTGGCGGATGCCGATGTCATCTTTGTGAACGGCGCGGGGCTGGAAGCGTTCCTCGAACGGCTGCTCGAAAACGCCGGCGGGGATGCGGACGTCATCCACGTCTCGGAGGGCCTGGCGTTCATCGAGGCGGAGCATCACGAGGACGAGGAACGCGACGCGGAGGAAAACGATCATGCTCACGAGGGCGTCGATCCGCACACCTGGACCGATCCCAACAACGTGCTGCGCTGGGTGGACAACATCGAAGCGGCGCTCGTCCTGCACGATCCCGCCCACGCCGCCGACTACCGCGCCAACGCCGACGCCTATCGCGCCCAACTCCGCGAGCTGGACGCCTGGGTGCGTGGACAGGTGGCGGCGATTCCGGCGGAAAACCGCAAACTCGTCACCGACCACGAGACGTTTGCCTACTTCGCGCAGCGTTACGGCTTCGAGCAGGTCGGCGCCGTCGTCCCCGGCTACAGCACCGCCGCGCAACCCTCCGCGCGCGATCTCGCCGCCCTCGAAGACCGCATCCGCGCCTACGGCGTCAAGGCCGTCTTCGTCGGCAGCACCGTCAACCCTGCCCTCGCGCAGCGCGTCGCGGAGGATACCGGCGTCAAGCTGATGTTCCTGTATACCGGTTCGCTCACCGCGCCGGGCGGCGAGGCGGATAGCTATTTGAGCTATGTGAAGTACAATGTAGGGGCGATGGTGGAGGGATTGAAGTGATAACCTCCTGTCTTTAGTACAAGTACAAGGACGGTTGTGATGGATGATCCATTTATGATTGTGCTTATTCCGGTAGCCATTCTTATTGTTGTGGGCGTAGAATACGCTAAATACAAAAGGGATGCCAGGCGCATTCACCTTTGTCTACACGGCAAAGGAGCAACAGATATAAGCATTGTCAAAGTCTGATCTGAAGGTGATCGTTGGCATAATGTGTATGAAGTGATTTATACTGACATCAAGCATAATGTCCATGTAGATCGTTGCATTATTCGAACGAGTCTTTTCGAGGAAGGGGCTATTTACTGGAAGGATAATACGTTCTGCGCTGAAAGCCTTGAAAATGTCGATAAATTTTGAAAGAGAGTTTGTGAGTGCGGGATGCAGCAATGTTGTTCTTTACCGCAATCGTGGAAAAATGCTCGGATACCGGCTTGTATGTTGGTTACGTCCCCAATTTTCTAGGGGGCATAGCCAGGGCGAGACGCTGGATGAACTCTATGAGAATCTGTGCGATGTTCTGGACATGTTAGTTGAGGTCGTTCAATGACGATGAAAATATACCTTGACACTTGTAGCTTGCAACGTCCGTTGGATAGCAAAATCCAAGTGCGGATTATTCTGGAAGCCGAGGCTGTATTGAGCATCTTGGGATGGTGCGAATCCGCCATGCTTGCTTTGGTAGGTTCTGATGCATTGTCTTATGAGATAGAACGTAACCCTAATCCTACCCGCCGCGAGTATGCTTTGGAGACATTGCGCAAAGCAAAAGTATGGGCGGAATTCAATACGTCAATCGAAAAACGCGCCAGGGAGTTAACCACAAAGAGGTTCAAACCATTGGATGCGCTGCATCTGGCTTCGGCTGAAGCTGTTGCTGTGGACTATTTTTGCACGTGTGACGACAAGTTGTTGCGCCGCGCTAAAAGTTATAGAAGTTTGCAGGTCAAGGTGATTTCCCCTCTGGAATTGATAAGGGAGATAGAGAAATGACTACAATCGCTGTTGAAGTGAAACCATTAGCTGAAATAACACAAGAAGCTGTGCGTATATTGTGCGAGAAAATCGGCATTGTGAACACGGTTCGCTTTGTCAACCAGTTTACGACTGGCTATGGCAATTATACGGAAGAGCGCGAGAAACTGTTCGCTGATTTGACTCTGGATGATATTGTCGCTGAGATCAAGCGCAAACAGGCTAATGAATAGCTTTTTGAGTGTATGTTAACCTTCACCACCCCCTTCAAATCCATGCTCACCCGCCACTACGCGCCGCACCAGCCGGACGCGCCGATTCTATCCGTCTCCGGGCTGACGGTGCGTTACAACGGGCGCGCGGCGCTGGATGACGTGACGTTCGACTTGCGCGCGGGCGAGCAGGTCGCCGTCGTCGGGCCGAACGGCGCGGGCAAGAGCACGCTGCTCAAGGCGATAGCCGGCGTGCTCGCGCCGACCGCCGGTGCGGTGACGGTCTACGGGCATGGGCCGGGGGGCCACATCTGCAT
>DAOUAY010000592.1:0-22161 GCA_034432995.1 Anaerolineae bacterium | reverse complement strand
ACGGTACTCAATGTCCGGACACCGCATGGCAGCGCCGAAATGGACAAAGGCGCGTATACGGTGGTTGTGGAAGACGATCAGACTGAGTTCGCCGTAAGCAGCGGGAAAGCGCACATCCCCGATCCACTGAGCGGGGAAAAGCTCATCCTGGGCGAATTACAGCGGGCTGAAATAACCGCTGCCGGGCTGACAGAGATTTACACCGGCGAACGCGACATCCTCCGCAATCGCAATGGCAATTTCGAACTGCCGTTGGAAGGGACGTGGGAAATTTTCAGCCGCACGGCTTTCGCTGACCAGAGCAGCGGAACAGTACGACACGCAACGCTGGTCGACAATCGCCACATCGTCCTGCTGGAACGGATGGGACAAGGGTTCTCCGAAGCCGGCATCACCCAGGAGATCAACCAGGATATTCGCGGCGTTCAATCGCTGCGCGTCCGGGCGCGCCTGCGGGTGGACACCCAAACCCTCACCGTGTGCGGCTCTCTGGGAACCGAGTGCCCGGTGATGATCCGCATCAAATATACCGACCAGACCGGCGCATTGCGGGAATGGCTGCAAGGGTTCTATGCCAGGGAAGGCGACAACAACCAGCCCGTGTGCCAGAGCTGCGAATGGCAGGCCATGCACATCAAAGTGGCGCAGCCCGGCGTCTGGCACAACTACGAATCCCCCGACCTGCTCCCCCTGATGCGCGCCAAAGGGATCGTGCCGGTGGCCATCCGATGGGTGGATATTTACGCCTCGGGACATGCCTACGGCTCGGCCATCGACGAAATCGCCATTCTGGTGACTGAATAAATCCCCTTCAAGGAAGCCGGGCTAAGATCAATGAACACTCATCTGCAACCACAAAATGACCGTGCGGAGTGTACCCATTCCGCACCTTCGCCAGGGGAGACAAAGCATCCCACTCCCTATCCCGTCGGTAAACTGCCCCAACCCGATCTGGTGGCCCTGTTGAGCCGCACCCTGGGCCAGCCCGATCCCCGCGTGATCTTCGGCCCCGGTCTGGGACGTGACGCCGCCGTGATCGATTTTGGAGATCGCTACCTCGTCGCCAAGACCGACCCGATCACCTTTGCCACCGACGAAATCGGTTGGTACGTGGTCAATGTCAACGCCAACGATGTGGCCTGCCTGGGCGCGCAGCCCCGCTGGATGATCGCCACGCTGTTGCTGCCGGAAGGCGCTACCGACCAGGCGCTCGTGGAGCGCATCTTCGACCGACTGCACAGCGCCAGCCACGCCATCGGCGTGAGCGTGGTGGGGGGGCACACCGAGATCACCTACGGTCTGGACCGCCCCATCGTCGTCGGCGCGATGTTCGGTGAGATAGCGCCGGAGCGGTTGGTGCGCTCGGACGGCGCGCGGCCCGGCGACGCGCTCATCCTCACCAAAGGCATCTGCGTGGAAGGGACGGCGATTCTGGCCCGCGAGGCCGCTGACCGGCTGTGCGGCACAGTCGAGGCGCCGTTGTTGGCGCGCGCCGCGCACTTCTTGCACGATCCGGGTATCAGCGTCGTGCGCGATGCCTCGATCGTGGCGGCGTCCGGCGTGGTCCATGCTATGCACGACCCCACCGAAGGGGGCATCGCCACCGGCATCCACGAGATGACGCAGGCGGCGGGCATAGGCGCGATCGTGGACGGAGACAGCCTGCCGATTTACCCCGAAACACGCGCGCTCTGCGAGGCGCTGCGCCTGGATCCGCTCGGCCTGATTGCTTCCGGCGCGCTGCTGGCTGCCGTCGCCGCCGAGAGCGCAGCGGACATCGTCCAGGCGCTCGAACGCGAAGGCATCACGGCGACGGTGATCGGCAGACTACGCGAAACGCCGGGCGTCGTGCTGCGCGACGCGCAGGGGGAACGCCCCTTGCCCACCTTCACCCGCGACGAAATCGCGCGCTTCTTCGATACTCGATGACATCTTCATCCCATCCCACCATCCCTTCCGACCGCGCGGACGGACGCAGTTCCTTCGTCCACCTCGCGCTGATCGTCACCGGCGAGTTAGGCAAAATCACGCCGCTGAAACTGTTGCCGGCGTGGGCGGCGTTGGCGGCCATCGCCGGCTGGCCGTGGCAAACGCTGCGCCTTCCGGCAATCGGCATCTGCGCCGGGTTCGTGGCCCTCGATTGGGCGATGCTCGGCCTGCTGCCGGTCAAACGACGCTCGTGGGGGCCGGTCACGCCGTCACTGCTCGGATTGACCCTGGTGCGCGCGCTCCTCGCGTGGATCGGCGCGCTGCTCATCCCCAATGCGTTCGGTCTGGCAATCGTCGCCATCCTCAACCTGCTCCTGAGCGCCGCCGCCATCTACGCCACCTGGATCGAGCCATTCCGCCTGGGCGTCACCCGGCAGACCTACCATCCGCCGCAGTGGAACGAGACCACCCCACCCCTGCGCGTGTTGCACATCTCCGATCTGCACTTCGAGGGCCAATCGCCGCGCGAAGACGCGCTGCTGGCGCAGGTCGCGGCGCTCGCCCCCGATCTCATTCTGCTGACGGGGGATTATCTCAACCTGTCTTCGGTGTACGATCCGACGGCCCAGGCCGGTACGCGGGCGTTGCTGGCGAAGTTGGATGCGCCACTTGGCGTGTACGCCATCACCGGCAGTCCGGTTGTGGACGTTCCGGGCCACGTCCCCGAAATTTTCGCCGGGATGCACCTGCGCTGGCTCGATGATGAAGCCCAGCTCATCCAGCATGGCGCTGTCCGTCTCTACCTGCTCGGCGTGCGCACGACTTACGACGAGGCGCGCGACACCGCCGCCCTGCAACGCCTGATGCAGTCCGCGCCAGACGACGCAGTCAGCCTGCTGCTCTATCACACGCCCGACCTGATGCCGGTAGCCGCGGAACTCGGCGCGCAGCTCTATTTGTGCGGCCACACGCACGGCGGGCAGCTTCGCCTGCCATTCTACGGCGCGCTGGCGACCAGTTCGCGCTGGGGGAAGAAGTACGAAATGGGGCTGTACCGCGAGACGAACACCACACTCTACGTCAGCCGGGGATTGGGCATGGAAGGGTTGGGAGCGCCGCGCGCGCGTTTCCTCGCCCCGCCAGAGATCATCCTGTGGACGTTTACGAGGAGTTGAGTCGGCAATAGACTACAAAAGTCTTACGAGAATTATAGTACGCGCGAAGACTTTTGTGGTCTTGACCATTGACGAACAGCCAAAACGTAGTATCTTTAGGGCAGAGCTTGCGTTGGTCGGGTAGTCGCGTGTGGCCGGATAACCGGCTACGCGAGGAAAGTCCGGACTCCAGAGGGCACAGCGCCGGGTAACGCCCGGGCGGGGCAACCCGCGGACAGGGCCACAGAAACAAACCGCCGCAGGTCGTCAGACCAGGTAAGGGTGAAAAGGTGGTGTAAGAGACCACCGGCGCGCCGGGCAACCGGCGCGGCCAGGCAACCCCCGTTGGGAGCAAGGCCAAGCAGGAGGGACGGCCGCAAGGCCGGGAAGTGACCCGCTTCCGCCCCCAGGGGCAACCTCCGGGTAGGCCGCTAGAGGCCGGCGGTAACGCCGATCCCAGACAGATGACTGCCGACGACAGAATCCGGCTTATAGACCGGCGCAAACTCACGACGACAAGCGGCCCCGTGCAGGGCCGTTTGTCGTATTTGCAGGAGCCAGACTACAAAAGTCTCACGTGGGATCGTATTGACCAAGCGCTGCGTTAAACGGAAACGCGCCAGATGCAAGCGTCTGCTGAGACTTTTGTAGTCTTTGCCTCACTGATCGTATTTGCCAAACCAATGTTTTGTGGTAAGATTGGCGGGTGTCTGGAGACGGACTTTCTGCTCCTGGCGAGAGACCAGGAGTAATCCCATGGAAAGGAGGTCAATCCGTCTTGGCTAAACAAAAGAAGCATAATTACGAGTTGTTGTTCGTCATCAATCCTACGCTCAGTGAGGAGGACAAAGAAAACCTTCTCAGCCGGGTGAAAGGATACCTCGCACAGGCGGGCGCCGACGTGCTCAGCTTCAAGAGCTGGGGATTGCGACGGCTGGCGTACACCCTCAAAAACCAAAAAGAGGGGCAGTACTACCTGGTACAATGCGCCATGCTGACCGAGAAAGTGTCGGAGTTCCGACGCAGCCTCACCCTGGCCGAAGGCGTTTTGCGCGAGATGGTCATCCGCGTCGACGAGGAATTCCCGCCAGAGAAGCCGGAGCGCAGCCCTAAACCGGAAGCCATTCCCACATTTGAAGAGGAAGACGTCAGCGACGACGACATCTTCGACGACGACGAAGACTAAAAGCGTTCGACAGAGGCACTTCGATGGCACGCGGACTCAACAAAGTGATGATAATTGGGTACCTGGGGCGTGACCCGGAAATGCGGTTCACCGCCAGCGGGCGCCCGGTTGCGTCCTTTAGCGTGGCCACAACACGGGGATGGACCAACAACGAAGGTGAGCGACAGGAAGAAACCGAATGGTTTCACGTCGTGACGTGGGGTGGATTGGCAGAGCTGTGTAAGAAACGCCTCCACAAAGGCTCCCAGGTCTACGTCGAAGGCCGCTTGCAAACCCGTTGTTGGGAAGGTCCGGATGGCGAGCGACATTATCGCACCGAATTGGTCGCCCAGGAACTGATCTTTCTGGACGGATACGAAAGCGCGTCCGAAGAGGAAGCCGACCTCTTCGCGGACGAAGAGATGGATAATCCAAACCATTTTGATCAAGGAGATAAACTGTGAGCGATTTTAGACAACGTCGTGGTCGCCGTTTTGCGCCACGCCGCAAGGTTTGTTACTTCTGCAATGAGAAATCGGGGGGCATCGATTACAAGGACGTCGATCTGCTGCGCCGGTTTGTGAGTGATCGCGGCAAAATTCGCCCGCGCCGCCAGACGGGCGTGTGCGCCAAGCACCAGCGGCAATTGACCGTGGCGATCAAGCGCGCGCGGCACATGGCCTTGCTGCCCTTCGTCGCCGAACTGCAAAAATGAGAGGTTAACTTTGACAGGCCGGGCATAGGGTACCCCCTATGCCCGGTGTTTGTTGGAGACTCAAGTATGGCTAAAAAAGAAAGTACCCCCAAAACACTGACGCGCCGGCAGGTTGCCCGGCGAGTAAAAGAGGAAAGGCTCAACCGGATTTTGACGTGGTCGGCGATTGGCGTGGTGGCGGCCGTCCTGCTGATCATCGGATACGGACTCATTACGGAACTGGTCATCAAAGCCCGCCGGCCGGTGGCCCGCGTCGACGGCGTCGCCGTTACCACCCAACAGTTCCAGCGGCGTCTGTACTACGAACGCCTGCTGATGCGCCGACAACTTGATATGAATCAATATTACCTCACGCAAATTGATTCCACTGACGAAACGATGCAAAGTTATGCCCAGTATTTGCAGAGCACGGTAAGCAATTTAGACAGCCAGCTCTCGGCCAATATGGCTTCCGTACTCGGTAAACAAGTCCTGGACACTATGCTCGAAGAGGCGCTGGTGCGAACGGAAGCGCAGGCTCGCAACTTATCTGTGAGCCAAGACGAGGTAACCTTGACTGTGGAGGAGATGCTGGGCTATGATCGCACCGCCGCCGAGACGGTCACGGATACTACCACAATCACGAGCTTTGAAGAACTGTATGAGGATCTCAAAAAGAATATCTTGGAACCGAGCCAGCTTTCGGAGCAGGATTTCCGCACGATGATCGAGACCAGTCTGCTGCGTGAGCAGCTTGTCACCATGTTTGGCACGGACGTCCCGCAAACCTCGGATCAGGTCGATCCTATCATCTTCGCAGTGGACAGTGACGAGACAGGTATGGCGCTGCGGCAACGGATCGAGAACGGCGAGGATCCCACCGGACTGATCGTAGAACTCAACAATGACGAGAGCGATCAGACGGCCGGCTATGCGTTGGGTTGGGTTCCGGCCGGCTATCTGGGCGGGCAATTAGGTGTGGAGATAGAACAAGTCGTCTTCAATACGCCGGTTGGCAAAGCGGCAGAGCCGACGTTGGGCAACGATGGGCAATACTACGTCATCTACATCAACGGGCACGAGGAACGTCCATTGGATGAGGCCACGTTGCGGCAGATGCGCGAGGATCAATACAACGCCTGGCTGGAACCACAGAAACAGGAGCGGTGGGAATATCTCGATTGGCAAAAGGCGGTGTTGACCGCGCCATAGCTCTCTGAACGCAGTCCATATCAAAAGCCCCCTTCTGTCATTGAAGGGGGCTTTTTATGATCAATGCGCTCTATACCATACGCCGGGCATCGATGACATTGCGGATTTGCTCGATCTTCGCCAAAACTCGCGTCAAAGTCGACAAATCCGGCACTTCCAGGGTAATATTCACCGGGATGATGTTATAGCGACTGCGCTTGCCAGTGCTCAAGGAAGCCATATTGATGTCATTGTCGGCGATGACTTCAGTAACATCACGCAGCAGGCCCGAGCGATCGTAGGCCGTCACAATCACCTGAATCGGGAAGGTGTGTTTATCCGGCCCCCAATCCACGTCGATCAGACGCTCCAGGTCTTGCGGTCCCATGCGTGAAATGTTGGGACAATCCTGCCGGTGCACGGTCACACCGCGCCCACGGGTGATGTAACCCACAACACCATCTCCGGGGATGGGATTGCAACACTTTCCCAGATGGGTCAGTATCCCGCCGGTGCCGCGAATGTTGATCGCCCCCGTCACCACATCCGGCAACGCCGACGGGGTGCCGGTATACAGTTCTCCTTCGTCCTCGCCGGTGTCTTCTTCGCGCGGCTTTTCGGCGAACTGGCTGATGTAGCCTTCCAAACGCCGGGCAATCGCTCCACTACTGATATCACCAATGCCAACCGCAGCCAGGAAGTCATCCGTATTGAGATAGCGTTTGCGGAAAAGCTCGGCCACCTCATCCATCGAAAGGACCAACTCCAGGCGGCGCAGCAACTTGTCGACGGTCAGACGACCTTGCGCGATGTTCTGCTCCTTTCCCTGACGCCGAAACCATTGTTTGATCTTCTGCCGGGCGCGGGTCGTCTTGGTGTAGCCCAATTCGTCGTTGAGCCAGTCGCGGCTGGGACCGCCCTTACGCCCACGAATTATCTCGACCTGCTCGCCGGTTTTGAGTTGGTAATACAGCGGTGTCCAGCGGCCATCAACCTTCGCCCCACGACACGTATGACCGATTTCGGTATGCACGGCGTAGGCAAAGTCGAGCGGGGTTGCGCCGAGGGGAAGATCGATCAGCCGCCCATGCGGCGTAAAGACGTAGACGCGATCTTGAAAAACATCTGCGCGCACTGAGGCCACAAAGGCCCGCACATCGTCGACTTCATCCGAATATTCCTGGACGCTCTGGCGCACACTAGAAATTTGCGCCATCGCTTCCTGAGTAAACGAGGTCTTTTCCTCTTTGTAACGCCAGTGCGCCGCGACGCCGAACTCCGCGATCTCGTCCATCTCGTGCGTGCGAATCTGAATCTCCAGCGGAAGGCCGTTCTTTCCGATCACAGCGGTATGCAAACTCTGATAATTGTTGGGCTTGGGATGGGCGATGTAATCATCGAACTCCCCCGGCACCGGCGTCCACAGGTGATGCACAATTCCCAGGACCTGATAACACTGCGTCGAGCTGCCGACAAGCACGCGTATGCCGACCGTATCATAAACGCGCGCAAAAGACAGGTTTTTCCGCCGCATTTTATTGTAGATACTATAGATGTGTTTGGGGCGACCTTTGATCCTGGCAGGGATCTCCTCTTTAGCCAATGCCGTCTGCAGTAAAGCGATGTGCTCCGCCACCTGGGCGTCACGCTCTTCCTGATGCGCGATCAACAACCGTTCCAACTCTTGAAACATGGGGGGATTGAGATAGCGGAAAGAGAGGTCTTCCAATTCTGCTTTCCATACCCAGATGCCAAGCCTGTTCGCGACGGGCGCGAAGATCTCCAGTGTTTCGCGCGCCATGCGCGACTGGCTCTCCGGAGACAAGGAACCGAGTGTCCGCATGTTATGCAACCGGTCGGCCAGTTTGATGAAGATGACGCGCACATCGTCCTGCACCATCGCCAGGAGTAACTTGCGCAGGCTTTCCAGCTCTTGCAGGTCGCGGGAGCGCAGGCTATCTTCTTTGACGCGCTCTTCGACTTTGTCCAGCTTGGTCACGCCCTCGACCAGGGTAAGGACCTCCTGCCCAAACTGCGCCTCCAACTCCGGGCGCGGAATATCGCAGTCTTCGAGCACATCATGCAACAATCCAGCGGCAATGACCGCCGGATCGAAGTGCATTTCGGCTAAGAGGTGCGCGACGTTGAGGGGATGAATGATGTAGGGTTCGCCGGATTTGCGTTTCTGGTCGTTGTGGGCGGCGGCGGCGAAGTTGTAGGCGCGGCGGATGAGATCATATGAAGATGGTGCGTTATCCCCGGAAATCTGCGCCAGAGTATTGGCAAGCGTGAGAGTGGTGTATTCCGACATCCATGCCATCCCCAAAATTCAATATATCACGCAGTAAGTCTCAAACTAGTGGGTCGGTTGACTCGCTTATAGCCATACTGCAGGCGTAAACAATGGCGATATCCGTGCCAAATGACCCACTAGTGAATCCACTGCACACCCACATCGTTGGCGGGATGATTAGTCAGGTTTACGGCTCCAGAACCATCACGTTTGACAGCATAGATATCCATATTTCCACTAACTGAGGAAACATAAAATATCTGAGTTCCATCCAACGACCAACTAAATGTTGCTTCGGATACTGAGGGTGTATTCGTCACATTCACCAAGTCTGCACCATCGGCTTTCATGACATAAATGTCATCGTCCGCGGTACGATCTGAACGATACGCAATATACGCGCCATCTGGCGACCATTGCGGTCCAACGTCTCGCGCGGGATGATCTGTAAGGTTGATCGAATTTTTGCCATCTGCATCCATCACATAAACTTCCCAGTTGAAGTCACGTTGTGAAGTAAAAAGGATCTTCTTACCATCCGGCGACCAACTAGGCTCTCCATGAGGTTGACCAGTTTGAGTAAGATTGATAGGGTTCTGCCCGTCAGCATCCACGCGCCAGACATCCGGGACGCCGCTATGATTGGATACAAACAATAACTTCTTACCATCCGGTGACCATACCGGAGATGTCTCACGCGCAAATGAACTAAACACAGTACGCGTTTCTCCGCCAGAAGCTGGTACAGCACATATATCGAGATCCCGGCCCAGACACACAAAAGCAAAGGCATCCGCCGCCTGTGAATAGACAATCGAATCCTTATTGTCAGGAGACATAGTTAACTGACGCAGAATGTTGCCAAAACCATCGATGAGATAAAGGTTTTCCCCCCCATCAACTCTGAGGACAGCAACAAATGCCTGCAAAGGGGAAACCCACTTCATCTCGACAATCTGTATATCTTTAGGGAAAGGCATCGTTTGCACGTCTCCACCATCAAGAGCCATTGAGTACCAGCGCAGATCGCCATTCTCACGATCTGAGATGAATAGAAGCCGTCCAGCGCCAAAATCCCAGACCGCAGGCGTTGAGAGAGGAGAAACAGCAAGCGCTACTGGCGTATTCACAGGGGAATGTACATCTGTTTCAGGTGTCGATGTTTTAGCACATGATACGAGTGTAAACAGGCTAAACCCTACCAGCCATAGAAGAAATACTGATCGAATTCTCATTCTCATATATTCAGCTCCCAGTCCTCGCATATAACAATCCAAGGTCGTTGAACAGAGTTCAACGACCTTGGAGGAGAAAGCACAACTCTAAACGCTTACTGAAGGTTGAAAGCGTTGAAAGTGTACATCGAATCCATGTTCGCAACGCTCTTCTCAGAGTTCACGAACGCAACCACGTTAGAACCGCTAACCACCTCAATCACGGCAGAACCGATGAAACGGCGATTAGTTCCATCAGACCAAGCAGCATCATCAAGGATATCAGACTGAGCTGCTGAAGCAAGTGGGCCCTCATAGCGGTTGAGGAATCCACCGACGGTCGTGTGGGTATAATCGCGGCTCTGATTCTTGACGGAGCTGTAGGTGCCATCCGAGGTATAGGTGATTTTAACGGTTGCTTCGCTACCATCAACCGTCACAATGGTCAAGGAAGTGTAGTAACCATAGAAACCAGATTGGATGAGGGGCACACTGATCTTACCGGTTCCCTCGGTCGTAAACATACCATTGTAAGTACCAGCCTGCGCCCCCGCCGTAGCAAGAGCTTCCTGATTTACAATAGCTACAATAGGCACATTCGATTCCAAGACCACCGAACCAAAGAAGCGATACCCCGCCGTATTCGGGAACTTGGCAAAGAGGTCAGAGTCGGCGGCGGTATTACCGGTTGGGCCATCGTAACGCACCACAGAAGCGCCTGCAGGAACGGTATGCGTAACAACCACGGTTTCACTCTTGGGATTGGAGAAAGTGGCATCAGAACTGTAGGTGATCTTAACCGTAGCTGCCGTGGCGCCAGGGTTTGCGATGGTCAAGCTGGCATAGTAGCCATAGTAGTTGCGCATATATGCAGGCAACAAAACCTTGGTCCCGCTGGAACTGAACCCGTTATACGTGAACAGTTTCCCCTGCACGTGTTGATTCACTACCGCCACAATCGGCTGGTTCGATGTGATTTTTGCCGCACCAAGGAAACGCCCGGTATAAGCAGAACAACCACTCACAGATGGCGCACCCAACTGCGTAAGTGCAAGCTGGCTAACCATCTTGCCCGCATACTGAGCAATCGAAGTGCTCGATGGGGTATAGGGAGCGCCTGCTATACAACCGTCAGCGCGCAGCGTGGGAATGTATTCAATATTGACTGTGGCCGCACCGCTACCCACATTCTGGATCATCACCTCGGTGTAGTAGCCGTACCAGTTGTACATCACGACAGGAAGCAACACTGACGTGGCACCCTGGCTCGCACCACTATATGAGCTAAAGGGTGGTTGCGAATTGCCATTCCCTGAGTCCGTCTGCTGGTTTGCCACAGCCGCAATCGGTTGGTCCGCACTAACGACCGCAGACCACATGCCCGTTCCCAACGTGCTTTCAGTCGCTTGAAGCACAGTGATCGAACCACCTTTAGGGACATTGGGGAAGTCGCGACTCATGCCTGAGGTCGTTACACCATTCACATCGTAGTAATCCACGCGAACATTCGCAGGGCCATCACCTAGATTGGCAATTTGATAGCTGGTGTTCCACGGTAGCCCATATGACACTCCCTGGGCACCAACGGAGGTTGCCAAACCAACAAGCAACAAAACGGTTAACAACATACTAAACTTCTTCATTACTGTCCTCCTATCAAGTTTGTGTTTTAGAGAAATCAGGGTAATTGACATCAAGTATTATCGCGCCAACAATCACCCCCTTTCTCGAATGGGTATAGTAACACTATAGAGTAAAAATCTGTTCTTCTCAATACTCCTTTACGGTTATTTGACAGTCAATAACGCCAAAGCCTGTATAAAATAGCACAACACCGATAACCCTTTCGGGTTATACAGAGCAAAATTCACCTCTGGGCAGTTTTTACTTGCATAGCAAGCAACGCCCAACCCACTTCATTGATTGTTTGAACCAAACGGTAAGCAAGACTAATCATCAACGCAGAAGAAAATGGCATCCAGGGTGACAATAACACACTCGCTGTCAATTCTTTGAGACCTAATCCGCCTGGTAATAAAGTACTCACCAAAGCCACCAACATAGTCAAAGTCGAAATTCCAATAGCATCTATCAAACTTAAGTCAACATGACCCGCAAACGCTCGAGCTGCATAATATAGCGCGCAGCCGGCGAAAATCCACGGCAAGATATACCATCCCCACCACAATAAAATATCTCGGCGTTTCGGGTTGTAGTCTAGAGCCTGCTTGCCTAAGCGTCGCAATCCCCAATTGGTGATATCAACAAAAACCTGCGGGCGGGCGAGAAGTCCAACCAGCCCGGCGATTCCAGTTATAGTAAGCGGAAGAATCCCAGTATTCGGGATATTTTCATAAAAGGGCCACAGAGCTAAAAAGGTGCAAACACCAGCGATGCCAATGATAAGGTTTTCAAAAACGACGCAATTGACGACAGCAGATGCAGCCACGCCAACTTGGCGATACATCACTAAGCGCCCTCCAATATACCATAAAGAAGTGGGAATGCGCTTGGCTAAAGTCGAAACGTAATAGAAACGAAAGTTCATCCGGGTATTAGCGAAATTACCCAACCGGGTCATCATCAAATGCCAGACCCAGAAAGTAACACCTAGTGCAAGAGAATGGAAAAATACAGTTAACCCTAAGTACCCAAAATGCAAACGCCAGGGGAAAGCGACCAATGTGTCCCAGTCTCGCAGAACAACGATCCCCACCATAACGAAAACCAGCAAAAAAATGCCTGTGATAAGCCACTTTAGAAAATTAGAAGATTGTAGATGCCGCATCATTTCGCCAACACAAAGACCGTTTTTGTCGTCACCACCTCGCGTAGAAATGGTAAACGCGCCAAACAGTTCAAAAAGATCAACAAAGATCTGGCAAACCATCCCTGTTGAGATAGATAACGCCATCCAAAGGGCAGCATCCGCTGCATAACGATGCGTAGCTCCAAGTCACGGATCAATGTCAAGAATTGACTAACCGTGACCCGATTGAGATCGGGAAGTTGTTGAACGCGCGACCAATCTACCTGAGCTGGCGGAATGTAATTGGCGTTATGCGCGAGACGTATTTCGACGCGTCGGGCAGCTTCAATTAATGTACGATCAGAAAAGAAAAGATGTGGCCAGGGGAAATTGATCCAGCCATCTAGGTGTGCCCCCCAAGGACTGTAAAAGGGAGGAAAATACAGAAAGATAAACCCATCAGGATGCAAGATTCGCTTACAGGCTTGCAAAGTTGCACGGACGTTTTCGATGTGCTCAAAGGCATTGACCGACAAGATAACATCAAAGCTATGGTCGGCAAAAGGCATAAATGCGGCATCGGCAGTGAGTGGATGTAATGCTCCAAGCTGCCTCAACCGCAAAGCAGCCTGATTGCTGTATGTGCGCATATCGAGAGAAATCGCTTGCCGTGCTCCATGCTCTATACAATAAGCAGCCTTCCCTCCTAAACCGCCGCCGACATCCAAGATACGCTTCCCAGCAATCTGCCAGTAAGAACCAAAAACAGGTATCACCAGCGCAGCCTCCTCATAATCACGTTTTTGATAGTCGTCATCGCTCAACTTTGCCGCGGCTAGTTCTTGATGCATAGGTTGAGGAGGTATAATCATGTTAATATGTTCAACCAGCCACAATCCCAAACGTGACATTTCAAGCTCTTTATAGTTATGCCCGCGCTACGCAGATAATCGAGTTGCCGCGCACAATCTCAGCATTAACGTCCAGATATGCCAAGAACCAAGCCAGCGGATAAGTCAGCAACGCGAAGAAAGCTCTCAACAGTGGATAATTCCAAAATAAACTGTTCAACTCAAAAGCTAATTCACCTTGCCAACCAAAGCCATAACGCATCCGCAGGATTTCAAATCCTGCACGCTCCAGTTTCTCCGTGAGTTCTTCAGGCAGATATTCATCGCGCACGTGATCGGCAATCAAATGCCGCTTAAATGCGGGTAAGATGCGTCGTTGTTGTTGATGGCGTAATGGCAAATGTAATAACAGTACACCACCAGGTTTCAAGGCAGCCCGGAAAGCCAGCAGGACCGCGACATCATCTAAGATGTGTTCCAAGACATCAACACTGATTAACATATCATATCGCGCTTTACCTATATCGGCTACGACGAGGTCTGTACGTGAAAAGGTCAAGACTTTTTCCAGACCAGTCATACGGACAATTTCACCATTAGCCTGCACAATGTCGGGATCAATCTCAATGCCGTGCAGGTGGACGTGTGGATACGTTTGCGCCATTGCAAACAAGACTAGAGCCCGTCCACAACCCGCGTCCAATATCTGTGCATCAGGCGGCACAGCAAACAATTGGATTTCCCGCAGAATATGACCGGCGCGGATACGTGAATGAATCCCAAGCGGTCCAAACAACGATACAAACGTCCGCATCGCAGGATTACGGTGTATATACCGCTGTTCACGTCCCAGATTACGGAACGCACCTAGGCTCAACATCATTTCTCTCCGGGTTCGCAGATGAAAACAAAGGTATAGGTCAGGTTGAGCGGAATCCAACGCCCAAACAGGCGAAAAAAGATGTTGTACAAATACCAGAAAAGTTTATACCGATCCTTGTACACACGGGACATTCCAGTGTCATACTTATGTACCGAACATACCCGTAATCCATTGGCAGTTAGCAATTGTTCCCATTCAACGCGCGTCGCGAAGCGTTCAAATTCCTGCAAGTCAGGCAAAAGTTCGCCATACCTATACACATTATAGATAGCCCGAATATGATGCGAGTTTGGCAATAAAAGCGCAGCTTTTCCTTCCGGTTTCAAAACGCGTGTCATTTCCCGCACAGCCGCCGCCGGGTCTATGAAGTGTTCCAAACTGCCCAGGTTAACTACGTACTCAAATGTATGAGGAGGCCAAGGCAAGCGCTGCGCATCGCCCAAAAGGAACATACCTACCTGGGAATACGCACTGGCCGCTTTCTGGAGAGCAAAGTGAGAGATATCAATCCCCATCGCTTTCAAATTTCTATCAGCAGCCATTGCTGCCAAGTAACCTAATCCACAAGCAACATCCAACAGACGACCGCCAGGTTGAACTTGCAACAGGTTCAATATATACTCAGCCTGTCCGGTATTTTTATGTTCTCCCATCCAGCCTTGATAAAGCTGATCATACGAGGTTTGCAGTTGAGTCAGAGAGGTGGGTATCTTCTGTAAATCTTTCATAAGTTATTCCCTGAAGCTGTTTTAAGCAACGTTTTGAATTTAGTCCAACTAATAGCTAAACTCAACGGCACCAACGTCATATCCCGCTCCACAAAAATATCCTTGCATGGATCGCATATCAAACGCCGCAACGTTCCCGCAAACAAGGTCCAAGGATGGGCATGATTCTTCTGTTTCGCAAGATAAGCGCCACGATACCAGGCTGCCATAGTGCGCTTGAGGCTTTGAATATCATCTGTACGTTGATGAAACACACATGCTTCTGGCACATACAACAGTCGATAACCGGCTGCATTCAAACGATAACCGATGTCCATATCCTCCGCATTGGTGCGAAATGTCACATCAAATCCACCTATTTCACGCAAAACAGAGACACGAAAGGACATACACAATCCATATAAAAAAGGGACATAGCGCGAACGCCGTCCATACCCCTGACTGGCATGAGCACGGCGCCAACGGTCAGCCTGTGAGTGAATATTGGACTCGATCCCCTGTCCTCCCACGCCAGCCAGATAAGGATCATCGGTATAATGGGCGCTTAACACCATAAGAAAATTGTGCGCTGGAAAAGCATCCACATCCACAAAAACCAATATATCGCCAGTCGCAGCTTGAAGAGCTGAGTTACGCGCAGCTGCCAGTCCTTGATTCTGCTTATGTATAATCAATGAGACCGGATATTGTTCTATAATCGCCTGGCTCTCATCAGTCGAACCATCATTAATAACCAAAATCTGATCAGGCGGGGAAGATTGCGCTAAGATTGACTCAATACTCTGCCTGATGTAGGCTGCGCCATTATAACATGGGATTGCAACCGAGATTTGCATCTTTTTTACGATTTCTCCATTCACTGGCGGAATTATACTTCTGGTCTTGGGAGAGTCAACCTCAGGCAAAATTAGCTTTTAGCTATAAAAAATCACGACCGGGCAACTTGAGATTGCCCGGTCGCGACAGCTACAGTAATACCCTGAAATCAAGGTTGCATATTAAAAGCATTGAAGGTATACATTGAATCCACACCAAGGATGTCTTTTTCTTCATTGACGAAAGCCACAATGGGCACAGTCGAGGTAATGATCGCGGAACCAATAAAGCGTATGTTCCCCAAATTATCGGCCCAAGTTGCAGGATCGGTAACAAGATCGCCAATCTGGATACCACCTTTGGTTCCCTCATAGATATTCAGCGGCATAGTGCCGATAATCGTATGAGGGTAGGTTTTTGACACATTCTTCACACTGCTGTAATACCCATCAGACGTATATGTAATGTATACATCGCCTGTTGCGCCCGTTGCGCTTTGAATTGTCAACGAAGTATAATAGGCGAAGAAGTTGGCCTGAATAAGTGGGGCGCTGACTTTGGTGGTCGCTTTGTTGATGTCCAATGCACTGTAGGTACCCGCTTGCGCATCGCCGGCTTTAATCGCCTCTTGATTGATAATGGCGACAACTGGCTGGTTAGATTCTATCACCACAGTGCCGAAGAACTGCGTAAAAGCCACCTCATCATCCAAATCGCTTTGATCATCACTGGCCGGTGGACCATCATAGCGATTGATCGACTCTCCCGGCGGAATCACATAGTGCGCAGAAACCGACTTTCCTTGATTGGCAACAGGTTTGGAATAAGTATTATCAGCATTGTAGGTTACAGTAACATTGGCAGAAGCCCCCAAGGAAGTGTTAGCAATTGTCAAACTAGCATAATAGCCATAATGTCCACGCATATAAATAGGCGCCACGATCTTGGACGCGCCGCTACTAAACCCATTGTAAGTAAACAGTTTGACATCTGAGATTTGATGTTGGTTGACCACCACCACAATTGGCTTATCAGACTCGATCACCGCTGCACCCAAGAACCGATCTTTCCAACGTCCGTCAATCATAATGCTCCCGCTCAAAATCTGACCGGCACCCAGTTCGGTCATGTTTTTCTGACTTTTATGCAAAGCGGCATAGGGTGGAATAGTATTATTATTGTCCGTGACACCTTCAGCTCCGGTGATTTGTCCTTCGATGGTGGTAGGATAATAGGCTATATCGACGTTTGTGGCGGTTTCAACATCTACGTTCTGGATGAAAATCTCGGTATGGTATCCAAACCAGTTATACATAACCACGGGCAAAATCACCGTTCGAGAACCCATAGTTTCGCCAGCATAAGAACTAAAGGGAGCAACGGGAGTCAAGGCTTCAGGAGCAGAAGGCAGTAGTTGCTGGTTGGCTATCCCAGCAATGTCTTGATCAGCATAAATCACCGCCGAAAATCGTCCGGCACCTAAATTCGGATCATCAGTTTTCTGAATGACCGTAACAGATCCACCTACCGGCACTGCAGGATATACTGTTGATGCTGAATCTTGTAAAACTCCGGCAGAATTGTAGTAATCTACGTGAATATCTGTTGGCGCCTCACCCACATTCTGGATCTGATAACTAGTATACCAGGGATTTAAATATTGCGCCTGCGCTTGAACGGTTGCCAACAGAACTACTACTAAAGTACTTATCCTGACAACGAACTTAAGACCCCTGTGCTTGAACATCGCGCCCTCCTGCTTTGCGAAAAGCTAATACCACAAGAGCAAGTTTTAGAAGTTCGTCAGCGATCATATAAGATAAGTATACAGCCACTTTATTAAGTTTGAAATAATGTAACCTACTATAACATTTGGCTGGAGTTTCAGATGACTTCAACTCCCCAATCAGCCTATACTTCGCACAGTAAGAATAAGCGACTCATTTCGATATTTTCCACAAAGTTTGCGAGGCGCCTATTAGCCAAGCGATTTTACTTAAGAGGATGCCCGGCGCCGTATGGATATAGGACCATACCGCATAGTTTCTGGCAAAAATCCGCGCTGTTCCACCAAAAGCCAACACTGGTGATGTTAACAAAAGCGCCCACAGTGACCTAAAGATAAAAGGTGCGTCCAGAAAATCAGCAAAAGCCACATTGACTTTAACAGAGTAGCGACCATACGTTTGTGCATGACGCCAAATATCAGCAAGACTTGCGCGCGAAGGATGGTGGTGAATCACCGCTTGAGGGTTAAAGTGCAATTGAAATCCGGCTTGGCGCATACGCGTTGTCCATTCAGCATCTTCGCCGGCGGCTTTGGGGTAATCCTCATTCAATCCTCCAACGACTTCGATAACTTTGCGCCGCACGCATAGATTGAGCGTCGGTAGCAGCCCTCGCGTGCCAGGGCAGGCTGTGGTCAAATATTCATGGAACCAACTTAGATTGTCACACAATGTCCAATAGTTATCAGATACAAACGTGACGCCCCCCCCAGCCACATTGACCGCGTCATCGGCGAACACCATGGCGAATTGCGCCAACCAATCCGGTTCAGCGATACAATCAGCATCGGTAAAGCAAATGAGATCGCCGGCGGCTTGACGGATGCCGATATTACGCGCTACGGAAGGACTGGCTGGTGTGCCGGTAGAAACCAGTCGCACCAAAGCATCCTCTTGCACCAACCCAGGGCCATCTAATCCCACGACCAATACCTCGACCTGGGATAGATCGAATACCTGTTGCCGCAAAGATGTCAAGGTCTTATCTATCATCGGCGAATTGAGGTTAGGAATGACAACCGAGATTTGCGGCATAGCTACAAACTCCTTGATGTCAGGCAGGCACCATTTCCATTAGGTGTTGTCGAAAGCAACAACCAAGCATCTCAATAGAAAATTGTGAAACAAATAGCTTGTATCCTTCTGCAGCCAATCGCTGCCGCAGAGCCGGTGCCGCGCGCAAACACAAAATAGCTTCAGCTAAAGACTGTGGATCGTCCATTTTGCAAAAATATGCATGCTTACCATGCGCTAAATAACGACGTACGGTAAGTCCATCGCCAGTCAATAAAGGTTTTGCCATCGCCAATGCTTCATAGATTTTGTTCTGGATGGTAATTTGCGCCTGAGGTGTTACGCCGAAAGTGCCTAAACAAATATCAGCGGTTGCCACGCGGGCAGGCAACTCATGCGGCTCTATCCAGTTAACAAACTCAACGTTGTTCAAAGCATACTGCTCTACCAAACTCATAGCGCGTTCTTTGAGTGGCCCAGTGCCGATAAGCACAAAGCGAATATCTGCGTATTCTTGTAACTGTCGCGCCGCTTCAATGATAGTCAAAACGCCGTGCGTGTAAATAAATGTGCCATAAAACATCGCGGTAAAATAAGCAGGATCCGGATTGACAGCGATAGGATGATACACCCGCTCATCCGCCCCGGTAAGCACCAACCTGAAACGTTCCGGGGAAAAACCGTAAGTACCTTGAAACCACGTAATGTAATCATCAGACATCACAATAATCCGGTCAAGCAATCGCAGAGCCAACTTCTCAATCCGATAAATGAGTCGTCCCGTCAAGCGATGATTTCTGACCAACTCACGTTCTACTGCAACGAGATAGATGGACATGAACGCATCCCCGACTAATGGGCGGCGCTTTAGCCAGGTCAATATCCGCGCCAGAAAAACGTCCATCTGACAAGGATATCCTAGCACCATCACGTCATAGTTGGGAACACGGAAGTATTTCCACAACAGATGTATGTAAGTACGTAGAACTCGCCACCAGAATTGGGGGTGGATCCACCCGCCGCTGGCGGTCTGTACTCGATCTTCGATACCACGCCACAAGGTTTCGTGACACTCGATAACCGCAACGCCGTTACGGCGCAATCCCTCAATCATGATTTTGTTACGGGTGTACTCGGCTCGATAAGTGCCAAAATAACAGACACGCATCGCAATATCTCGGTTACTTAGTATTCATCAAGGACTCAACAAAAGTTCGATGTCGCGCAGCCCATTCACAAACACGTAACGCCAGCGCTTCGCCGGTATGCGAAGGATGCCAATCCCATAGTTGTGATACTCGAGTGATGTCGGTGACGTAGTAAGGAATATCAAAGGGACGCTCTGCGTCTGAGCTGGCTACCTGCAACATTGAACCAAAGTACTCCCGGCAAATCTGCGTTAGTTCACACAGCGAGAGCGCACCAGTCAGCCCCCCGCCAACGTTTACCACCCGCGAAATCGCACGGGACGGCGCTTGTATTTGCCGCCACGTCAACGCGGCTACATCTTCGGCGCTCACGAAATCACGCACTTGCTTGCCGCTTCCACCAAAGCCGATGTAACGCAAAGGATGTCCTAATAGGAAGGCATATACCCAAAAAGATAAAATCCCTTGATCCACTCGGCCAAATTGCCCTGGACCGCCAATGACCCCGCAGCGGTTGATCCACACAGGGAAATCGAAGGCCAGTGCATATTCTTGTGCTAAGAGTTCAGAGGCCAATTTCGTCGCCCCATACAATGAAATCGGCGCCGCAGTGGAGAAATCCTCGCTGACGCCCTGCAGCGAAAATCCAACCGGATATGCAGACGAAGGCAATGGTGTCAAACGTGTTTCTGTTTCAGATAAAGATAAATTGCATAGAGCAGAGATGGAATATACCCTACTAGAGCTTAAAAGGACCAGACCCGCCTTATGTTCCCGGCAATACTCCAAGATATTGAGTGTGCCTTCCAAATTATGCTGCATCAGCTGACGCGGCGAAATCCCATCACTTCCGCCCACCCCTGCCAAAACAGTAGGATTTGCGGCACAGTCAATGACCCAATCCACATCTGGCAACACCGCCATATCAGCGGCTAAACGAATATCGCCACGCACCAAATGAACGCCCAGGCGTGATAATCGAGCAATAGAGGTCTCCGCTCCATAGCGTGAAAGATTGTCAATCCCATAGATCTCAACGCCTGACGACACCTCAGCAAAATGCGTCGCCATGCGCGAACCAACATAACCACATAGGCCGGTAATGAGCAGTCTCACACATCCTCCCGCTGCCGCCAGGCAGCAACAATCTCCTCAAAAATCTGTTCGAGTGAAATTGAAATATCCCACTCCGGATAATGCGCGCGCATCTTGTTAAGATTGGAGATGTAACAGATGTGATCGCCAATCCGATTTTGCTCAACGTAATCGTGATACATAGGCTTACCGGTAATCTGCATGACCATCTCAAAAGCCTCTATAATGGAGCAGGAATTCGCCCGCCCGCCCCCGATGTTGTAAACTTCGGCGCTGCGAGGGTTCTCCGCAAACGCGGCGATAAAGCGGGCCACATCCAACGCGTGAATATTATCGCGCACTTGTTTGCCTTTGTAACCATAGATATGGTATACACCCCCATCCACATTGACCTTGATTAGATAACTCAAGAAGCCGTGTAATTCCACTCCCGCGTGATTGGGGCCGGTTAAACAGCCTCCACGTAGACAACACGTCTTCATACCAAAATAACGACCATATTCCTGCACCATCAGATCGGCAGCAGCTTTCGAAGCACCAAAGATAGAGTGTTTTGATTGGTCAATAGGAAAATCTTCAGCAATACCATCAACAAAGGCTGGATCAGCATACTCCCAGCGCGTGGACAACTCCCTAAGAGGTATTCGATTCGGCGCATCACCATAAACCTTGTTCGTTGACATATACACAAAAGGAGCGTCGGGCGTATTGCGTCGCGTCGCCTCCAATAGGTTCAAAGTGCCAACCGCATTCACATCGAAATCATCGAATGGACGCCGCGCCGCCAAGTCATGGCTAGGTTGCGCAGCGCAGTGCACAATCAACTCAGGACGGAAGTCCGTAAACCAACGCAAAATCGCAACGCGATCACGAATATCAATGTCATAATGCCGGAAATTAGGGTATGACTGCAGCAACCGCGCCTGATTCCAACGCGTATCTCCCTGCGGACCGAAAAAATCAGCACGCATATTATTATCAATCCCATGCACAACATGTCCTTCCTGTGCAAAATAGCTGACGACCTCACTGCCTATCAAACCATTAGACCCTGTAACTAACACTTGCATCGTGTTCAAACCTCCAATTGATCATAATGCCGTACTACCGAAGTGGTTTTTGTGCCAAATAACACACGAGCCAGGTGGCGAGGTCTTTTAATATGCCCGGTCATCTCGCCGTATTCACCCGGCTCAAACGGGTATAGATATCCAGCACTTCAAAGTTAGATAGTCTCCCTCTTGAGTGTTGATGGCAACTAGAGTAAACTGATAGTCCCCCTATTGAGTGTTGTTGAGAGCAGGGGAACCACAGTCGTTAATAGTTCTGGCTCTCCCGTATCTTGTAGGGTAGAGCGTATTTTGCTTTTTCGATTGTACGATGTGCATATAATAACCGCAAGACCCTTTGCGGAGGTGCTGTATGGCCTTGGAAGTACTGACGGAGTTGT